>CAYVAZ010000072.1:0-17423 GCA_964449065.1 uncultured bacterium
GCCGATGTTCCTCTTTTATGGAGGAATCACACAGAATTTATTTGAATCTGTATTACGTTATTATTTAATTTTAAAGAGAAGTATGTCCATGCCAAAGCAATTCAGGTTTGCGTAGATAGAAAGAGATCGTCTTTGATCCCCCTCTACCCCCCCTTAAAAAGAGGAGGAAACAAAGACAGAGTCAGTCTATCCAACTCTGAAATGCGCTAGAAGTATCGCATTTCGGTAGGTTATCTTCCGTTAATATTATCCACGATAAACTATGTTTTACCAATGGCTTAAATCCTAAAATGACAGACACTACCCATTACAACATATCACGCGTTGAGAACTTAACCTATTTGTGATTTTGCGATTGGTTCTTCCGGGCAATCGCATTTGTCGGAGAGACGTTTGGTGAAGGTAACGATATTGCGGTTGTTTTCGCGTTTATAATCCAAGTGATCCATAAACTCGCGCATAATATAGCGGCCTAAACCACCCGGTTTGCGGTCGCAAAGTTTGGCTTCAAAATCGGGTGTCGTGGGTTTGGTTTGGTCAAATTGAACTCCTTCATCTTCTATGGTGATCGTAAAATATTCACCGTCACAATCCCATTTCACCCAAATCTTTCCATTGTCTTCATTTTTGTACCCGTAAGAGGCAATATTGGTGCAGGCTTCATCGATAGAAACTTCAAGTTTCCAAATACAGCGTTCATCCATACCGAATTGGCGGGCGGCATCTGTGACGGTTTCACAAATGGCGGGCAGGTTTTCTAAAGAAGCGTTAAAAACCATCGTATTTGAATTTGCTGTGTTGGAAGTGATGCTCATATTATCCCCCAATCGATTAAAATCTATTGCAAAAACCCGGGATATCGTAACAGAAATTTTCTGTTTCCCTACTGATATTATACCACAAAAAATTTATTTTGACGAAAAGTTTGGATAAAAATTCCCTTCCAGAATACCATAAAACAACCCGGCAATCTCCACAAACTCACGTACATACTTAGAATTTTATCAAACCATTATCGGAACCAATTCAATAATAGTAATTGAAAAAGAGTCAAATAGTCAAGAAATATTTTCTGAGGAGGATATCCTGCATCCAGTTAATCAACTGGATAAAATTTCCATTCCGGATACCCATCCGCTTCTAATTCCCGATTCATCAACTTTGCCCGGATTAAAACAATGGGAATTTCATTTTGTTGTAAAATCGCGTCATGAAACTCAGTATCGCTCATTTCGCCGGTGTCGACCAATTCTTTGCGCAGGGCACGGATTTGCAATCCGCCCAACATATAGGCGCATTGGTAAAGTGGACTATAGTTCCCCGCGATGTACCGGCGAACTTCACTCGTTGCCGCATCCAACTCATGCCCTACCCTCTCCACCAAGAAGGCAATCATTTCTTGCGGCGTCATATCGTGTAGATGAAATTTCAAAGACACCATAATTCGCGCGCAGCGGTGCATCCGCCAAAACAGCATCCCCATGCGGTCTTCCGGGCCGCGCGGGTAATCCAAATCCCACAACAGCATTTCCCAATACAGCGCCCATCCTTCCACATAAAACGGTGTCCAAAACTGCTGCCGCTGCGGGTTATAGCGGTCAGCCATAAACTTTTGCAAATGGTGTCCGGGGATCAATTCATGCGGAACAACAATACGCGAAAAGTGAATGTTGTTTCCGCGCATACTCATGCGTTTGGTTTCGGGGTCCATATCCAGCGTCGGGTAACCTACCCCCATATACTGCCCGCCATAAAACGCATACGGAAGCGTTTTTTGTATCTGGCTGGATGACATTTCCAACCGCCAGGTTTCCCGGCACAGTTTGGGGATGGTCACCAAATCGCGTTCTTCGATAAACTGAATTGCTTCTTCCGCCTGGCGGTATACCAATTGATCCATCTCACCGGGGGGAACATGCAATCCTTTGACATGCTCCAATGCGGCATGCCAGTCATCTTCATACCCCAGTTCCCGGCTGGCTTTCAGCAATTCTTGTTCGCACCAAGCGAATTCTTGGTTGGCAATCTCAATCAATTCTTCAGGGGTATATGAAATCATCTCATGGCGCAAATCCACCAGCAATCTGTCTCTGCCGATCGGATCGCCGATTAGGGGCGGGTCTTCCCCTTCTTGATGTTCCAAAATATCTTCACGTAAAAATTCCTGATAATCATTCAGTGCATCCTGGGTATCTTGATACACATTATGCACCCACCAATGGAAGGCGGGATGATATGTGTCATAATGCTCAAACCAACCTTCTAATGTTCCTTCAATCCGATTCAATTCTTGTAAGGCACGATTCGCAATCACTTTCGTTGTCGTGACGGAATCAATTCGCACCGGTTTCTCCTCTCCCCGCTCAAAAGCGCGTTCCTGTTCATCTTCACTCTCTTCATCATTCCGCGGGGATGTCAAGCCCTTTTTCAATTGCTGCTGAATGGTTTCAATTTGCTTGATCATCTTTGTGAGAGCCTTCGCTGTTTCTTCTGGATCGATTTCCACCGCGTCCCATCGCGCCCGTTCCAACGCCAAAACATCGTGAGCAAATGGAAGCAGCAAGCGGGTATCTTTATCAAGTTTCGTTTGAAATTCATACTGTTGTTTGCTATACCACAGGTGATTTATAAAAAGCAGGTAATCAATCTTTCCCGATTGATTTAATTCTTCAAATCCAATCTCTTCTAACCGGCCTTCCCAATCCGTATGAAATCTTTGGATACGCTCCAATTTGTGTTGCGATAGAGGCAGCCGGTAAAACCGGTTGAGTGATTCATAATCCTGCTCATACCGCCGCAACATTTGCTCAAGATTCGAATCCGTCATTCCATCCAATCCATCGTTGGCAAGGGATTGCAATGCACTCAAAAACACAAGTCCTATGATGAATACAGGCAATAAGAGATCGTTCTTCATTGAAACACCTTTTTATATGAAATCCATGATTCCTAACCTTAATGTAAATTCCAACGGGTTCAAAGTGCCATACTTTGGCGTCTTGGCGTTTAATCCTGTTCCGGTATTGGTATACTTAGATTTTTCTGGATCAACCATTCCAATTTCAGGACAACACAATGGCTCAAGATAAAACAGGCATGGTCGCATTGATCATCCGCGACGGGTGGGGGATCAATCCGAATCCCGACGCGGAGAAAACCGGCGACGCGACCAAATTCGCAAGAACTCCAATTGAAGATATGCTGAAAGAAACCTATCCCACCGCAACCCTGCAAGCCGCCGAAGAGGCGGTCGGGGTTCCCGCGGGCCAGATGGGAAATTCGGAAGTAGGCCACTTGAACTTAGGCGCCGGGCGAATTGTACAACAGGATATCAACCGCATTACGCTTTCCATCCACGACCGCAGTTTTTTTGAGAATACGAAAATCGTAAAGATCATGCATTCCGTCAAATCAAACGCGTCCACGCTTCATTTGATGGGACTCTGTTCCGATGGAGGGGTGCACAGCCATATCGATCATCTCACCGCCTTGATTGAAATGGCCAAAAAACAAGGCGTGCAAAATGTCTTGATCCACATGATCACAGACGGCCGCGATACCTCACCGACCAACGGGGTGAAGTATGCGGCGCAAATTGAAGAAGCCTGCAAGAAACACGGCACCGGAAAAATCGCCACCGTGATCGGCCGGTACTACATTATGGACCGGGACAAGCGGTGGGAACGTACCTTTATGGGCTATGACGCAATCGTAAACGGCGTTGGAGAATTGGCACCCGATGCCCAAACCGCGATCCGGACATCCTATGATAATGAAGTCACCGATGAATTTATCAAACCCGTCATCATAGCCGGGACGCAAGATGAAACCAAAGCCTGCACCATGAATGATGGCGATGGCGTAATCTTCTTCAACTTTCGCCGCGACCGTACACGCCAAATCACTTCAATGTTGATGGATGATGCCTTCGCGGAACACGAAAGGCCGAACCGTCCCAAATTGGAATTTTTATGCATGACCGAATACGATGAAAGCTATAACCTGCCCGTCGCCTTTCCTCCACAAACCATGACGGAACTGTTTGGCCAAGTGCTGGCAAAACACGGCAAAACGCAATTGCGCTCGGCAGAGACGGAAAAATATCCCCACGTGACCTTCTTCTTTAACGGCGGTCTCGAAGAACCCAACCAGGGTGAAGACCGCTACATGCAGCCTTCGCCCAAAGTCGCCACCTACGATTTGCAGCCGGAAATGAGCGCGTATGAGTTGACCGAAAACGTCATCGAGCGGATAAAAGAGAATCAATACGATGTTTTGATTCTGAATTTCGCCAATCCGGATATGGTAGGACACACCGGAGACATCAAAGCCGTTACCAAAGCGGTTGAAGTCACGGATGAATGCGTGGGCAAAGTACTGAACTGTCTGGATTCCATCAACGGACGCGCCCTTGTCACTGCCGACCATGGCAATGCCGAACACATGATCGATGAAAACGGCGGCCCCCAGACAGCGCACACGACCAACTTGGTCCATGCCTTCTATTACGGGAAAGACCACGAAAACTGGAAACTGAATTCAGGCAAATTGGCCGATGTCGCGCCCACACTATTAATGCTGTTGGATATTCCACAGCCGAATGAAATGACCGGCCAGTGTTTGCTGGAAGCGAAATCTGAAAGATCAAGCACAAAAGAAAGTTCTATATGAAAACAGAATCCGCACGCATTCATCTGCCGCAGCGCCGTGTCAACCGTACGGTGTTGGACAATGGCACAACGTTGCTGTACTCTCCCAATGCAAACAATCACATCGTTGCCATCCGCGTCCTATCGAAGTTGGGATCGAAACATGAGCCGGAAGACCGCGCCGGACAGGCGAATTTAACTATGCGAATGCTCTCTGCCGGAACAAAACTGCATTCCGAAGAACAAATCGCTCTGTTGTTAGAACGCAACGGTGCCCATTACAACGCCGAAGCGGGGAAAGATTCCAACGCGATAGATCTACTGACCACCACCCACTTTCTCGAAGAGGATTTACAAACCGTATTGGAGTTGATTAATTCCCCCACGTTCCCATCCGGTAAATTAGAACGCGAACGGGATATTGTCCGCATGAGCATAAAAGAACAAGAAGATTCATTGCTGAACTTCACGGTTCGAATTTTTCGCAAACACTTTTACGGTTCTCACCCCTACTCGTGGGCCAATATCGGCCTGCCGGAAAGTTTAGACTCGATTCAACAAAGCCACCTCCAACACTTCGCATCGGCATCGTTTGATCCGTCTCAAATGATTGTATCGGTTGTCGGTGGAAGCGACCTTCTACAAACGGAATCGCGAATCAAATCCGTATTCTCAGAACGAACGGGACGAACCGCGGAAATCCCTCCTTCACCGGAAAACGCCTCGCTTGCGATAGCAGAAGATACGGACGTCAGCGTCAAACGCGGGTCCGAGTCGGAGTATCTAATCTTGGGATATCCCGCTCCCGGAGTGACATCGAACGATGCCGTCGTGTTTCGGATGATCAGCTCAATATTGGGTGGATCAATGGACTCGCGCTTGTTCCGTGAAATCCGAGATAAGCGGGGATTGTGCTACCAAATTGGTACCAGTTATTCGCCCCATCACGATCTATCCCCATTTATGATTTATATTGTGTTGACTCCGCAAAACCGCGAAGTCGCCATTCGGTGTGCCGAAGCAGAAATGGAACGTCTTAAAACCGAACCGGTCAGTGAAGAAGAACTGGAACGGGTAAAAACGTACGTCTGCGGCACATATATGATGGCGCTGGAAACGAACATGGGACAAGCCGCCCGCTTTGCCTCGTATGAAAACGCCGGTCTAGGCTGGGAAATGGCCAATACCTTTCCACGTGAAGTAACCGCAATAACCCAAGAGCAAATCATGGAAGCCGCCCGACTGTATTTCACCAAACGTCTGCTAACCGTCACTTCCCCCTTAGGGTAAAATTGTGTTACTTCTCAAATAATCAATCGTCTTATCCATCAACCATTCAGTTACGAACCGGGAAAGGATTGGGTATATGTACAAACAAGTATTCATCAATTGTGTATTCCTTTTGGGAATCCTCATCACTACGAGCAGCGCGTTTGCGAAGGAAAAATGGATTGATTTAATTTTCGAGAATACCCTGCTGGGCTGGAAAGCCTATGAGCACCCGGATTCTTTTGCCATCATAGACAGCGTGATCATTTGTCATGGCGAGCGTTCCCATTTGTATTATATGGGTCCGATTGAAAATCACGAATTTAAAAACTTTGAATTCAAAGCCACCGTCATGACGGAACCGGGTTCGAATTCCGGCATCTACTTCCATACCTTCCCCCAAGAAAAAGGCTGGCCGAAAAAAGGCTATGAAGTACAAATCAATAACTCTAGCCCGGATGAAAAACGCATGACCGGCAGTTTGTACAGAATTGTGGACGTGTTAAAAACAGATGTGAAAGACAACGAGTGGTTTGATATCCACATTATTGTGGATGGCAAAAAAGTAGAAGTCTATGTAGATGATGAACCGGTGGTGCACTTTATCGAACCGACTCCCCCATCGCCGCCAGAAGATCTCCCACGACGAAAACTGGCCTCAGGAACATTCGCCCTCCAAGCACATGACCCCGATAGCAAGGTCTACTTTAAAGACATCAAAGTGAAAATCTTGGACTAGACGTTTTGATGATAACAAGTCGTTAAGGAGTATTTGATTTACGTCAAATACTCCTTTTTTGATTGAAAATTTTAACGCGTTCCTTAAATTCCAATATAAATTTTATCAGTCCAATATAGCCAGATAGCTAATGGCAACACCTCTTTCCAGATAACGTACCGCAATCCGATAATTTCTACACAATTTTGGGAAATAACAATAAACATGTAAATAAAATACATTAATATATTGACAACAAATAAATCATTGGTACTCTATAAATATGTTTTATATACTAATCATAATATCAACATTGTAACAAAGAATGTGCCATAAAAACAGAAAGGGGATTTACACTCATCGAACTGCTTATCGCCGTAGCCATAATCGGAATACTTGCAGCGATTGCCGTTCCCAATTTTTTACACGCACAATTGAGAGCCAATATCAGCGCTTCGTACGGAGATATGAAAGCGATGGGGACAGCCATCGAAATGTACGCAATCGGTTGCATGGGTAAAAGAAGCCCAAGGTGGCAAAATTCCTCCCTTTCTTGCGTTTAATCAGAAACATTGGGGCAATTGGGTATTGGTAGCCTGCGGTCCGGATAAGGATAGAAAAGATATCTCCGGTTTGTTGGGAGACGAAGTGCAAAATGGATTTTACGATGTAACCAACGGTATCGATTCAAACGGTGATATTTTTCATTCGCAAAACATACCGGTAGCCGCACCCTAAAACAACGAAACTGCAACATTCACCATCAAAGGAGATGATAAAATGGCAAGCAACACCATGGACAAAAAAATGAACAATACAAATCAATGCGATCAAAGCACGCGTTCTTTCGAGAAAATGCCAGGACACTGGGTGCTGGCAAAATTGGGAAAACGCGTTCTGCGCCCAGGGGGTATTCAACTCACGGACAGGATGCTGGAAAGTCTGTTTATCCAACCCAGTGATCATGTGGTGGAATTCGCACCCGGTTTAGGAATGACAGCGCAAAAAACCGTAGCAAAACATCCCGCTAGTTATACCGCCATTGAACGTGATTGTGTAGCAGCCGAGCAGGTCAAGCAAGCCATTGGAGCCAATAAAAACTACAAATGCCTGATAGCTAGTGCTGAAGAATGCGGCTTGGATGACGAACAGGCAACCGTTGTCTACGGTGAAGCTATGTTGACCATGCAAACAGAGGCCAATAAACGCAAAATCATCAGTGAAGCGCACCGTATTTTAAAAGATGGCGGACGCTATGGGGTACACGAAATTGCGTTGCAGCCTGCTGATATTAGTGAAACGAAGCGGCAAGAAATCCGGGAGGATTTATCCCGCGTGATTCACCACGGCGTTAATCCGCTAACTCTGCATGATTGGCAAGCCTTATTTGAAAGCGAAGGCTTTCAGGTAAAACAAGAAGAAACCGCCCCGATGGCACTCTTGGAATTATCTCGAATGATTCGGGATGAAGGACTGTTTCGAGTATTCAAAATATGGACACGTTTGCTGCTCAATTCATCCGCCCGTAAACGGGTAAGTTCCATGCGCAGCGTGTTCCATACACACCAAAACCACATGCAGGCTTTTGTGATGGTGCTTGAAAAACAAGAGAGATAAAATTTGGTTCCAACCTGTTTTTGTTATTGAAAAGGTGCGTTTTGTACCCTTTTATACGAATTCTTTTTAGGATTGGGAAGAACGAAAACCGCTACGTATTTCGTTCGCTGAGGCTTATTGCCGCGCTTACTCTACAATCCGAAATGGATGCGGTATTATGATTTGCAGACGTTATTTTTGATTATGTTATGTATAGTAAGCCCACCACTCATCACTCATCACTTATTCGGCTGCAGCCGAATCGTCTCCACCTTCCGCGTCTGCCCATGCGACAACGGCCGCACCGGCAAAGTATATTGGCTGTACGCATCCGATGGCAGCACACGCACAAACGTAGAGGGCACCGGAACGTTCTTCAACACAAACATCCCCTGCGCGTTGGTGGTTGTACTTGGCAAATTGCTTTCCGGAAGACCGTCTTCTCCAAGACCGTGCCGGCCATCCAATCTTAAGTTTCTTGGAGAAAACAGCGAATCGAACTCACTGCGGACTGCTGCTGATGGGGGGAGTTGAGCGGAGACTGTTAACCCCGAAATCGGCTCGTTGGTAACCGCATCGACAATCGTCCCCATGATCGTGGCCCCTTTGCCGATAACAATCCTAACCCCGTCCAAAATCCGGTTCGGCGGCGGGGACATCCGCCCGGATGACGCGGTACCATACGCAGCCGTGCGGATATCAATCGAAAACGGCGCATGAGTGGCGGCCAGGTTCTCCACCAAAAACCGCCCATCCCGTGAAAAGACCGGCGTCCACCGGTAATAAGGCGAGTTCACACTCTCCGACTGCGGCGACGCACTCGGCACAACCCGTAGTTCATACCGCTCCAACGGCTGCCCGTCTGAAAGCACAACCCGCCCGGCTATTCCCGTTCGTTGTACTTCTTTATTATCTTTTCGTTTTAATACAATACGAACATTTTCTTTTTCTTCAAAAAAGACACCAGTAGAACCACTTTCATATTCTTTTGTTGATTTTGTTCGAGCATTCACATTAAAAATTTGATCACGAAGGATCGGTTTACCCACTTCTGATCTTTTCAGCATGTTTTGGGTTACTATACTGTCAATATCAAATTTAAACTGACCATCTTTCTGAGTCGTCATCCGGTTATCAAAACCATACTCTGTATCGTAATTATGGTCACCTTGTTTAATTCGTTCATCAATAGATAAATATACCTCAATACCTTCTATAGGATTATTGTCTTGATCCACAACAATCCCTTTTACAAATTCATCCTTCCCTTGTTGTAAAGTAAAGCTCATATCCTGAGGTGTGCCGCCAATACTCACATGAATGGTTTTATCGATTTGATCCTCAACCGTTGAACGGTAGCCAACGGCATCGGCAATCGCAGAAAATGTTCCTGGGTTTCTATAGTATTGAAAAACACATTCATAAAATCCATTTTGATTTGTTTTTGCATCAAACGCCTGTGTACGCGGGTAGGTTCTCCCATTTCCCAAATGGTCCTCTATCACACGCCGGAATTGTACGTTGGCATTTTCAATTGGATTTCCCTGCTGATCGCGTACATACCCTTGCACGATGGCCCCGCCTTCAAAATGAATATCCATATTCTCAATTCGCTGCCCCGGTTTGACAGCAAAATCATCCGAATGCTCCTTCCCATAATATTTATGATCAGAAGAAACCAGAATTTGTTTATTAGAAAGTTTAACCGGCACGGTCAATTCATACCGGCCATTGCTATCGGTTTCCGCGTAAGCGCCATAGCGTTTTAATTCTTCTATTTGTTCTTCTGAAGGCCGGTAAACAATATGTGCATAAACCGTTTGATTTGCCATCGGCTTGCCGTCCGGATCATACACCGTCCCGGATACCGTCCACGGTTTCTCCAAATAAAAATTCACACTCTCCGCGTCTTGGTTCGTAAGGGCTGCTTTCTTATGCCGGTAACTCTGAAAACTTAATATCTTCGAATGATCCCCGCTGATGTACCCCTCGATCTGATCCACATACAGCGAATACAATCCGCTGGTCATATCCGTAAACGTATATTGCCCACTCTCATCCGTATGCACCGTCTTGGTCGCCTCTTTTGTTTGCTTCAGCGCGATCCCCTGCGACGACACATGATCCAGCAGACACACAACCGGCGCACCCACGACCGGTTCATTCGTCACCGCGTCATACACAAAGCCGGAGAGATTCAAATTGTTGCCGGGCAATATCAGCTCGATATGCTCATCCGCTTCATCCACCGCAACCACCACGGGCTCCTCCGATTGATACCAGGGATGATTGATCTCCACCGTATACGTCCCGCGCTTCACCTTCGCAAACACCGCCTGCCCGTTCATATCCGTCTTCACACGCGCGGCATATAAAAACCCCGTCTGTGGATGCGATTTCACCGCCAGTTCCGCATTTGCGACCACGTCGTCCATCGTGGTCTTGACCGAGACCGTTGCCGTCCCCTCATTCAGCAGCCGCAGCGAAACCGTTTCCCCCGCCTGCACGCTCCTGCTGATCCCCAGGTATGTAGGATGCACAGCCGTCAGCGTATACTCACCCGCATACAGCGGATAAAACGCGAAGAGGCTCCCGGTGGCGGACAGCACCGCCGAACTCCCGGCAATCCGAAGCGCCGCCTCCTCATTGGGATTCCCCTCCGGACCAAACACCTCACCCTGGACCGCGAGTTTTCGGTGTAACGGAACCGTCACTTGCTTTTGATTGACATCAATCAGCACATCGCTTTTCATAAAAAAGCCGTTGGCGGTAACGGTTGTGCTCCACGCTTCATTTTCAGGCAGCGTCAGCAGCGCCTTCCCGTCCTCATCGCAATACAGCGTCCTGCCGGATGAAACCGCCACCACAGCGCCCGGCACCGGCTGCTGTTCGTCATCCACCACAGCAATTGTCACCGTTCGCGTATCCGCTTCAATGGATGGTACACTTACATCAAGCGGTGTCGGAACAGCCTTGCCCTTGAAGTCCGTCTCCCCATCCGCGTGAACCGTCAGTTCCTCGCCCGCTTCCACCGTCTGCCCGTTAGTTTGATCCAGCACCGTCCCTTCCTGCACCGTAATCCGCACCGATTCAGTGTCCGGCTCCGGCTGGGTATCCAAAAAAATCAACACCGCAAATACCAGGAAAAGCAGCAATAGAGTTAATCCAAACGCGGTAAACAAGCGTTTCATATCGCTCTCCTATTCGGATGGTTTTGGGGTCACTTCTACAGTGAACCGTGTACCCACCACTTCAATCGTGTTCAGCGGGGTATGCACCAGCATAGACCTATCAGGATCATGCGCCGCGGTAATTTCAATCCTGCCGCGCTGAATATGAATATTGCGCCCCGCGTCATAATCCAACCGAAACGCGGTTTGAGGTTCGCAATGAATTACGGACTCATCCCGCAAATACACCGTTGCATGAATTCCATCCGGCACGGAAACCTCTTTGCCGGATCCTAAATTTCGTTTCCAAGAATCGGGCACATCCACGCTTTCTACCGGGTGCTCCACACTCCACTGCACGCTATGAAACGCGGGAATTGGAGAAGTTTGCATCCAATACAACACCGCTGCCGCCGCAATCAACACAACACCATACGCGGCCAAACGGTACCGCCAATTCACCGCCGGGAACACCTCGTCAAACCACCAAGACTGT
This sequence comes from uncultured bacterium, assembly GCA_964449065.1. Taxonomy (GTDB): domain Bacteria; phylum Hinthialibacterota; class Hinthialibacteria; order Hinthialibacterales; family Hinthialibacteraceae; genus CAYVAZ01. The sequence goes on from CAYVAZ010000072.1 coordinate 11,899, forward strand.
TCACTCCACTTGGGCCGCATCGCCTTCATCATGCGGTTGGCATAAGCACGGCTATCGACATCCCAAACCGGAAACTCTTGCAGCATCCGCTTTAAATGAACATCACGTCCGCTTTCCCTTTCATGTGGATTATGGAGTTCATACTCGTTCTTCTTCATACTTCACCTCTACAGGGTTCCAGCAGTTCGCGCAATTTCTTGCGGGTTCGGTACAACGATTTACGCACGGTTTCAATGCGGATATTCAGCGTTCGCGCGATTTTCTCATAACTCTCGCCGTTGACTTCATACAAAACCAAAATCGTACGCTGTTGGGTAGAGAGTGTTGACAGCGCCCAATCGAGCTGCGTATAGAGATCGTCATCACGCAATCGCGTCCAAGCGCTTTGTTGGGGATCGGGAACCGCGTCGGCCGCGGCTTCAAACTCATCCAGCGAAGAAAAGCGGCTGCGCTTGCGCAGCAGATCAATACACAAATTGCGCGCGCAGGTCAGCAAAAACCCTTGCACCGAACCGTTGCGGTTTTGAAAGCTGCCGTCTTTGATTTTGTTGACCAACTTCAGCAATGCTTCCTGCAAGACGTCTTCCGCTTCCTGCCGGTCTTGCAGCAGCAGATACGCCAGCCGCAGCACACCGGGGGCATACCAAGACACGATATCTTCAAAGGCATACGGGTCGCCCGCGCGCATCCGCTGAATGTGTCGGTCTGTCACTCGTTTCATGCATCACCCTCATCTCTATACACGAAGATGATACCCAAAAATGGACATTTTTTTTCCATGAACCACAAATACATAATGGTCACAGTGAAAGGAAAAACGGTATTGGCTCTACCGAACGCAAACAATTGTGCTTTGGAGAAAATTACACCACCCGGCACAAACCTTGTTCCGGCATTTCTCGTACCAACCCGTTGCATTGCTCGGTCACTTCGTTGCAAGGAGAATCGGGCATCAGGGCAGGGAAGTCATTATCAAACACGTAGGTCGATTTATATTGAGGATTGCTCTCCCCGCCCGCCCGCCGGTTGACGGGGCAGAGATAGCATCCCTCATCATAAGCGGGCAACTCGGCTTGCGCAGATGGCTCCACCGCCCCCGACTATGGCCGCTTCGCCCGGTGCGGAGACTCCAGCACCCACTCCCCCAACAACGGGTTCCACCGCCGGTGGGGATGAGTATTTATGTTGAAGAGATTCATGTTACCAATCTAATAAACTTGGTTGTGAGTACCCAAAGTTAAAAAATGGACAACGGAATATTCATTATGTTCTATAAAAACGAGACGTAAATCTCCACCCGCCGAAATTGCGCGTCTACCTCTTTGTTTCCCTTTTAAGGGATGGTTATGCAATTGGGATGCATGAGGGGTTTGCTGAAAAAGTGAAATAGTTTCATCAACTTTATCTTGCTGTTTGGAAGTGAGTTTTTGATACATCTTTTGAAAATGTTTATGATAAACAATTTCCATTTTCTATTTTCGCAATTTTTTCAAAAACTGAATGGCTTCTTCACCCTTCAATGCAGGGCTGAGGTTTATGCCTTGCTCAACTTCATCTTGGATTTGATTTAATTTTTCTATATCTTCTTTCGAATATTCACATTCGTGAAAAGTGTCTTCTGTCTTGGAAGAAACATATTCAAAAACAATCTTCATTTCATCCAAAGGCAATTCATCTATTTCTTTAATAATATCTTGTGCGGTTTTCACGTTTACACCTCAAGTTATTCTTTAACTCAGTTACATACCGTTATTTGTTTATTATAGTGGTCTGAATAATCAGAGCAATAAACATGTGAATAGGAACGCATAATTGACAACACCGGACAATGTACGTATTATTCTATGCAGGAGAATATCATGACACAGACAAGAACCGAACGTTTCGAGACCCGCTTAACCTCTGAACAAAAAAAGCAATTAACAAAAGCCGCTTCTCTACAAGGTGTATCTTTATCGGAATTCATCGTAAACAGTGCCCAGAAAGCAGCAAACCAAATTCTCTTGGAAGAAGACCTGTTATCTCTAACATTGCGTGACCGGTTGGCTTTTATAGACGCGCTAACTGATGATTCTCCACCGGATTCGAAATTACAAAAAGCGGCAGACAACTACAAAAATAAAATGTCCATTGCATGAAATTCAAGCCTTCCTATAACTTTGAATAATTGTCTTCGCACCACAATCGGACAAAATTTTCATGTGGACTTACTGCTCTGGATGCATTATACAAATGTTATCAATTCAGTGATGAAATTGGAGCGGTTGCGGTAGTTGTTGATGCAATCAATGAAAAAGCCTCTTCCTTCTACCAAAACTATGGATTCACTCCATTTTTGGATACATCCTCTAAACTCTACATAACAATGAAATGTATCAAAATGCTTTTCTGATATCACTCCCGCACCAGCAGATTCTTCAGCTCCACCAACCCGCTCTTAAAAATATGCAGCGGTCATAAGGCTGCATCTGCGGGCATTGCTGGCAGGGGGCGGGGGCTTCGCCTTCAAACATTCCCAAATGTTAACAGCATGGTGGCCATGCTTTCCATCAACTAAATCATATCCATCACAAAAAAAAGGAACACAAAAAAAAGAAATGGGTTGACAAACGCGTTGTCTTTATCCGGTAACCCTCCGGATAAGTTATATTACTTTAAAATCACTTATTAATATTATCTTCTATCCGCAGAAGTTTATCGCGATTTTTCAATACTGCTTCCGAAATTGCATTCGTACGTTCATTAAAATCCTTCCGCATCGATATTAACTCTTGCCGCATTAATGAAAGTTCACTCTTCACTTCTTTCAACACATCCGTATTGCTATGAATGGCGGAATTGATACTGCCAAACCAATAAAATCCACCACCGATGATTGCTATTAAGGTGATAATTGTAATGAACTGATTCAAAGTTATTCTTGTTGTAACCATCGTCTCTTTTGTTTCATTTAATACAGTTATTTTGTGATTTGTATGCATAGCATAAATTCAATTTCTTACCAACAGATTCTTCAACTCCACCAGCCCGCTCTTAAAGATATGCCAACGGTCGTAGGGCTGCATCTGCGGGCATTGCTGGCAGGGGGCGGGGGCTTCGCCTTCAAACATTCCCCGCCGCATTTCGTTCAGTGTGGGGTGACCGCGCGCTTCGTTTAAATTTCCGTTCTGCACCTTCCCCAGCTTAATGTTCGTCATATAACAGCACGGGAACACCTCGCCCTCACCTTGCACCATCGCGTTGCGCCACAAGAAAAAGCAAAAATGCTTCTTCTTCTTGGCTCCATTGCCGTTTGCGTCTTTCGGTTTGAGATGTACCGGGGTCTTAATCTGCGCCATGCGCTCATAGTCCAGCGACATCAGGTAGGTCATCGGGTCAAGATACCACCAACTAAACGGAATTCCATGCTCTTCCGCTTTTTGGCGCGCAATCTCCACTTGTTCCTCAATCTCCTTGCGTGGAACCTCCATGCTCTCTTTCGCCTGCTGCGACATATAAATCACGGGGTGCATTACAATCTCATCCACGCCGCATTCCGCCGCCACATCCGGGAACAGCGGTACTTCATGCAGATTCTGCCGCATAATCCCAAACGACAGTTTCACCAACGGGCGCGCCGCTCCCATCTCTTTTTTCATCCTGCAGAGCCGCTTTACATTCTCAATGATATCCGGCAATCCTCCCGGCGGACGTACTTCCTTGAACGTCTCTTCCGTCGAGGCATCCAGCGATATCCCAATCGACTTTATCCCCGATTCAATCGTCTCGCGGCAGCGCCGTTCATCCAGCAGCGTCCCGTTCGACGACAAATTTACATCCGACCCGAACGACGCCACATAGCGCACCTTCTCAAAATAATCCTTATCGATCATCGGCTCGCCCAGGCCGTACAGATACACATCCTTCGCCTGCTTGATATAGTTCTCCATCGATTTGAAATAATCGAAACTCAGATGCTCGTTATAGGGCAGGCGGTTGTTCTCGTTATCTTCACGCGGGCATTGAATACACTTCAAATTGCAGAACGAGGTCGTCCCCAGCGACAACTCCACCGGATAGGCGCTCGGCCTCTCACGCCCCAGCAGCAAATCGCCATACGCGCGAATCAAATTCCAGGCTTTCGTCAATCGGTATCTCATAAAGAACGGTCCAATACATATTCACTACGATTTTCAGCATAGCAGGATATCATAACTGCAAAACAGCAGTTGGAAAATGGAAAAGAGTATCATTATGCCGTGCCGAATCAAAATCTGCGGGCTGACAAACGAAGCCGATATTCAGTGGGTCAACAAATGCGAAGCCGATTACATCGGGATGCTTATTGATATCCCCCAATCCGCGCGCTGCATTCCGTTGGAGCGCGCCGTCCATCTCTCGCAATTCACCAATATCCCCATCGTTACGGTAACAGTGAATGCAGAGGAAGACCGCCTGCTCGAAATCGTCAGCCAACTTAACCCTCATGCCATCCAACTTCACGGCAATGAACCGCCCGCTCTGGTCGAAGTGCTGAAATCGCAAACCCAATGCAAAGTCTGGAAGGTCATCCACCTCCCCGCGCAAGAAGCCAATCAGGAAGTGGCGCTCGAACCGGTCCTGCAATCCATCAAAGACTACCAATCCGCCGGAACCGATGCCGTCCTGGTCGATTCCATGGTCGTCGTCAAAGGAGAAACCCACCTTGGCGGCACCGGCAAAACCTCCGATTGGAACACTGCCGCCAAAATCCGCCAAGAATCCCCCCTCCCTGTCATCCTCGCCGGAGGCATTAACCCAAGCAATGTCCAACAAGCCGTCCGCACCGTCCAACCCTATGCCATAGACGTCTCCTCCGGAGTCGAACTCACCAAAACCAAAAAAGACCCTGACAAAGTGCAAGAGTTAATCATGAAGGTAAGGCAAATGGAGAAAGATAGTCCTAAGATTGTATAAAAGAAATGGAGGATGGGTTACGTCGTTATAACCCAACAATCGTACCAGCGAGCAAGATGTTACCCGGCCACTCGAATCTCCCCAACCGCCTGCTTCTTCGCCTTTGGCTTCACGCTCACTACCACATTGCAATCCAACTTGGTCAGCCAGTTCATCAGCCGGTCAAGCGTAAACCGCCGCAGTTCGCTGCCTTTCTTTAATTTGCTGATGTACGATTGATCGGTTCCGAGTAACGCGGCAGCTTGCTCTTGCGTCATCCCGCGGTTTTGAATGATTTCCATAATTTGTGAAGCCAATTTCGCCTTCGCCAACATCTCATCCGCATCCGGCAAATCCAAATCAGCAAAAATGTTTCCGCAACTTTCCAAAATGGAATGCTCATTCAGATGAGTCATGTTTTAGCCGTTATCCCGTATATCCAATAAATCCTGCAAATCCAGATTCAGATAAAGAAGTGGTAATTATAAGGAGGAATTAATAAGGATTAGCCTAGTACAGTGTCAACGTTTTATTGACGGGTGTTGATCCACCCTAGCCCCCTTAACAAGGGGGGGAACAACGGATAGCCAGCCGTCATTTTTTGATTGACA
>CAYVAZ010000073.1:0-3117 GCA_964449065.1 uncultured bacterium
TCGCAAATGCTGCTCAATAAGGGTGAGTTCAACGGGACACGCATCTTAAAAGAAGAATCCATCGATTTGATGCTGACACCGCAATATGACGGCAACACCTTTGAAGACGGCACCAGCTTTTTAACCAAGCGCAAGCAACTGTTGGGATGGTGGGGGATGGATGAGGCGGTCTCGCTGAATTACATGGGAGGATTGCCTTCGAAAAGCGCCTACAGCCATACCGGTTTTACCGGCACGGCGATTTGCGTTGATCCGGAGCATAACTGTGCCGCGATTCTTCTATCGAACGCGGTACATCCGCGGCGGGCGGAAGCACAGAAGTCGCAGTTGCGGCGGGATTTTTTTCATAACATCAGCAAAGCGCTGGTGGGTGAAGAGAGGGTGAATATCATTCCACCTTCGGATTAATAGAGTTTCCTATTTTATTGATTATTATTTTCCTCAAGTTTTAGTTTCTCTAACGTTAAGCTGCGGAGGGTATTAAGAGTGGTTTTGGATTGGTGAAATAATTGGGTAACTTCTGTTTCATCTAACTCAACAAAATCAGCGTAATCCCCTTTAGAACGCAATTCAAACACCTTGTTGAATACAGTTCCCATTTCTATAGAAATGATACCTGGGTGAACCAGATTTTTATTGAACCAAGACCTCAACCCCGTATGCTTTGATGTGTGAAAATCATGCGCAGATGCTAATGCACTGACAGAGTAAAATAAAGCGTAATATAACCGATTCACTGTGCTTTGCAGTGAATGATTGTTTAACAGTATTTCAGCGTCTTTAAATGTGTTAGCTGCCCGTTCTAGCCTGTAGAGGCTGATGTTTCGGTTATCTTCTGGAGTCACACCGGTATTCCTTCAGTCATAACGTTTTGCATAAATGGAGTTCTACCGTGAATGGTATGTAAAATATCCTCTTCAGAGAAAACTTTCACGTTCAGAATTACGTCATAAGCAAGATCAATGTTGTACGCCAAATCCCAAATGGTGAATTCTAATTGCCAATCCACTTTGCCGGATAAGGTAACCAGAATATCAATATCGGATTCCGGAGTATGTTCGCCCCGGGCGTATGAGCCAAACACGGTAAACCGCACCACTCGGCTTCCAAATTGTTCAAATAGTTTTTGTTTAAAAGCATGTATGGCAGGGTGAATGGAATTCAACTGATGTTCCTTTAAGTATGAGTTTAGTCTATAGTGTAAACGGTGTTGTGGATGTGTAAAGCGTAAATTTATTCAATAAAATTAAGTCATTAATAAAATCTCATAGAGAATTGATCACAGAAGAATGGAACACTATGACAAATCATAACAAACAGAATCTTTTATACTTTGAAGGAACATCTATGCGGGAGCTTTATCATTGCGTGGACAAATGGCAAAACGACAATCAAAAACGGCTTCTCTCAACCAATATACAAAAAGACGGCGACATGAGCCATTAGAAGCAGGGGGGATTCAATTCGATCATCTGGAATCTACCTTTAGTTAATGCCATTTTCAATATTTCTATATGATGAAATGCGACCGAGACTTCGGTATATCTAATCTGATTGATGTATAAGTTAGAATGTGTACTGATTTCATTTCATGCCGATTCAGAACATCATATAGAAAAGTATATTGCTATTTTGATCTCATCAACGTATAATTAGGAATGCAATAAAGACAAGGGGTCAATATGAAATATCAATACGAAGTGATCTATGAGCCTTTAGAAGAAGGTGGATTCAATATAGTCGTTCCTTCCATACCGGAGATTTGCACATTTGGAGAGACCCTGGGGGAAGCCAAAGAGATGGCAGAAGATGCACTGCGTTGTTATTTGGAAAGTGCTCAGATGTTGGGAGAAGAGATTCCCAGCAATGACAACCAAAATCCCAACAAAGAATTTATCACCATAGAACTTGCCATGACATAATGCCGAAATTCCCGGTTTTAAAACCTTATGAAGTCGTTCGAGCGCTGCAAAGGGCAGGCTTTATACTTCATCACCAAACGGGAAGCCATGCAAGACTGATTCATAAGACAGATGCCACCCATAAGGCAACGATCCCCATGCATAACAAGGATATCCCGAAAGGAACACTATCGAACATCTTAAGACAATCAGGATTTTCGGTAGATGAGTTTCTTTCATTGTTATGATTACACATTGGTCGCCTTTAATCTCAATTGGGGCAGATCAAATCGACGGTCGGAAAGTACGTTTTATATCTTGTCGTGTCTCTCGTAACTAAATCCAGACCGAGAACTGCAGCTTGTGCACCGATATAGAAATCGGGCAGGGGTGAACTTTTTGTTCCTTTGCTTTTTTTATATTTCATAAAAACCTTACCCGCGAAAAAGAGCGCTTCTTTTGGAATATCTATCATCTGGAATCCTCCCTTTGCCAAAGCGGATTCCAGTATCTCGATCTTGTGAAATCCAACAGATACTTCAGAATAAACGATAGGGTTGATGTATAAGTTAGAATGTGTACTGATTTCATTTCATGCCGTTTCAGACCACTCGACCCAATACGGGTCTTCAAGAAAAATATCTAAAATCACGTTTGAGTCTACTAAAACACCGTTCATTTTTTATCCCTGGTCAACGCCATAATTTCATCCGTTGTCATTTTTACGGTGGCGATACCCCGCAGACTTTTAAATCGGCGCGTTGGATTGTTACGACTTTTTTTCTTGACGATATATACACGTTCACCATCTTCCACAAAATCGATTTCTGTTGCAGGCGTAATTCCCATCTTATCGCGAATGTGCCGCGGAATGGTTACTTGCCCTTTCGTTGTTACTCTCATGAGATGCTCTCCAGTAATGGTATTACTCGTAATAGAATTACAAATTTTTTTCTGGGTCAAATGGTTTTTACGATTTTTCTTATAGCAGTTGATTTCTTTTGCCGATCACCAGCCTGTTACGTTCCAGCTGAATTTCGTCTGTTTACTTTCATCCATCTTTCATACATATAGAGAACGTATTTCGCATTACAATCAGGGAAACCGCAAGTTCTTAGAACAGGATTCCCTCATCCTTATCCATGTCCTTTTCGCCATCCAAGGGAACATACATATAGCACGAAAATTCGTCGCTATCCGCCTGGTCAAGGCGGTT
>CAYVAZ010000073.1:3217-17407 GCA_964449065.1 uncultured bacterium
AGGGAACATACATATAGCACGAAAATTCGTCGCTATCCGCCTGGTCAAGGCGGTTCAAAAGGCATTTTTATGAAATCGGGATTCAATTCAGTCCCGTCATCGTCAAAATAGTGTAGTGCCATTCTTCGCCTCCTGATGAATGAAATGCGTTTGTTATGAGTAAGTTGTATCCGGTTGAACGATTTAGGGAATTCTTGGAATTCGTTCAACGTTTGGATATCCTAAATAATTATTGCTGATAAAATAGCAAATAACCCCTTTAAACAAAATGGGAATTGAATGGCTTCGATATCAAACAAGTTAAAAAAGAAATTTTCGTCAAATCGCAAATCCAAAGTAATTTCCTTTGCGGATGTTCAAGAAGAACAACTGCAAGTGGAGGAGATCCTACATAGCATCAAGACTCCGGACAAATTAAAAGATATGGATCCCCTCCATGCCGTTCACGTCACCATGCAGAATCTCATGTCGGTATTTGCTGAACACGTTTCTGCCGAGCCTGAATTGGATGAATACTATAAAAAAATTGGCAAGTTGGAAGATGTTATGCTCCCTGGATACCCACCCATCAGTCCCATAACGACCTCTTTTTTCACCTTGTGGACGTTTTATGATTTCGGCTTCGGAAACCCCAAAGAAACCATGGGAACCCTTCTCTTGAAGGTGGCGAAGCCACTTGGCTTTCCGGATGACTGGATTTTAATTTTGAAGATTCAAAACAATTCCCACATGGGTATATACGAGCATTGTGGATTTGATAACAGCAAGATCATGCTGCAAGATATTATCACAGGCAATCAATTCAAATGTATTTGCCCATCGGGATATTCCGGGAACCAAGGCGAATTGTGGTTTGTCCGATTGGTAAAGAGTCCACATTCAATTCTCGATTATGTGGTGGCTTTTACTACACCTTATGTGTTGCAAAACCATGGAAAAGACGAATGGTTGAAATTCTTCGCTAGAAACCGAATCAAACCCAACGATTCAAGTCTCGAAAGAAAATACAAAGCGTTTATGAAAGAGGGGAATTCACTGGGATATTGGCATAACTATATTCTTGATGCCTACAATGGCTGCAAACAGGATGTAATTTTCCTTACCGGCATTCCCGGTCGAAAAGAAACCCTTCCGCATAGCAATCATGGTAACGATTGATCTGGATTATCCCGAATCGGTTTGGGGATCGTGATAAGTCCTTTTTTTACCTTTTTTTACCCACCATCATCATATCATTTTCAATCCATTATTATCCTATCCAGGATCATGCTTTGCCGCTATATCCCAACACGAAAATTAACGGAAAATAGGAATGAAGAGCCGGTCAAATTTTCTTCAAAAGGCTTGATAGAGAAGGCATTTGGGTTATGGTTTGCTATTGTATGCGATTGCGATGAATTGGAATGATATTTTTTTAAACGACTCACAAAAATATATGCGGGAGAAGGAGAATATCCATGGCGAACGCTTGTTTTCATGCCAGTATCGAAGGCGCGCAACACGGTCCAAAGGGGTTAGACGGCTTTTTGGATTTCGCGAAACAATCCGGCGCGGCCGGTGCACAACCCTCCAACTATATGCTGGAAGACGGCCACGGCGGTTTTAAGAGTGCACAAGAAATTAAAACCGCATTTCAACAACGGGGATTAAAATTCGACGGGATTTCGATGCACTGCCCGTTTTGGGTTCATACCTCGGCATGGACTGAAACCAAAACCATCCGCCCGTTTTTGCCGGGGGATGTGGCTGCCCGGTCTGCCAACGAAATTGAGAAGTGGATTGAAGACTATCTGCTGAAAGCGCTGGATCTTGCGGCGGAATGCGGCATTAAGATCGTCCCGATGTTTTGGGGTGTCACGCACGGTTGGGAACTGGCCGGCGGGTATCCGTGGGGCTTTTTTGCCGGTCCGGATTATGACTTGGTCAAAGAAGGCAATGAGCGCTTTGTTGCCAAAACCGAAAAGATACGCAAGCATGCCAATTCATTGGGGATTTATTTGGCGCATGAAATTCACCCTGGAACGGCGGCGGTTTGCGCGGATGACTTTAACATGATTGTCGATGCGTGTAACGGAGATAAATGCTTGACTGTGAATGTAGACCCATCGCACTGCTGGGAAGGCGAAGATTGGGAAACCCGGTTTTTGAAAGTGGCCGACCGGTGCTATGGCTGCCACGTGAAGAACCACACGGTTCGTCCGGGATTTCCGCTGCGCAGCATGGAAGGCGATTGGCAAAAGCGTGCCATGCAGTTTACCGATTTATCCACGGGCGATTTGAATTTAACCCGCTATGTGGAATTGATGATTCATGTTGGGTATGTACATAAGTATTGCAGTATCATGGGAACCGATTCCGCCCCGCTGGTTGTGGAAGCCGAAAGCGCCTACCGCGATTTGGATGCCACCAGCGCGAACGGAATACAGTACACACGCGACCATTTGTGTTTCGCGGCGGCATCGGGCTCATTTGAAGACGGCATGGGCGCCGACTAAGAACAAGCCGTATATAAACGAGAAAAGGGCGCGGGCAACTGTGCCCTTTTTTTATAGGAGATACCTTATGGAATTGCTATTATCCTTTATTGCGTTTCTCTTTTTTGTAGGATGTATTTATAGTTTGCTGACAAGTTTAAACCGCATTGCCAATGCACTTGAAACGATTGCAAAGAATAGCAAAACTCATTCTTGAGATTTGTCCATTTCAAAAAGAGTATTGTATACTATGTTGTGAGGGACAGGAGGATGATCATGCAGAAAACCATTCAGCAATCTATTAAAATAAACACCAATGGAGTACTGGAAATTCATTCCGGGGAATTGTGTGAAGGGGATGTAGTAGATGTAACTGTTTCTATTCGATCACAGAATTTTGAAGAAAAACCGTTTACCAATATGATCGGTAAGGCGAAAGGATGTTATGAATCTCCTAAAGAGGTCGTCGAATTCATCCGTCAGGAGCGGTAGGTTTGATCGAATAGCGCTAAACCATTTTTTATTCTCTATTGTTTTTTAAATCTTGACGCTATAATAACCAGGAAAGGAATGTGTCATGAGCAACAATAGCACGCAAACAAAGCTATCAACGGCTGATATCGAATCAATTGCCGAGGATATTTTACGCCATCACGGCATTTACTCTGTACCAGTTGATCCCATCGTATTGGCCAATAAAAACGGCATAAAAGTTAATAATGCAACATTTTCAGATGATAACATATCCGGTATAATTGCGAAGAGAGGTCCTTTATCATCAATTTTAATTAATGAATCTGATTCCCCATTTCGTAAACGTTTTACGATTGCTCATGAATTGGGACATCACTTTCTTCATATAGAAGACGAAGGTGAGTTTGTTGATACAATACAGGATTTAATGCGAGACTATTCAAATGCAAGTAATCATGTTGATGAGAATAAAAAAATGGAGATTCAAGCCAACCAATTTGCGGCGGCTTTATTGATGCCAAAAGATTTGGTGGATGAGTATTACAAAAAAAATAACGATTTGGATTTTTTGTCAAAATGCTTTAATGTTTCAAAAGAAGCCATGGCAATCCGGCTAAACAAATTGAATTTATATCATGAACCAACACCAACACATTAGCGATGAACTAAAGGATAAAATTAAAGGTATTGGCAAAGAGGTATCTAAAGAAGATATCGATTGCTATAAATCTATTTCAGAAGCTGAAAACCGAAGAACAAAATTTATTAATATTTTAGATGCGTGGAATACGCAAACGGAACAAGAGCGAAAGTTACGAATTATTTATAGCATTTCCATTTTATCTTTCCTTGCCCTTCAAATCATCATTGTTAATTTGGCGTTTTTCTTTATTGGATTTGGTTACATCAAGGTAGATCAATGGGTAGCCAATTGTTTTATCTTATCCGTCTTTGGTGAGATTTCCGCGATTTTCATTATGGTTGTGAATTATTTATTTCCAAAAACTGGAACCGACATTAATCACTTAATTGACAATAACTGATAGACCGGCAAAACGTTCATTCTTGTAGATCAGGATTCCAGCCTGCGATTTCATTCAGTGTAGGCAAGATGCCTGCTCTACAATGTACGTCATCGTGTTATACTCCATTTTCCTTTTTACCGGAGCATCAGTAACTTACATTTTTCAAACGCATTAATAAAGTTCATCTATGAATCCAAACCTGCCGAAACGTCCTGCGATTCCTCTCTCGTACAATTCGAGTGAAGAGGGGATTTATCTGCATAAGGGGGAGAATCCGTTTCCACCGCCTGCGAAAGTGCTTGCCGCGATGAATGATGCCGCGCGGGATTGCAACCGCTATCCCGATACCAATGCCGACGTGTTGCGGGAAGCGTTGGCGGCGTATGTCGGGCATGGCATCCAGCCTCATAACATCATTGTGGGGAATGGTTCGGATGAGTTGATTGATTTGGCGGTGGTGAGTATGACTCATCCTGATCAATGTGTGGTTACGTATGAGCCCTCGTTTTTTGTGTATGGATTTTGCGCGGCGCGGCACAGCCGCAAGGTTGTGAAGATTCCGCGTGAATATGATTTTCAATTGCCCGCGTATTCGGCGATACAAATGCAGATTCCGAACGACACCGCGCTTACGTTTATCGCGAATCCGAACAATCCCACCGGGACGTTAACTTCGCGGGAGCCATTGCTGGAATACATCCAAAACGCACGCGGAAAGATCATCGTCGATGAATGCTATTTTGAGTTTTGCGAAGAAACGGTTGCCGACTTGGTGCATGAGTATCCGCAGTTGATTGTGTTTCGCAGCCTGTCGAAGAGTTATGGCTTGGCGGGGCTGCGGTTAGGATACGCGGTCGCGCATGAAGAGGTGATCGAGACGTTGAACCGCCATGCAATGACCTTTCCTGTCAACAGCATCGCGCAGGCGGCGGGGATCGCGGTATTGGAAAATCAAGAGCGGTATACTGAGCATATTGCCTTGTTGAAGGAAGAGCGCGAGAAGATGCGGTCATGTTTTTTAACCGCTGGATTTATGGTACCGGAATCGGCGGCCAATTTCTTTTTGGTGTTGGACGGTACGGCCAGCCGGGTGGAGGAATTGAAAGCGTTGTTTGCCGAACATTCCATCTATATTTCCGATCAGAGCAAGAATGTGGGACGGCCGGCTTTGCGGATTGCGGCCGGTACGCCGGAGGAGAATTTTCAGGTGATGTCTCTTATTCAGAAAGAGTATCTTTAGCCTTTGGTTTGATGTGAATCCGGTTACGCTATTTCGTGCTTAATCGAGTATAGCCGGTGGGCTGCCGGAGACCGATGATCAGGCCGGCTTAGCTGATATCACGCTTCTAAGATCACCGAATAATCTACGTTGATATAGCGAGCCTACCTGGATGGAATCACATTAATACGATTTGCATGGGTAATGTGTATATCATCAACCCACCCTAACCCTCCCCAAGATTGGGGAGGAAATGTTGGTATTTGCAGCGGAAGTGATACGTTTTAGATGAAGCAACAGTTGAAGCATATCTGGTTTCACCGGCATTTGGTGATGGAGTTTTTGCGGCGTGACCTGCAAGCGCGCTATACCGGATCGGTGATGGGCTTTTTTTGGTCGGTGATTATCCCCATCGTTTATTTCGCGATTTACTATGTGATTTTCGGTTTCTTATTCCAACAAAAAGTGCAGTTGTATGGTGTGGATGAAGAGCAGGCTGGCGGCTTTGCTTTCTATATTTTCAGCGGTCTTTTGCCTTGGTATGCCTTGCAGGAGGCGTGGGTACGCTCGACCACATGCATTGTGGATAACGCGCATTTGATCAAGCAAATCCGGTTTCCAGCGAAGATCTTGCCGGCGTATTTGGGGTTATCCAGCTTGGTGAATCAAGTGATCGGCACGGTTGTGATGCTGATAGCGTTATGTATCTATCAACAAAGCTTGCCGGTATCGGTTTGTATGCTTCCGTTGGTCTTTGTGATGCAATACGTGTGTTTTTTGGGATTGGGGTTATTGTTTTCTACCCTGCATACCTATATGCGGGATATCGGCACGGTGGTGGGAATTGCCGCCATGCTGCTGATGTGGGGGTCGCCGACTTTGTATCCCGCTGAACTATTGGATCAAACCTCGCATACATGGATTAAAACCCTTATCTATTTGAACCCATTAACCTATATGGTTGAAATCCATCATGATTTGGTGCTGTACGGTCATGGTTCTTCCATGCTGAATTGGGGGGTGTTTGGCGGGTTTTCCATTGCTGTTCTAGTTGTGGGGTATTGGCTGTTTACGAGATGCCACGCGGAGTTTGCCGATTTGCTTTAATTGTCTTCTATTCGTTCGCATTGGCGGATGGCGTCTGAGAGTTTCGCATAGATTTTGGAGTAATCGTTCAGGAAATCCATGCGGATTTGGACGCGTTCATCATCCTGCACTTTGATCATATCTTCGGAGGCGTGGAGCACTTCTTTGAGCATATCGATTGCGATTTCCATTTCTTCCACATGATGAAGAAGTTTTATGAAATACTTTTTTGAAGCAATGATAAACTCTTTGTCGTTATCCATCACATTTTCTGCAATCGGATAACCGCCGTACCGTTCTTTTTGCGCTTCGAGCGCTTGTTCATCCAGGTCCGTATCCGTGGGAGGTGTTTTGGAAACAACAGAATTGGCGATCTCTCCCAGTTCCCAGGGACCGGGTGTGGAGTTTTTAATGATTTTCCGAATTTGTTCAATTTCCCAGTCTGGCAGCATAAAGCAGTCCTTAACGTGTTAATAAAACATAATGAATTCTGTATATTTAGACACGGAAAGAGAATCATAGCAATGAAAAAAGAGATTTTGAAGTGTAAGAGAACTAAGCTGGATTCTTTTCCACACATCTTGCGGTATCCCGCGCCAAGACCAATTCTTCGTTTGTGGGGATCACCCATACCTGGCAAGGAGAATGATTAGATGATATCACTTGTTCCCGGCTCCGACAATTTTTATTTATATCTTCATCCAATTCAATGCCCATAAACTTTAATCCTTCGCATGAGAGACGGCGCATGAGCGCGGAATTTTCGCCGATGCCTCCGGTAAAGACAACACAGTCCGCACCGCCCATGACACCGGCAAAGGCGGCGATGTATTTTTTGATGCGGTGGCCGTAAATATCCAACGCCAAAGAAGCGCGTTCGTTGCCGTTTTCAGCTGCTTGCTGCACTTCGCGCATGTCGCTGGACACCCCCGACACGCCCAACAATCCTGATTGTTTGTTGAGCATATTGTTGATCGCGGCGGCGTCAAGTTGTTCTTTTTCCATTAGGGTGAATACGATCGAAGGGTCGAAATCGCCGGTGCGGGTACCCATCATGAGGCCTTCGAGTGGAGTGAATCCCATTGAGGTATCGACAGATTTTCCTTCCCGCACTGCTGTAATGCTGGAGCCGTTGCCGAGGTGGCAGGTAATTGTGTTTATCTCTTCAACCGGTTTGTTCATCAACTTGGCAACGCGGTTGGAGACATACCGGTGCGAGGTTCCGTGAAAACCGTAACGGCGGATGCCGTGTTTTTCGTACATCTCATAGGGAAAGGGGTAGATGTATGCTTTGGGCGGAATGGATTGATGAAACGCGGTATCGAAGACCGCGACATGGGGGCAATGCGGCAAGATTTCACGGCTGGCCATATACCCGGTGAGATTGTGGGGATTGTGCAAGGGGGCAAACTCGCTGCACAGTTTGATCTCATCCACGATCTCTTCATCGATGAGGGCCGGTTTGTGAAAGCGTTCTCCGCCGTGCACGACGCGGTGGCCGACGGCGGCGATTTCTTCCGGTGAAGAAACGACGCCGGTTTCAGAGTCGGTTAAGGCCTTCATGAGATATTCCACGGCACCTTGGTGATTGTGGATGTCGATATTGTGGGTTTCGGTTGGCGGAAGGCTGTCTTTTTTTTCGGGAAGCAGCAACGGGTTTTCATGCAGTTTTTGCATATGAAACACCGAGGGCGGTACGCCGATTTTTTCGATACTTCCCCTAACCAATACCACTTCGCTTTCGCTTTTAATCGCTTGTAAATCCGTCTCAATCAGTTGAAATTTCACAGAGGAGCTGCCGCAGTTGAGCACTAAGATTTTCATTTCACAAATCCTTTTCCGTTTGATGCCGTTATGTAAGTCGGAGGATGGTTAAATCCCTATTTCTTCTTCTTTCGGTTTGTCCGGTTTCCAATCGGTCATTTTGTCTTTGACTTTGCGCAGTTGCGCTTCGAGTTTGTGAATGGCTTTGTCGATGCATTGCAAGACGTTGTCGGTGGTTTCGCGGACGTGAAAGCGGTGGCGGTTGGCGTGGAGTTTAATTTCCACAATTTGCCCCAGATGATTGCGTTCCATTAAGACATCCGCCTCGCTGTTGCCATGGATGTATTTTTCCAGTTTATTTAATTTTACAATCACTTTCTCCTCTAGATTTTCGGATAAATCATGTCCTTTGCTGGTGATATCAATATGCATAATCTTTCCTCCTTCCCGAATGGCGGCACGCAAAAATGAAACGTTTCCGCTACCCATAGTATTCCTGAATTGGGGCAAAATTGAAGATGAAACCGGGAGAAAAGTATGGATTGTTGAACTGGAAAGAAAATGGGTTTGAATGCGGGTTACTTTCGAACCCAGATTTCGGGTTCGATGACACCCATTTCCGTGAGTTCCTGCATGCGGTGGATTAATTGTTGGGTGAGAACTGTCCCTGTGTTGAACAAAATATTGTCATTGGGCCCTGTACACGGTTTGGCCAAAATAGAATGTTCAACCAAGTCATTTACCTTCATTTGTTTCATGCTGTCATCGGAGTGTTCTGATGAGAGTGAATCTTTCATTTCTTTTTTTAAGACAAAATTGGTTTTGAGCATGACTTCAATGGGCTGTTCGGCGTAGTCCATTGCTTTGTATTCCTCCACGGGTTTGAGCCATTTTGCGTTCAGGGGATCGTTGAAGGGAAGAACGTGCTGAATTTTCGCGCCCAAAGAATCCACCGTAGCCGGTTTGAGCAGAAACGCATTCACGTCCAGATTCATGGCGATTTTGACCAATTGAGCATCGCCATGTGCGGTTAACATAACGACAGGAGTTAAGCGTTTTTCTGTCGCTTCTCCCGTGCGGATTTTATAGAGAAGTTGCAAACCATGCATCAAAGGCATATTAAAATCGAGTATGGCGCAGTCGACATAGGTTTGGTTGAGAATCGGCAACGCTTCCACTCCGTTGGTTGCACTGTAGGTTTGGGGATCGCCCATTTTTTTGAGCATCCGCAGGATGGAGACGCGGCTGATGTTTTCATCGTCTACAATTAAAAATGACCTATTGTCGAAGGAAAATTTGTTCATGAGGCCTCCACGGTTTGGATGAGGGATTCTATATACGCTTTCACGTTTGCCCATTCTTGATTTGCCGCATTCAACTTATCTTGCAATTCTTCCCATGAGGCATCGAACGCGGAGAGTTGCATGTCTTTGTAGATTTCGGATAACGTCATTGCCGCAGCGTAACCGGCACCGCCTTTGGCTTTGTGTGAGGCATCGCGGTAGGCTTGGCGGTCTTGATTGTTAACAGCAATGGAAATGCATTCTATGAGATTGCCCAGTTCATCTTTATACATATCCAATGTTTCGGCCAATTCGACCGGATCGTCTTCGCCCAAGATTTCGGATAAATATTTCAAATCCACCGGTGGTGTGCCTTGGAGTGGGGCGGTCTCGACTGCCATGCTTGCGATTTCATTTGGATCCAACTGAACTTCTTCATCCATCAACCATTTGGAGAGAATCTCTCCTAGGCGTTCGAGCTTAACCGGTTTGCTGAGATAGTCATCCATTCCGGCCTTGCGGCAGCGTTCTTCATCGCCCTTGAGGGCGTTGGCTGTCATTGCTATGACAGGGATATGCTTGCCTTGTTCTTTTTCCCAGCGGCGATATTGGTTGGCGAATTCAATGCCGTCCATGACCGGCATCATCCAGTCGCAGAAAATGAGAGCGTAATCGTATTCTTTGGCTTTGTCTAAACCGTCTTTTCCGTTCACCGCTGTTTCACAAATGAGACCGAAAGTTTTGAGTTGTTTTGCGGCGACATTGCGGTTCATCTCAAAATCGTCAATGACCAAGATTGGCTTTTGGATGCGTTTGTGTTTGATGGATTCGATCGTACCGGCCAGGCTTCCTGCTAACGTTTCTTTGGATGCCATTCCGACGGATTGCGTACCAACGTTAAGGATGAATTGATACACCTCATCCCAGTTGGGTTCACCGAATTGGTAGTAGGAGAATCCTTGGCGTATCGCGATGTGTTCGCGGTTGGAGGATTCCGAATTGGAAACCAGCAACCAGCGCCGGGGACGGTTGGCATTAATCAAGGGATGCCAGACGGCATGTTCCGGCCTGGGTGTTACGGCAACAATACAGTCGCGGTCTTGACCAAAGGGTGTGGTTAGTTTGAGATGTTGGTCTTTGATGTCATCCAGTTTCAAGACATGGACATTCACGTTGCGGGATTTCAGATTGTCAATGAGTGCAGAGGCGTCCATTCCTTCCTCTTTGATTACGATCACGTTGTTGCCTTCGAGCCATTCTTCTTTGACCGGTTCGGCTTCTTGAACAACCTGCAGCGGCAGTTCGCAATAGAAATGCGCCCCATAACCCGGAGACCCGGAGCAGCCGATTTCTCCATCATTCATTTCGGCGATGCGCTTGCAGATCGCCAGACCCAGACCCGTGCCGCCGAATTTGCGGGTGGTGGATTGTTCTTCCTGCGAAAAGGCTTCAAATAACTTTGCCGCTTTATCGGGGGCAAAACCGACACCGGAATCAACGATATCGAAGCGAATCCAGCATTTGCCTTCTTCGTCATCTCGGCGTGAGGCATGGATGATTACGCCACCATGCTCGGTAAATTTGATGGCGTTGCCCACCAAGTTCACGATAACTTGGCGAATGCGGATGGAATCGGCCATGACTTTTCCCGGTACATTAGGCGCGATAAACATGTGAAGATGGATATCCTTTTGGACGGCCCGCGGAAGGATCATGGAGTGGACATTTTTGAGCGTGGAAATCAGGTCCATCTCGTGGATATCCAAATCCATCTTGCCGGCTTCGATTTTAGAGAAATCCAGGATATCGCCGATGATGGCGAGCAAGGTATCCGCGCAGAACTTGGCGGAGCCGATGGTTTTTTGCTGTTCTTCATCGACATTCGTGAGTTCAAGCAATTCAAGGTTGGCAACCATGCCGTTAAGCGGGGTACGAATTTCGTGCGACATGCTGGCGAGAAAATCGCTTTTGGCTTTGTTGGCGGCATCGGCGGCGATTCGGGCTTCGTGCAGTTCTTCTTCCACTTGCCGGCGCAAAACCACTTCCTGCTTGAGGCGCCAGCTCCATACCGAAATGACCGCCAAAATGAGAAGGAAAACGCCAATAATTTGTGCGAGAAGCGTGTAGTCCAGCCGTTCGATAATTCCCTTGTTTTTGTTCCAGCGGTCGAGAATTTGGTGGCGTTCTTCGGGAGAGATAGACTCTATGGTTTTGTTAAGGATTTGGACAAGTGGTTCCCAATCCTGTCTGATTCCCAAGCCGAGGTTCATGGTGATATCGGTTTTGCCGACAACTTTCACATGATGAATCCCCAACTCATCTATCATATAGGTTCCGATGGCAAGCGAACACAAGAGCGCATCCGATTCTCCATTGGAGACTTGTTGCAAACCTTCGTTCACATTGTTTACTTCGGTAAATGATATTTCCGGAAATTTTTCTTTGATTTCATTCACGTAGCCATAGCCTTTGATTAACACGATGGATTTATCATGAATTTCAAGAAGGCTGGTGATGAAGTCGTCCTGTTCATGCATGAAGATCATGATTTGGTTGGTGATATAGGGTTTGGTGAAGTTGAAATCTTCTTGCAAGGAGGGATTGGTGGTGAATGCCGAAATCATGTCGACTTCACCGGTTACCACTTTATTGACAGCATCGCTCCAGTCGGCGGCAGGAACATATTTAAAATCGACAGAGAGGCGTTTTTGGAATAACGCCAGATAGTCGGCGACGATTCCGATGTGACGGCCATCTTCCGAGACCGATTCAAAGGGCATCCATAATGGATCTCCGGTATAGCGGATGACGGGATGGTCATTGAGCCATTCTTGTTCATCAAGGGTGAGTTCGACTTTGGGGACGAATTCGTTTTGTTGATCCGGATCGTAGGAAATCCATCGATCCCAGATGGGATAGAGTTGTTCTTGGGGGATGATGTTTTGCGCTTTGGTGATAATGGAGTGAAGGATGGGCCAGTCATCCCGAACAGCGACGCTAAGGATCATGTTGCCGAAATCGGGATTGTTGACTTCGCCGACGATTTTGACATTGGTGAGGAAGTTGTTGCGGATTTCGTAATTAACGACTCCCAATACCTCAAGCGTTGCATCGGCTTGGCCGAAGGAGACGGCTTTGAGGGCTTCGGCGGTGTTTCCAACCAATACCATTTCGATTTGCGGGTATTTTTCGCGGATGATATTTTCTTGATAATAGTCATCGATAACGGCGACGCGTTTCCCCATAAGATCATCGAACGACTTTATATCTTTTTTTTCTTCGTGGACAACAAGAACCACTGGAGTGTCGTAATAGGGTTCCGCAAAGTTGAGGTATTGGGACCGTTCTTCGGTTTTGACAATGCTTTGCATGAGATCGAGTTCTTTGTTGCGGGCCAGTTGCAGGAGTTGGTTCCAGGTGTATCCATTCACAAATTCGAAGGTCACGCCTATATGCTGTTCGAGGAGTTTCATGTATTCGATAGAGAGTCCTTTTGCCAAGCCGTTTTCGCTGAAATCAAAGGGAGGGTAATCCTCTTCATTGGAGACACGGATGATGGGATGGGCCAGGAGCCAAGCCTGTTCTTCTTCTGTGAGCAGCAGGGCTAATTCCTTGGAGGGTGCCGAAAAGGAAATCACCGCAGAAAATAAGAGAAACAGGAACAGAAAGTTTTTTATCATCACAGTGCCCCATAAATTTTTGCGATGTAGAGATTGCATTATTTTATATGTTTTGTTGGCAATGCACAGCGATATTATACAAATTGGTCATTTTGAAGATAAAATTAGATGTCCAACAGAAAAATGCGAATTGAGAGGAAAGGAAAATGGCCGGACCCAGATTTGAACTGGGGACACAAGGATTTTCAGTCCTCTGCTCTACCAACTGAGCTATCCGGCCTTGTAGCGGTAAAATTTACTCTGCCGGAGAAGAATGTCAAGCCTAAATGTATTTGATTGTATTTGGTCTGTATTGGTTTTTCTCATTATTAGAGATAGACTTTATTTCGTGGAAGGGTTTGGTGAGAAATGGCTAGCGACGAAACAATCCGAAAAATGGTTCATGCCATTATGGACAAACGCAAGCAATTGGGCATTCCCGATTGGGGGATGGTGCCGCCGGAATTGGTGATTGACCGGTTGAACCATCCGCCCAACCCGAAGCCGGAAGAGGACGAGGCGGATTCGCCGGCAGACGTCAAACCAATCGGAAAGTAGAATTCCTGCTCTTATACCTGTAATCTTTGGCGTTCTCAATTACAATTCCCAAAGTTTATTTGTATGAATGGTTCGTTGGGAGAGTCTGGAATGGAAACCCTTGAATTTATATTGTTCACCCTGCTGGGGCTGTGTGGGGTTGTGTATGCCTATATCTCGCATGAGTTTAAATCCAACATAACGGATGGATTGCCGGAATCGTTTCGGGAGAGCAAAGTGCTGTTTGCGATCGGCTTTGTTGTATTGCTCATTGGCTTTGGCTTGTCGTTCGTGATCGGAACCCATCATGGATTCATCACCATCATCGGCGGATGGATTATGCTGGCGGGTTCTGCACCGTGGTTTAACAAACGGATTTGCCGTAAATTTTTTGCTCCGGAAGAGTTGAAAGTGATTCGTATTACCTTATTAGCGGGATTGCTGATTGCCATCTTCAGCACCGGGATGTTGATGTTCCCCCCGATTTTTTCCCCCGGCGCGTTTTTGATGGGGGTATCGTTGGTTTTGCTGAGCGGGCGTTTGTGGTGGAACCAGGATCCTTCATTGCAGAACCAGATTATGCAGCATAGCAAGCGGGATTACAGCTAGTACTCTGTCAATCAAAAAATGACGGCTGGCTATCCGTTGTTCCCCCCCTTGTTAAGGGGG
>CAYVAZ010000074.1:0-17310 GCA_964449065.1 uncultured bacterium
TAGAGATTGACACACCGGCTGGAAGCCGATGCTCCCCGTCACTTTTAGAACTTTGCGTATCATAAAAAGATAAGTACGGGAGAAGACGATAGACACTGCGTTTGACTTAGAATAGTTGGCTCACAACAAAAACCATTTTTCAAGCAATCGTCAATCATGGATTGCGTAACATCAGTTATTTAGATAACAGATACAACCTGCTCGTTTTGGCGGCATTTCACCTTTTAGAACGATCTCCCCTTCAATCAATTCCACGCGGTCGTCATCACGCAGAATCCCCGCTTCCGCCATGCGGTAATACTCATCCACCGTAAACAATTTTCTTGGGACTGATGTAACCATAGTCAATTCACCACGTAAAGTTTGTTGTTAAATTATACCACAAAACTATTGGTATTGGTAAATATGAACGCCCAGTCCATCAAACTCATCAAACCATTTTCCGTTTTTAACTGAAACCACTCGATCTTCATTCATGACACGCAGCGTTCCATTTCTGGGGAAGTACGGCACGTCTGAAAAATCCGCAGCGGCAGGATCAATGCCGGTGTTGACCGCAATCAAATAGACCGAATCTTCATACGTCTTGCAAAGCATCTCAATCCCTTCGCTGATGGTGGAACCGCGTTCGTAATATTTCAGCTTGGGGTTGGGCAATGTTTCTCCATGCAACAGGACGGGTGATAGTCCTTTGACTTCGTTAAGAACGTTTGACAGGTGAATCAAAAATTCATGATCTTTCGGCACATGATGCAGGCCCCAATACATCAGCCCGTTCACGCCATGTACAATCGACTGCCATGCCATAAAGCGGGATTCCTCATAACTCGGATAAAAGAGATAGTTTTCTTGAACCGCGCCGTCTACAGTCGCCCCCCATGAAAACCCTTGCAAAACGATAAACACCGGCTGGTCTTCTTCCGCCACCGCTTTCATCTTATCGGCATAATCACCCACACAGCTGGGGGTTTGATTGGGCAAATCGCCGTGCCTGCCATCAGGCGTAATAGCGTAGGTTGCCGGCAGCCCTTCAGGAATAATAGGGTAAATATCCACGCAAATCATATCCGCCGCCGAATTGTATTCTCTTAGCGTTTCCACCATATTGCGGGGGGCATGATTTAAATAGACCGGCCTGGGATCAAGCGTTTTCAGAAACTCATACCCTTTGGTTAATCCTTCCGCCGTGGCTCTAGCTTTCGCGGGGTTTTTATTCGTCCAAGCCGGTTCATCCATACTTTCCCAAAACAACAGGGCAGGGTAATCTTTGTATTTCGCGACCCTTTGCCGAATGGATTCTTTCTTCTGATTGGCATCACCGGATTCAAAATCAATCGTGCTTCCGAATGACGACCAAACGTACATACCATATTCGTGCGCTTGATCTAAATGTTTTGCGCCATGAACAACGTTGAACCCCATTGCTTTTGCTTCTTCTAATTCCATTCCATTGGGTAAGCCGTAAGCGCCGATGACAAAAATAGATTCCCCGTTTCTTTCAAGAAAGTTCTTTTCGTTGATGGTTGTTTCACAGAATCCATTGAGTGAAATAGAGAATGCAAACAGAATAAACAGTTTTTTTAAATACATGAGATGATCTCTCCTTATATCTCAAGCATTGATAGCCTGCGCTGGCCATACCATAAACTGATGATCGTTATTCCGGTCCAAACGATAAACCAAACCAAAAACCATGACGCGAATAGATTAATGCTGCCGCTGGGTTTGATGCTCAGGTAAGCGGCATACATCAGCGTCCCGTTCATCATCAGCGCGAGAAACATAAACAACAACGCCCCTTTGCCCAAAGAGACCTCCATCAGGTGCTGGTAATCAAAAATGGGAAAACAGCATCCCATCCCAACCGCTAGCACACACAGCATAACGACAAGCATGATTCCGTAAATCAAAGACCACACCATAAACGGTATCGTCAAGTTCATCAAAAATATGGATGCAAGCAAAAGAGTAAAACTCACCAGCAATACAGGAGGGCAAGCAAACAGGATTTTCTGCCCAACCATCTGCATCGATGACACCGGAGCCTTTGCGGCGATCCACACACAACGGCCTTCGCGGGATAGGGTAGGATATAAAAAGCGGGCGGATACCGCTGCCGTAATCATACCAATAAGCCCGACATTGCTGATGGCAAACAGCAACTGCAACCCCTCGGCATCCAACGGCAGCAGCGATATATTTATAAGATAAATAGCGGCCAACGGAACCATCATGAACAACTGTGTCCAAATATTCGGATCACGCCGTAAGATTACCCAGTCTTTTCGCATTAACACGCTAAACCGCTGCGGCAATAGGCTCTTGGATTGAAAGGGATTTGTTTCCATCCGTTGAATACTGGGATCGTTTTGCTCTTGGCTTTTTCTCCAGCCAACAGGGAACAGATGCAGCCCCAGCCAAAGCGTAAACGTAACAGAAGCAACCGCGGATAAGATATTGATCCCTGTCCACAGCCAGCCGCCGCTGCTGCCCCACAAAAACGGCAAGATGGCATTGGATAACAAATTAGCCGGGGCATAATCCACCCACGCGGATTCTTCTTCCCGCAAAAAGTATTGGATCAATTCGGTTTGCTGCGGCACCTCGCTCCATAACCCCTCAATATTCAAAAAGCGGATGCCCCCTACCATTACCGCCGCCAGGCACAACCCCACAATCGCAACCGTTTGATGAAGCCGCTTTTCCGGAAACAGCGACATCAAAGCCATGCCGGCGCACATCCCGGCGCAAACCGCGATGGCGGCTAGTGCGGCGATTGATAGGAAATAAGCCGTCATGAAAGCCCAATCCAACTCCAACCAAAAATACATCGAAAGAACCGGAGGTATCGATAACACCAAAAATGTTATCCCGCTGCGGATGCCGATTTCAAACCATTTGTACAGCAAGGGAATCCAAAGCGGGACGGGGGATACCAAATACACCTTTATATCATTTGAACGGTATAAGGCGGTAAGAGTGGTCATGATGGAAGAATACGCCAAAAAGGCGAACAAGAATGATCCAACAAATGAGATGAGTTTGGGCAAAACAAGAATAAAGCCCATGTTGATGTTCGCAAGCACTTCCCAAAAGCGGTTGAACAGCATGTATTCCGCGCTGCAAACGAATATCCCAAATAGCAGCAAAACGCCGTTCTTTAGATAATCGTCTAACCCCATATAGCGCGCATTGTTTTTCGCACGAACATACGGCAGTTTTATCAGGACATGAAATAAAAGGGATATGAGTTTCATTGAACTTGATCTTCCCTCTCAACCGGTGACCGCAAACTTCGGTATAGATAGTATCCCGAAAGGATGGTTCATATCAAAACCATTAGGCACAAAAGTGTCCAAACGCTGAAAAACTTTATCTTCATCAAACAGAGTGACCAGATGTTAAAGGGACAATCCAACTCATCATCTTTGCAAAGAGAAAAAATGGCAGCACCAGCAGCGGGTATCCGAAGCCGTAGCGGCTGTAGTATTTTCCATCTTCTTCCGGCAGGGCCTGGAACATTTTGGCAACCGTTAGTTCACCCTTATGAACAAACGAATCGACCACTTGAACAATCAAGTTTTCATCGACAGATGAACCGTGTCCCGAAAAGCATAGGGTGCATATTCCCAACAAAAACAGGAACAGCCATCTGCCGGTAGATTGATCTTGCGACTGTGTGGAGGGCAAAGGTTGTACTTCCTTTGATCATTCTAAAACTAATTCGAGAAATTGGGGGGAAAACCGCCATTATAGGTTCGCCCATCCACTACCAAATTCCGGGTCACAATGGGGTTTCCACCATACCAAAAAATATCGCCATTGCTTTTCAACCCATTCGAGTTGTTATAGGTATTCCCCGTGCCGCCGTTCCGCTGTACCCCGGTAAAGGGATTGGCGGAAAACAACCCATTCTCCACCAAATCCGGCCCCCGTGAAAATATATTGTACGCAATATTCGGGTCGCTGGGAGCGAAACCGCTGCCAGGGCGTTTCGATACGCCGGTTTCATAAGCGGCTTCTTGACCGTTAAAGCGGATTTCTGTGCTATCCTGAAATGGATCTCTCGGCAAAGTGGACATATAGGCAATTGGACTGGTTAAAAACAACAGCCCGGATGACGCGCGCGCGCGCCGCCCGCTAAATATGTTATCTTCCGATTCCGGCGGATAGGTGTTGTTATCCAAAAAGTACATTTCATGCGCTTGTGCCAATGCCCGGATATCGGATTGCGTTCTGGCTACCCTAGCTTTGATCTGCGCGTTTAAGAAATTGGGGACCGCAATTGCCGCTAAAATACCGATAATGGCAACAACGATCAATAGCTCAATGAGCGTAAATGCATGGCTGTGAATTTTCATGGTTCAACTCCATAACTCGCCTTGGAATACGATATTATATACAAAAATTATAAAGATCAATTATAAAGATTTGATGAAATGACCATAACACATTTTCGGTTTTCATATATCATGGACTGTAATTCGAAATTCTTGAGTTTGCTATTATGCCTTTAATCCATACAGAAGCCATAACCCTGCGCCGCCGCCGCATCCGTGAAGCGGATGTTCTGGTCACCCTCTTCACCAAAGACCGCGGCAAAATAACAACCACCATCAAAAGCGCCGTCAAAACCAATAGCCGCTTTGCCGGTGTCACGCAGCCATTCAATCATTTGCATGTAATTTTATACGCCAAAACAGAAATGCATGAAGTATGGACGCTGACGCAATCGGCTTTAATTCAACAATACCAGAATTTACAATTGGATGTAAACCGCATTGCCGCGGCTTCTTGTATAGCCGAATGGGTAGACGGCCTCAGTACCGACTTCAATTCCGCAAGGCCTGTATGGACATTACTCATTGAAGCCTTTTCACGTTGGGATGAATATCCTCCCCGTATTGAAGACGTGATTTTTTACCAGTTTCACCTTTTGATTGATGCCGGACTCTTGCCCGAAGTTTCACTCTGCATGTCATGCGCTTCAACCTCCAGTTCTCATTGGGTTTATCATGCCAAAGAAGGCGGGATCTTTTGCCGCAATTGTTCTAAAGAGGGATTGCCGCTTTCCAACGGCTCACTGCAAGCCATTCGATTCATGCTGAACCAGCAAAGCCCGCCTACCGTTCGGTTATCCGAGACGCAGTACCGTGAAATCAGCCAACTCTTAAATAAGCATTTAGAATTTCACGCTGAATTCTCTCCGAAATCGCACATCAGTTGGGAGCAGTTCCAACAGCATATACATGCGAATCCGGCAAAGAAGGCCGCATTATGAACCGCATCATGATTTTAGGCATCGGCCCCATCGCCATCGATGAATCCACCAAATTTCATAGCGGCGGGAACCGGGCATGGCACCTCACCAAGCCGTTGCTGGATGAAGGGTTCGAAGTCACATTGGTTTGCATGAGAATTACGGATAAAACCCAACACCAATCCCCAAACGAAGAAATCAAAACCATTGATAACCTTACCTATTACAATGTGGATGAGGTTTCACTCTTTGCAAATGACAACTATCTCAAACAACTCATTCAAAAACACAAACCCAATGCGGTTATCGGGGCGTGTGCCTATCCCGCTTCACGTGCCGCGCATGTCGCGGGTGGTATTCCCGTTTGGGCGGATATACACGGCTATCCCATGGGGGAAGCACAGGCCAAAGCCGCCCAAACCGGTGAAAACGGTTTTCTCCATCACTTTTGGAACATCTACCGTCCCATATTGCAGCGTGCAGACCGGTTTTCGGTCACCTCCGAACGTCACCGCATGGCCCTCATCGGCGAATTGGGAGCCATGGGAAGGCTGAATAAGAAAACATGGAGCGAGGATTTAGTTACGCAAATTCCAATCGGCTGGGATGAACAGATTCCCTTCCAACCGCGTTCCCGGACGAAAGACGAGCCCCTCAATGTGTTCTTCAGCGGCGGATACAACAATTGGTGCGACGTGGATACTTTATTTGAAGCCTTAGAAATCGCCATGAGTACGGATGAGCGTATCCGCTTTCTTTCCACCGGTGGAACAATCGACGGCCATGATGAGGTCACTTACCCCACGTTTGTTGAGAACGTTGCGAAATCACCATTCAAAGACCGCTATCACCTCAAAGGATGGGTGAACAAAAATGATTTAGCCCAATATCAAAACGAAGCCCACTTGGGCATTAATGTAGATTTAGATTGCTATGAAACATTAATTGGCGCCCGCAACCGCATCACGGAATTTCTTGCCCGGGGTATTCCGGTGCTGTCTACTTTAGGAACAGAAATCAGCCAAATCTTATTTTACAAAGGTGCCATCCTAACAGCCCCGATACAAAATCCGCAGGCGTTGGCCTGTGAAATGATCCTAGCTGCCAATCATCCCAATAAAATGCAAGACCTTTCTAAAAGGGGAAGAGAAGTGTTTGAAACGCAATATACCTATAAAACCACAACAAACAATTTGGTCGAATGGTGTAAAAATCCGTTACGCAGCGGAGACAGCAACATTGAGCCCGTTATTTTGGATTACCGTAGAATGTCGGAAATTCGCCCCAAAAAATCATGGATAAAGAAACTATTTCGTTCATAGCCTTAGTGATTTTCCCCATAGACAATCAGTAAAGCTAAGGCTTTAAGGTAGTTGTAAGTTATTTGTAGAAAGGACTCATCATGTTAGAACTTACCAAACGTCCTTATGGCGAATTACTTGTCATCACGCTGCGTGGAGATATCGATGTATATGCCGCTCAAGAAATTAAATCCTTTTTTGTGGAAGCCCGGTTGGATAAGTTTAAATATTATTTGGTCAATTTTGAACAGGTCGGAAAACTCAATTACGCGGCGGTTCAAAATATCAATGGGCCGGTATTGGAATTGATGACTGTGGGAGAGGTATCGCTTTGTGGTGTTCCAACCAGCATAGAACGCATGGTAAAAAACACCGCCTTTTACACCAAATGCACGGTATACGATAACAAAAAAGAAGCGTTGGCCGAGATTCTCAGTTCATCTGCCTGATTCACTCCAACCAACGCTATGTTTATGGCTACTACTATTTAATCTCGTTAACTGTTAATACAACTCAAATGCCTCAACGGAAGTGAACTCGTCTGACTCAAATACACGAATATCGTCGATCACATATTTGCCGCCGCCGACTTCAGATTGCTGCAATGCCACGCCGTTGCCGTCATTCACCAAAGTCGTAAACCAGCCGAATGTTTGGCCGATTGCGCTCCCGCTTGGCAATGCCGCGTCATCCAATACCGCTTCTTCATTGACAAGAAGATCATACGTGTTTTGGTTCTGATCCACATGAACCATAAAGCGGTAGGTTTGGTTCGCTTCATACACAAATCCGGTATCTTCCAACTGACCGTCACCGTTCCCATCGGCCAAGATTGTCCCTGCATCGCCGAAGGCTGCTAATGGGGTACCGGCTGGAGCCAATACGTTGACGGGAGAACCGGGTGCGGATACTTCCGTTACTTCCGCTTGGGTGAACAATGCCAAACCGGTTTGATTCGCTTGCTGCGCTCTGCCTGACCAGCGGATGGTTACGTAACGCAAGGTCGGTTCAACAGCAAGAGAGGGTGCAACAAACGCGTAAGGAACCGTTCTGAAAGTTGAAATTGGGCTAAACGGAATCGCGGCTTCAAAGCCTTCTACTACTTGCGGTGCAAAACGGTCACCCAAGAACAAGGAATAAAGACTGCTGTTGTCCGGGTCTTCAATATACGCGGCATCCGCGGAGGGAGCGCCCGTGGTTAAGCGTGTTCCGGCGATATCCGTCTCCGCCAAATCGGAGAAGCCGGATGAATTCGTGGGTATCGGCAAACCACTGCTGCGGGGTGCAAACTCATTCACTTGCAGCTCAGAGCGGGCCGGGTTGTTTTCATAGTCTTCTTCAAACAGAAGATTGATATTTTGCGGGCTTTCCGGCGTAACAAACTCCAAGGGATCAAATGAAAAAGCATAATGATCATTTACGGCGATGACATCATCGACCAAAATCCCAGTATTGCCTGTATTCAAAAGTTCCGCTTGTTGAATGCTAACGCTTGCTTTGGTATCTCCAATCAAGCCGGAATCCGCATGAATATCATTTACGTATACATCATACTTACCAACGGTTAAGTCAAAAACAACAACAACGTTGTGACGAATCGTTAAATCAGCAGTCACTTCTGCGCTTATGCTGTGTTCGGTTCCATCTTCCAATGTGATTTGAAGGGAATGATTTACTGCATTTCCATTGGGAATCACCGTCCATGCAATTCGGGCGCTATCTTCAAGTGAGGTATTGTCAATCATGTTCAACTCGGCATTTGGGGCCAGTTCAAACGCGTTAAAACTCCATTGGGTAGGATCTTCAGCATCAATTGCTTCAGTTAGCCTTAACTCATTCGTTTGGTGAAAGACAACTTCCTGCGTGTTCTCATCTTCGCCTTCCGGCGTTTCATTGAGTTCTACAAGCAATAGTTCATCCAGAAATACATTACTTCCTTCAGCTGTTAACGACACGGCTTCCGCTTCTTGTGCCTGTAAATTGCCTTGTACATCAATCACAGCGGTTTCAGCGTCTTCCGGTGAAGTGGCACGGTACATTTTAATAAAGTACATGCCTAATCCTGGATTGAGAGTGATGGTTACCCAATGCGGCAAGTTTTCGAAGACCGCATGTTCTGTGGCAGCATTTTGATTTGCATCATCTTGATGAATGTTGAGAACGCCTCCAGCATTGAACGTGGCTAGAGTGCTCTCACCGAACTGAAATGCCAATGAAGAACCCGCCGTTGGCGTGAATCCAAAAGAAACCCGTACCGGATCATTTCCATCTTTCATTTCCGAAGGAAACATTGTATACGTGCTGTCGGCTGATAAGTTACCTCTTGCGGGTGACTGCCATGTGGTATCTTCAACCGTTTCAAATGTTCCGTTTACACTGAATTCAGAACCAAACAAATCGCCATCGCCGGATTCCGGAAAAGCGCCCAAATCATTGTCATCAAACGTTTCCATAAACAATGGGATCAATTCCGCTTGATCGGCCACCACAGGTGTACGGTATGGCACTGGCTGGTATTCAATATCGGGATCAAATTGAAACAGGTTGTCATACACAAACGTTCCCAATCCCCGAGCATTGGAAATCAGTTCCAACTCACGCAAGGTCTTTCCGGCTTCACCTTCCACGTCAAAAAACGGTAAATCTTCTTCTACGACAACACCGTTGATGATAAGATCAAAGAGAGAGGTTTCTAAATCAAAATCCAACACAAAGAAAGTCGGAACATTGGTTTGATAGCCAACGCCGGTATCGGTCAAGTTGGCGCCTTCGCGGTTGATAATGAGCTGTCCAGTGAAGTCTTGTCCGGGAATCGGATTGCCAGTGTCAAACTCACGGGTAACCCCACCGAATCCAATCAAGTTAAGCCCTTCCGGCCCCGCGTCAATGCGCGAATCGGTTTCCGGAAACATGGTGCCGCCGGTTTCGTTATTCTGAAACGGTACCGCCATCCAAGAAATAACCGCCCGGCCGGACCGGTCGCCTTGATCCAGGATGATGGATTCCCATAACGAAACGCTTCCGTCCGCGCCTAGCGAACCATCGCCGATTTCGTTGTCATCATCTTCCAGAAGCAACGACACCAGACTGAGTCCGCTGGGATCCGGGATATAGCGGGCTAATCCACGGGTTTCCCCGATTGCGGATGGCGCTTCAATTTCACGCTCGGTAAAGAACAAACGGGATTTTGTCCGCGACCGTTCCACACCTTCCGGCAAAATAAAGCCGCCATTGCGCGTATCGTATTCTTCAAATGTGTCATAATAGAGAACCCGTTCAAAGGCCAGTCCAGGATAACACAGTAAAAGAGATAATGATACAAAAATAAAATTACGCATAAATCTTGTTACAACTAACATAAGTACACTCCTTCTATAAGTTTTTTATTATATTGCGCTTAGCAATATATTTTTGACAAATTCATTTAAATATTGGCCTTCCACAAATCGCCATTGCTGAAAACACCGTTGGAAGGATTATAGGTGCGGGGAAGCAAGTAAAATTTCAACTTTTCCGGTGTGCTGGAGCGGGATGAGATTCCCTGCGCTTGATGCAGCAAACTGTAATAGGTGTCTTCTTCACCGCTGCCCAAATACGCGGAAGGCTCGTCAATATCACCCCGGTGAATAAAGGGATTTATACCTTCGTGCTGATCGGAATCCGGACCGAAACTGGTAACAATATACCCTTTTTTCCCACCGGCATACGCGTAAGGCAATTGGGGATAACCGGAAAATATATCCGTTGGAAGTTTGGATATATAAGTTATTGGCGAAGTTAAGTGCGGTACAAAATTGCCCGCGTTGCTGACTTGGACAGTAAAAAATTCATCGGCATCGGCGAAATCCACTTTGCCTGAGATGACGGTTTCGGTCACATCATCCGTTCCCCGGGGGAAGTGGTTATGGTCCATACGAAACATCATCGATGCTTTTGCCATCGCGTCCATATCACTGATGGCACGGGCAACTTTGGACCGGGTCTGAGCCTGGATGAAATTTGGAACAGCAATCGCTGCCAATACACCGATAATGGCAACCACAATTAGCAATTCAATGAGTGTAAACGCAGATTTTTTCTGGAGGTATTGCCGATTACTCATACTGTTCAATTTACTTTCTAACATAACAATAATGTTTACGTTTTGTTTGATTGCCAAAATACTACAATGACTACTATCAATTCAAATGTTATGCTAGCAATACAAATGACACTGTCAACCCATTCGTTGTATTTTTTTGGTTAATTTTTCTGGAATCTTTGATATACATTTTGTAAGATATTGAATAGAACGGAAGTTTTTCATATAGTATTTCTGACATGCAGCATTTCTGCTATGTCTTCTGTGTACGTAAGAACAATCAATTTGCGGTCATCTATCATAACCATAAAGGTATCAGTATCTTGCCTGTTTAATACACCGGCTTGAAAGCTATCGCGAATGCCTGCGAATATACACGAAAATAAAACATCGAAGCGTCAAAATTTATGCGCTTATTCGCATTATTGCCGATGTGAGAATAAGAATGAACAAGACATTATCAAATGTTTTGGGTTCTTTGAGGTTATTGTTGTTAAAAAATACGCTATTGCGTAACGTCAGTTAACTGTTATTCATATCCGGAGGGGTAAGGGTAACAAGCCGCAAAATAGGGATGTGGGCGATAAATTTCCACCAACGGGGTTTGTTGAGGGACTCGATATATTCATGTTCCGGGTTGCTGTATAAGAGAAAACTTGAAATGAGAAAGAAATAAAACAAGAAAGAGAATACGTTTTGTAGAGTAGGGTTAACTGTTGTTCCATTTACGAAGATGCTGTTTAAACTTAAAACAAAAAAGATGAAGGAAAAGAGCAAGCATAATTTTGCTGGTTGTTCGTTGTATTGTCGGTTGTATGAATGTCTGGCTGATGGATTCTTGTTTGGAAAGAGAGAAACCGCCAATACACCCGGCAAAGAGAATAGACCCAATAGACTCCAGTAATAACTATAGCCTTTCGATTTTGCGTATAATCCCAAGGCAACGATTAACAGCAATGTTCCCACGGCAAGTAATAAAATAGGCGGGATGACGGCCTCGCCGTTTGAGCGGAAAGTGCTGAGTAATTGCAGGATGATACCGAGTGTTCCAAACGGGGTGATGTATTTTTCTGATTTGTGCATCGTTCATATTTCCTTATGACCTCAATCAGATTTTTTCATGATCGATCGTAACGCTTCGTTCACCGAGGCGGAATCGGGAAACGCCTTAGCCACATCGGGGTCAAGTATGACCACGGTGGGACCGTTTTCTAACACGCGCTCATAGTATTTCCCGCGCACACCATTAGAATAATCAAAATTATATTCAGGACGTAGTTCATCATTCATATTTTTTCATGTCCATCCAAAATTCATTTATATTTTAATCTAAAATTAGAAATACGGCAATATAATTTCAATTATTTCTGTTCGAAGATAAAAAAGGCTTCGGCTAAGTTTGGGGCGTACCATTGCGCTCCCGGAAGATTGGCTTTATCGAAGCTGGTTGTGATTCCCAGGCATTTTGCTCCTGCCGCCAGCCCCGCTTCGATTCCAGAGGGGGCGTCTTCAACCACCAGGCATTCGCTGGCCGGTACTCCCATGCGTTCCGCCGCGGTGAGGAACAAATCCGGCGCGGGCTTTTTGTGTTCGACTTCGCTGCCGTTGACGGTGGCGTCGAAGGTTTCCGCCGGGATATCGATCTCGCGCAGATTGATCAGCATTTTCGTGCGGTCCGCGCTGGTCGCGACCGAAATTTTTATGCCTTCATCCTTGCAGCGTTGAATAAATTCATGGACTCCCGGCAGCGGATCAATATTGCCGGAAACGATTTCGTCATAGATTTCATATACGCGGAGTTTATCCGGCTCGATATCGAGTTCGACGTTGTATTTCTCCGCCACGCCGCCGAGATAGCGGTTTTCCCCCCGGCCGACGAAGGGGACAAAGTCTTCTGCGGTGGCTTCCACCCCCCGTTCCTTAAAAAACCGGATCGCGGCTTGGCAGATTTGTTCTTCCGAGTCAAGCAAGACGCCATCCATATCAAAAATAATTCCTTTGAACATTTGAAAAATCCTCGCTATTGTGTTGAGATATTAACTGATGTTTAACATACCTTGATTAGAATAAAATAATATCTCTTCTAATCCGTAAGATAAAGGAGTTACCATGGACCGTCGAAATTTTATATCCGCCAGCGCGGCAGCGGGGATTGCCGCCAATATCGTACCGCAAGCAAAAGAGGCATCGGCTATGAGTCATCAATCGCCAACACAGATTTTGGGAGATCCAGCGCAGATCGTTAAAAAGAAGTTACGCGGACGAAACCAAAACCGTTCGACGGTCGTCTGCCGGAATGGAATCTGCGCGACCAGCCAAGCGGTCACCAGCACAATGGGAATCGATATCCTAAAAAATGGCGGAAACGCGGTTGATGCCGCAGTAGCCATGAGCGCCATGATGAGTGTGGTTGAGCCTATGAGTTGCGGCCCCGGCGGGGATTTGTTTGCCATTGTGTGGATTGAGAAAGAAAAAAAGTTGTACGGTCTCAATGCCAGCGGACGCTCGCCTTATGCTTGGAATATCGAAGCAGCTAAGAAAAAAGGGTTTACAAACAGACTGCCGGGTTTAGGCCCTTTCAGTTGGTCAATTCCCGGATGTGTAAGCGGCTGGGACGCGATTCAAAAAAAACTCGGTAAACTGGATTTTGCTACGGTATTGGCTCCGGCGGAGGAATATGCCCGCAAGGGATTTGTGGTATCGGAAATCATCGGCGGCTATTTTTCTGGAGCGAAGCAAGCGTTTGAAGATTATCCCAACGCGAAAGCTACCTATACGGTCGATGGGAATCCGCCGGAATATGGACAGGTGTTCCGAAATCAGGATATCGCCGATTTCTTGAAGATATTAAGAGAGCAGGGCGGCGAAGCGTTTTACCAAGGCGAGATTGCGGAACGGATCGTGAAGTATTCGGAAGAACGCGGCGGGATGTTCAGCATGAAGGATTTTGAGGATCATACCGCAACATGGATTGATCCGGTCTCTACGAATTACCGCGGGTATGATGTGTGGGAGATTCCACCGAACGGGCAGGGGATTGCCGCATTGCAGATTTTGAATCTGTTAGAGCACTACGAGATTGGTAAATTGACCCCGAATTCCGCGGAACACCTTCATCTGTTTTTGGAGGCAAAGAAATTGGCATTTGAAGACCGTGCGGTTTATTACGCCGATATGGAAAAAGCCGATGTACCGTTAGAGCAATTGATTTCAAAAGAATATGCCGCGGAACAGGTGAAACGGATTGATCCTAAGAAAGCTGCAACGGATGTAAAAGCAGGAGAATTGGATGGCTCCAGCGATACGATATATTTGTGTACTTCCGATGAAGAGGGGAACATGGTCTCGCTAATACAAAGCATATATAGCGGCTGGGGATCGCGTGAAGTGCCAACCGGATTAGGCTTTTGCCTGCAAAACCGGGGACGGGCGTTTTCGCTTGACCCGAAGCATAGGAACTCATTAGAGCCGCATAAACGTCCCTTCCATACTATTATTCCGGGATTCTTGACCAAAGACGGGCAGCCGAAATGCGCGTTTGGCGTTATGGGTGGAGATTTTCAGCCGCAAGGGCACGCGCAGGTGTTGATGAATATGATCGACTTCGGCATGTCACCACAGCAAGCGACCGAACAGCCGCGCGCGGAGCATAACGGCAGTTCGACACCGTGGGGCGGAAAAATGGAAGACGGCGGTTCGATCAGCCTGGAAAAAGGAATTGATGAGAAGACGATTGAAGAACTGAAAGCGATGGGGCATAAAATCGGCAGCGTGGGTAGCGGCATGTTTGGCGGATATCAGGCGATCTGGCGTGAGGAAGACCCCATGCGGTATTTCGGCGGCAGTGATACCCGGAAAGATGGAACTGCCGTGGGGTATTAGAATTGTGAATTTCAAAATTTGTTTGATGGAGTAGGGGCACGTTGCAACGTGCCCCTAAAGAATTCTATCGTAGATACAAAAATCTTACATTACGGAACGAATCATGAAACTTTTTTCGCCAATTTAAACAGACCCCATATTTAAACAGACCTTTTGTAATGTATTTGCTTTGATGGCTGGAAGTCTACTCATACTTCAATTTGGGATAGTCCAACAAATTTTGATTCGTCATACTCTGGATTGACTTCCAAATAAAGTTCAATTGCTTCTTTGGTACGTTCCATTAGAGATGAATGGTCTTTTGCTTGAGTGTGGCATCCCGGCAGTTCGACAACATTGCTGATGAGATATCCATCTAAACCTTTTTCTACTATCACTGTGAATCGTTTCATTTCATACCCTATCAAATATGATATTTACAGTATTTTAGTTCAAATATTAAAATATGATATCAATCTTCAAGCACTAACCTTGCTTTCCGGACGGCAAATGAGTCGTTCCCGGCAAAGACGAGGTGGAATTCTTTACCATCATCGCTGATCCATTTGCTTGGGATGTGGGCGACTTCTCCCCAATGCTTGTTGCTGTTGGCCCTCCGTACCAAGTTCCAATGAGACAACAACAGAGTCTGTCTATCCAACTCTTAAACGCTCTTGTGTCTATTTAAGGACTTTATTTTTTAAGACTTTTATCAGCCCTCCATCCAATACGTAATCAATTTGGCGTTTTGTTAAGGAGTGAGTCACGGTAACCGATTCGCTGTTGTCTATGGTCAATTCAAAGTTTGATTGATTTGCGATTGTATCTCTGGCATTGGAGAGTGAGACCGTAGATGACTGTTTTATCTTGTCATAATCGGAGGTATCTGCAAAGGTAACAGGCAGCACACCGAAGTTGATTAAGTTTTGATAATGGATGCGCGCGAAACTTTTGGCAATCACAAGCCGTAAGCCTAAGTATCTTGGTGCAATGGCGGCGTGTTCGCGGCTGGAGCCTTGCCCATAGTTTTCTCCAGCAATAATGGCGAATCCGGATTCCGTCTCTTTGGCTTTCTGAACAAAGTCTTTGTCTACATCCCGAAAGACAAAGCGGCTGATGGCTTTGATGTTGCTGCGGAACGGCAAGACTTCCGCGCCGGCCGGCATAATTTCGTCGGTAGAGATGTTGTCCTCCAGTTTTAAATTCACGGGTACTTCCAACTGATCCGGGAAGGGTTCAAAATCCGGGATGCTGCCGATGTTGGGTCCTTTTTCCAATTTGATGTCTTGCCCATCTGATGGTGGAGACAGGAACATCTGTCGATTGACGCAATACCTTTCCGGCTCTTCAAAGCGGGGGTAATCCATATCCAGATTGCGCGGGTCGGTGATTTCACCTTTGATCGCGGAAGCAATGGCTGTTTCGGGACTGCATAGATACACCTGATCTTCTACCGTACCGGAACGCCCGGGGAAATTTCGGGGAACGGTTCGAAGGCTGATCCGCCCGGTCGCGGGCGCCTGCCCCATCCCGATGCACCCGTTGCATCCCGCTTGGTGAAGACGGGCACCGGCGTGGATTAAATTTGCCATATAGCCCATGCTGATTAGGTGTTCTAAGATTTGACGCGACGTTGGGTTGATGTCCAGAGAAACACGATCATGCACTTGTTTGTTTTTCACCATCATCGCGGGAACGGCGAAATCCCGTAAACCCGGATTGGCGGAGGAACCAATATAGGATTGAGAAATCTCCCGGCCTTCAACTTCTTGAACCGGCACCACATTTCCCGGGCTGCTGGGTAGAGCGATTAAGGGTTCTAGCGTTGAGAGGTCAATTTCGTCATACTCATCATATTCCGCGCTTTCATCCGGCAGGAGTTCAACCCATTCTTCACCACGTTCTTGGGATTGCAAAAAGCGTTTGACCTGCTGGTCGGAAGGGAAGACGGTGGTGGTGGCACCGAGTTCCGCACCCATATTGGCGATGACGTGCCTGTCCATTGCGGTAAGGTGATCTAAACCGGGGCCGTAGTATTCGATGATTTTTCCTACACCGCCTTTTACATCATGCCGCCGCAGCATTTCCAGGATGATATCTTTTGCCGAAACCCAATCGGGAAGTTTGCCGGTTAATCTAACCCCCATGATTTTGGGCATGGAAAGATGAAACGGCTGGCCGGCCATTGCGATTGCGACTTCCAACCCGCCGGCGCCGATGGCAATCATGCCGAGTGAACCGGCAGCACAGGTATGGCTGTCGGAACCGAGTAAGGTTTTTCCCGGGATGCCGAAGCGTTCCATGTGCAGGGGATGACTGACTCCATTACCCGGGCGGCTGTACCACAATCCGTATTTTTGGCAGGCGCTGCGTAGAAAGAGGTGGTCGTCGGGGTTCTTGTAATCTTCTTGAATAAGGTTGTGATCCACATATTGCGCGGAGAGTTCCGTTTTAACTTTGGGAACTTCAAGGCTTTCGAATTCCAACAGGGCTAACGTTCCAGTCGCGTCCTGGGTCAGGGTTTGATCGATCTGGAGAGCGATTTCTTCACCCGGGGATGGCAAGGGTTGTTCGATGTGTGATGCGAGGATTTTTTGTGAAACGTTTTTGGATTTGTTCGCCGAGGCCATTGTAATTCTCCTTAAAACCGTCTTTTTTGATCTTTTCTTGATGTAACATCTTTTGAATTTGTAACTCACGTTACGCACTACATTATGATATGCCCATTTTTCTAATCTTTCGCTGAATCTACCACCCTCTCCCACCGGGAGAGGGCCGGGGTGAGGGTTCGGGAGGAATAAACCTCT
>CAYVAZ010000075.1:0-15950 GCA_964449065.1 uncultured bacterium
CAAAACGCTTGGCGGGATTTATGTCACGTCATCTTCAATTCCGCCGAGTTTATATTTGTAAAATAGATAGAATAGTATTCACCACAGAGACACGGAGAACACAGAGGATTATTATTATGACTTGTGATAATACTAAAACACCACTCAACCGCCGCGATATGCTGTTTCAATGTGCAAACGGCTTTGGTGCACTCGCATTGACGGCCTTGTTAGGCGATAACGCCTATGGCGCCAACGATATCTATACCGATCCTCAGCGGCTGAAAGACCCCTTCAAGCCCATCCCCCCTCACTATGAACCAAAAGCCAAAAGCGTGATCTTTTTATTCATGGAAGGCGCCCCGTCGCAGGTGGATACCTTTGACTACAAGCCGCGTTTGGCGAAAGAGGCAGGCGAGCCGATCAAGATGGATGTCCCTACCACACAGTTTAACAACGTGGGAAGCGTGTTCCCATCTCCTTGGGAATTCAAACGTCGCGGCCAAAGCGGCTTATGGGTCAGTGATTTGTTCCCCCACATCGCCACATGCGCGGATGACCTCGCGGTCATCCATTCGATGACCAATGAGTTTTCCGAGCACACTTCCGCAAACTTTTTTCTGCATTCCGGCTTTGGCCAGCAGGGCAGACCCAGCATGGGCTCATGGTTTACCTATGGGTTGGGCAGTGAATGCAGCGATCTGCCCGGCTTTATTGTGCTCGATAGCGGGTTGATTCCACCCGGAGGGATGGAAATGTTCAGCAGCGGGTTTTTACCCGCCGCATACCAAGGCTCGTTGTTCCGGCAGGGAGAGCAGCCGGTCGCCGATGTGTTCCCGAAGGAAGAAAAGCCGGAACAGCAAAAGGGCAAACTGGGCCTGCTGCGGAT
This sequence comes from uncultured bacterium, assembly GCA_964449065.1. GTDB lineage: Bacteria > Hinthialibacterota > Hinthialibacteria > Hinthialibacterales > Hinthialibacteraceae > CAYVAZ01. The sequence goes on from CAYVAZ010000075.1 coordinate 869, forward strand.
GCTGAATCAGCACGCGCTTGAGCGCTTGGGCAAGGATGACAAAGTCGAAGCCACGATTTCCAACTATGAACTCGCCTTTCGGATGCAGACCGCCGTGCCGGAACTGACTGACCTCAAGGGGGAAACTTCTGAAACGCTGAAACTGTATGGCATTGGCGAAGAACCGACCGACCGTTACGGCAGGCAATGCCTGATCGCGCGCCGGTTGGTGGAACGTGGCGTGCGCTTTATTGAACTGCTGCCGCCCAGCGAGAACGGAGTGGACCGATGGGATCAACACGGCAACCTGCGCGACGGCCACAGCAAAAACGCCGCGAATGTCGATCAACCCATTGCGGCGTTGATCAAAGACCTCAAGGCACACGGTTTGTGGGATTCAACTCTGCTGGTCTTCGGCGGCGAGTTCGGCAGAACCCCAATGGCGCAGGGCAGTAACGGGCGCGATCACAACCCCTACGGCTTTACGATGTGGCTGGCCGGCGCGGGCATTAAAGGCGGCACAGTATATGGGCAGACGGATGAATACGGCTATTATGCCGTTGATAAGATTACCGAGATGCACGATCTGCACGCCACTATGCTGCACCTGTGCGGCATCGATCACGAGCGCCTCACCTACCGCTTCAGCAGCCGCGACATGCGCCTGACCGATGTGCACGGCAAGTTGATTGAGGATATCTTGGCATAGTATGGGTATTTTTATACCTCAATATGAAGTTCGTATTTATCGCACCCAGGAAGGGAAAGAACCATTTACTGATTGGCTTCTTTCTCTAAAAGACAAGAATACAGAAATACGAATCCGGCAACGAATCGCAAGATTGAAATTGGGAAATCTTGGTGATTGCAAACGAACTGATAAAGATTTATATGAGTTGCTTTTTTTCTTTGGGTCGGGATATAGAATCAATTTTTCTAATCAAAAGAAAACTCTTTTTTCGGACTTGCTTTTGACTTCTCAACTAGAGATTGAAATTTTGGATTGGTCTCAATCAACTCATCCATCAATGAATCGTCTTCGTTGGGATCAAGAGTTTGAATAACCAATAAGCGTTGATCGGGCATTTCAACAACTATAGTGTCACCGGAATCGGCGCATTCATTCAGCTTTTTTTCCAACTCATGTTCAAGGATGCTGAGTTGTATCGTATTGATGGGCATGAAATTCTTCCTTCAACAATAAGTTTGTTGCCGACTTTCTTGCCTACAATTAGTATACAACTTTATCATCTTCAACATTATCCAACGTTCTCAAATTACCTGCACGGAGTTTATACTGCGCTAACGGATTGGGACGCAATTTCTAAACGGCTTGTGTTTGAGTTGTAGGTTGATCAATAAGCCTTTGTGAAATTGCAGTTTTGAGAATCCTTTGATCTCTAACGGATAACCAATGAAACTGCCTATCAGCAACTTCGGTTATAATGATAGTGTGTCTCATTGTATCATGCAATTCAATTTAATTCTCTGTTGAGTCGTCATTTTCCGATTTAGAATCCTCTGCTTCTGAGGATTCTTCTACATTTGCCTCTTCAGCCGGTGTTTCTTCCTCATCCGGCTGCTCTAACTCTTTGACGCGGATGTTGCGGAACTCGACCGGGCTGCCGTGGCCCAAGAAGGCGATATGGCCGGATTCGTTATCCAGGCCGGGGTGTTCGTTGCCGTCGATGGTTCCCAACAAAGCGGCTTTATCGATGTTGGCGTTGACGATGGTAGTGCCGTTCAACCGGATAATAATTTTGTTGCCGTATGCGATGACTTCTTGCTGATTCCAAAGACCCGGTTCGCGTAAATATCCACGTTTGGCCGGTACCACTCCATAAATGGAGCCGTGCGCCTGCCACGGTTTGATGCCTTTGTACATCGGATGTGAGTCATGCAGGATTTGCAGTTCCATGCCGTGATAGGCCGCGTTCTTGCCCATCGGCGTGCGGATACCCAAACCGTTGTTGCCGCCGGGGGGCAGTTTGAACTCAAAGCGCAGCACAAAATCGCTGTATTCTTTTTCGGTATAGAGATTACCGCCGAGGCAAATCAAGTTTGAATTTTCAACAATGTAGCCGTTCGTGTCTCCTGTCCAGCCGGTGAGGTCTACATTGTTGAATAAAGGAACAAATCCATTCTCGTTGGGCTCATCCAAACTGACCGGAGGGTACTCGATATCCATCATGGCAAGGTAGTCATCCCAGCTGTACAGCATATCCATGATTTTGCCGCGCAGTTCTTCCGGCGAGCGCTGCGCCTTGTTTTCCCACATTTGCATAAACACCTTGCGGGGAAGTTTTTTTGCTAACGCCAATGCCTGCGCGCTTACATCGCTGTGTTCGCTTGCTGCATACATCATCAAATCATTGATCGAATGATGGCCTTTGGCATGAACCAACACATCCAATGCTGCGCATTGAATGTGTGTTTCCTCCGCTTTGGTATATCTCTTTAGTGCGTCATACGCGATTTGCGCGGCGGTGTATGCCTGGCCTTGTTTTGCCAAATCGTTGGCATAGTCAAACAAATACGATACGGCCTGATGCTTCATTAAGCCTTTTTCACCGCGTACCGCTTTCAACAAAGCATCGTGAACGTGAAGGCCGCCGATATTGGCTAACGCGTAAATAGCCGCCAGCCGCACGCCGTCATTTTCATTGGTGGTATAAGGAACGATGACTTCAAAATCACCATCATAGTTCAAGTCTCCCACGCCGCGTAAAAACATCGCTTTGGCTTCGTTGTTAACTTCGGGCAGGGCATCGATGAGATATTGCGCTCCTGTTGGGCTGCCGATTTGGATGATGGCAATCGCGGAATTTACATAAAGCTGCTCGTGGGTTAGATATCGGCTTAGCGGTTCAAGCGATGCTTCACTGCCAAAAAGGTGGAATTGCGTCAGCAGAAAATCTTTAATCTGATCGTGTTCGGCTTCTTCCAGCATGTCCAAAAACGCTTCTTCAACCATACCGCGCTGGTCCAAGTTATCCGGATGGCTGGCATCTTTGGCGATGATAGTGAGGATGAAGCGTGTTTTGGTATCGTCACCTTCTTCTGGTGGAAGAAGCATTTTCCCTTTGGTAACGATTTCTTCTTTACCGGATGCGGAAATTTCACGCGCGGTGCGTTCGTAATCCGGCACTTCGTCTTCGTATTGAAGAACAGTGTTTTCTTGTGCGGTTGCAAGGCTTACTGCAAAGAGAGTGATGGTAAATAGCGATACGATATATCTCATCGATCAAGTCTCCTTATCAATCCATTCCATATTCAAAAAGCTAAAGAGTAGAAATCCAGTCGCGTTCGGGCTGTTCGATTAAGCGGTTGGCCATGTCGTCATCCACAAAACGCAGGGTTTCAGGATCAAACTTCAGATTGCGTCCCAAGCGCACGGCAATCTTGCCCAGGTTCACCAATGTGCATGAACGGAAACCGTTCCTCTCATTCAACGCGAACTTCTGCCGGGTTTTTACGGCTGTCGGACAGTCGGTCAACTGCGGTTCCGGGTCGGGGAACGATTCCAAAATGTTATCGATGTTTGGGATGTCGCATTTAAACTCTTTATACAACTTGCCTTCGGGTCCTTCGATGAAGGCGGCGTCCTTGATTTTGTTTTCGCCGTCTAAAACAATCTCGCAGCCGTCGGCGTATTTGTAGCGGATCAAGTTCCAGGAACCGACCGCGTCTGGATGCTGCCGGGGTGCTTCGACTTCAATTTCGATTGGGCTGGTGTCGTCTTTGCGCAAGAGGTATTGCGCGGGATCAATGTAGTGCTGCCCCATATCGCCAAGGCCGCCGCCGTCGTAATCCCAATAGCCGCGGAAGGTGCCGTGGACACGGTGCGGGTGATAGGGCTTTTCCGGGGCGGGACCAAGCCAGTAGTTGTAATCCAACTCTTGAGGAATATCTTGCGGTACCAGATCGGTTCTGCCGCTCCAGTTGAATTTCCAATTGAATCCGGTAACCCCGCTGATGGTAATTTTTAGAGGCCAGCCCAACAAACCGCTTTCAACCAGTTTTTTGATCGGTTTCACGGGAACTTTCATGCCGTAAAAATCGTTTTCAAAGCGAAACCATGTGTTGATGCGGAAGATACGGCCGTATTGATTGACGGCTTTGACCACGCGTTCGCCTTCGCCGATGGTGCGGGTCATGGGTTTTTCACACCAAATATCCTTGCCCGCTTCCGCCGCCATGATGGACATAATGGCATGCCAGTGCGGCGGGGTGGCGATGTGAACGATATCGATATCGGGGCGGTCATAGACTTCCCGAAAATCTTTATAGCCTTTTATATTGCCTTCACCGTAGCGTTTTTCGGCTTCTTGAATGCCTTCTTGCAGATGCTTCTCATCCACATCGCAGACAGCGACCAAGCGGGCGTCTTGATAGCGGATGTGGCCCTTGCCCATGCCGCCAACGCCGATGATGGCTTTGGTCAGTTCATCGCTGGGGGCGGTGTGGCCCGCGCCCAATACCCGGCGGGGAACAATGCAAAGACCGCCGGCGGCCAGTGTGCCGTACAAAAAAGAACGGCGGGAAACGGAACGTATACGCTTCATATTTCATTCTCCTCAACATCGAAACATGCTTGGTATTACTATAGGTGATTTGACCGATTTATGCTATGAATGTGAAGGATAGAAATATCAATTGTTTCGATAGTGTGAGTGAGCAATGACCCAACAACCAACGTATCACTTTGATCAAACATACAAATGGAATTACGACAACGGCCCCGATTTTGATGGGGACTTTCCTACGCAAAGCGGAACCATTTCCTTCCAACTGCTTGGGATGACCATCAACTCCCCGTTTGGGATTTCTGCGGGTATATTGCTGAACTCCAACTGGATTGAAGTGTATTCCAAATTGGGGTTTGATATCCTGACCTACAAAACGGTACGCAGTTATCATCGTCCATGTTATCCTCTGCCCAACTGGGTATTTGTGGATTGCCCGGAGCAATTGAACAAAGGTGATGATATTCCTCTGATTGCGCATCCGCAGCCCAAGCAGGAGTTGGACAAACTGACCTCGTCGGTGTGTTTTGGAATGCCATCCGCCGCGCCGGATGTTTGGCGGGATGATGTTGCCCGTGCCAAGAGTGTAATGCAAAAAGGGCAATTGCTGATTGTAAGCGTTGTAGGCACGCCGGATGAAACCGGTTCGCTGGATCATCTCGCTGAGGACTATGCGCAATGCGCGGAGTGGGCCGTGCAAGCCGGCGCCGATGCGGTGGAGGCGAATTTATCCTGCCCGAATGTGTGTACCGCCGAGGGAATGGTTTACCAGGACGAAGAAGCAACCCAGGCGATTGGGGAATCAATTCAAGAACGGATCGGCAGCACGCCGTTGCTATTAAAAGTTGGATCCTTAAAGGATTTGCAGGCGTATAAGAACTTTTTGTTTCAAACCGAGTTGTTTGCGGACGGCATTGTACTGCTGAATTGTGTTCCACGCCGGATACACAAACCGGATGGCTCTCCGGCGTTTGGTGAAGGAAAAGAGCGCGCCGGTGTGTTGGGCTGGGGAACGTTTGATATTTGTATGAAACACGCCAAATTGATTCTGCAAGCCAATGCGGAAATCGGGAGCCGGCAAACCATTATTCCGGTGGGGGGAGTGACGACACCGGATGCCGCGTATCAATATTTACAGGCAGGCGCGAACGCGGTTTTAATGGGAGGGGCGCCTGTATTTGATCCCTATTTTGCGATGAAACTGAAACAGGCTGATTGGAATGACGACAAAAAAACGAATACTGGCGGTTGAACCGTATTACGGCGGCTCACATAAAGCATGGATCGATGGCTGGATCAAACGGTCGCGGCATGAGATCACTCTCCTCACTCTTCCGGCGCGCAAGTGGAAGTGGCGTATGCGTGGCGCCGCGGTGGAGTTGGCGGAACGGTTTAACCAAGAATTCTCCACGCAAACATGGGATGGATTGATCGCCAGCGATATGATGAATCTGGCGGAGTTTATCGCGCTAACCCGCCCCGCGTTTGAACGAGTTCCCAGCATTCTGTATCTGCATGAGAACCAATATAGTTATCCCTTGCATCCGGAAGAGCGGATTGATTTTCATTTTGTGCTGACCAATTTCGTTTCAATGGAAGCGGCCACCCAAGTCGTGTTCAATTCCGAATTCAACCGCGATGACTTTTTTCGGGGGATCCAGCATGTGTTTAAGAAGATGCCGGATTTTACGCCGGATGCAGCAAAGTTAGAGCGCATGAAACAAGAGAGTTTGGTGATCCCGCCTTGCGTTGAATTGCCTGAATACAAACCGAAAATGAAGCCTTCCGGACACCCGCCGGTCATTCTATGGAACCACCGCTGGGACCGGGATAAACAGCCGGATTTTTTTATGCATGCGCTTACAGACTTGACCAAGCAGGGAGTGGATTTTCAAACCATTATCTGCGGGGAATGTTTTGAAAATGGAGACGAATGGTTTAAAGAGGCGCCGGAACGATTGGGAGAGCGGCTACTGCATTTGGGATATGCGGAATCGCGGCAGCAGTATGAGCAGTTTTTGCATCAGAGCGACATTGTGATCTCGACCGCCATGCAGGAATTCTTCGGCATCAGCATTGTGGAAGCGGTCGCGGCCGGCGCGTTTCCGGTCTTGCCCAACCGGTTGAACTACCCATATCTGATACCGGACGCGTTTCATAAATCCGTGTTGTATGATGATGCCAACCTTACCGGTCATCTAAAGAGAACTGTCGGGAAATGGAAAAACGGAGACCTTCCCAATCTATCAGAGTATATGAAGCAATATGAGTGGGATTATCATGTTGATACGTACGATGGACTTTTTGGGTTATAATGTAAACCAAACCAATTGTGAGTGGGAAATATGAAAACGATTTCTTTGGATGAAGCGCAAAAACATCTGTATAAATATTTACAGGAATCCGGGCAGGGAGATACGTTTTTGATTGCTGAAGATGGGATCCCTCGTGCAGAACTTAAAATTATTCAACAGGGAACGGTTACGGATCAGCCTGATACATTTGATCAATATCATTCTTCAGAATCACCGCGACCTCCGCGTAAGCCAGGGGGATCTTGGAAAGGGAACGTATGGATGGCTGATGATTTTGATACGTTACCCGAAGAAATAGTTGAAGCTTTCGGTATGCAATAAATATGCGGTATTTATTGGACACAAACATTAAAAGAAATCTCCAATCCAAACAATACTGTATTCGCTAGCGTGGCTTCGGTTTGGGAAATGGAAATTAAATCTGCTATTGGTAAATTGAACTTACCAAGTAATGTTGAAGAAGAAATAAAATTACATGATATTGAAATTCTTCCTATTCATTTGCATCACGTCTTAGCATTACGAAATTTACCGCTTCATCATAAAGATCCATTTGATCGAATTCTAATTGGTCAAGCATTCAGCGAAAACCATACCCTTATTACACGTGATAAAATCATTCAAAGATACGAAATTCAAACACTTCTTGCTTGAAGGAATGTACCTTCAACAACGTTTCTCTCTTGATAAACTTTCTCATTAGAGCGTTTCAGAGTTGGATAGACAGAATCTGTCGTTGTTCCCCCCCTTATTAAGGGGGGTAAGGGGGGATCAAAGACGATATCTTTCTATCTACTCAAACCTGAATTGCTCTAAAACAAGCATAAACGAAAAAGGATACAGAGCATGGAAACCATTACAATACAGTCGCAGCAGGAAACACCGAACGGATGGCAGTTGGAAGTGGTTGTGGGGGAAGGCAACGATACCACACATCATAACGTTTCTGTGGATAATGAGTATTTGAAAATGCTGGATGTTGACAAGTTTCCGGTGGAAAAGGTAATAGAGACTTCGTTTGAATTTTTGCTGGCGCGTGAGCCGAAAACATCCATCCTACGCTCATTCAGCCTCGATGTGATTGAGGACTATTTTTCCGAATACAAGCCTGTAATCAAGAAGATGGTTGAGCAGAAATAGTTCGGATAATGCAGAAAAAATATTTAAAGGGGATAAGCAATTTATCCCCCTTTTTAAATAACCATTGTGGATTCCGGTTTAATACAACGCCCAATCAACAAAGCCTGTTGGCGCGTCTACTCTCACAGGTATAGAAAACAAACTGGTTGCTGTTCCATTTGCTTCGATGGCGTTTGCCGCTACGGTTAAATATAACTCATCAGAGAGTCCTGCCGTATCGAAATTGCTGACTTGAAAGGCAAACTCGCCCGGTGTGTTATTCATGTCTTCGGCGGAATCGTCCACAAAGGTTTGGATGTATACCATCCCCTGCGGTCTTTCCAAATTGTTCGGATCGGCAAGGTATAAATCCACTTCAACGGAATTCACATCCGGATCGTCTGTTGTGATGGGCAATGTGCCGGCGATCATGGATGATGTGGTTTCATCCGGATTTAAAACGGGACGGAAATCTTCGGGGTCTTCTGAAATAAGATACCGCCCGAATGCCGAACCGCTCAGTCCATCGCCTTGCAGAGAATTATTAAACATCGTATTCCCACGAAGTGCGAACAGGCCGAATTGGTCAAAATTGTTACTGGCCTGATACCCGAAGAAGAGAGTTTGTGTATTGGCGATGATATTGCTCTCCAATTCATCCTGATTCCCATCAAAATCCGGGCCGACTCGTAAATCTTCAATATCGGCAAACATGCGGAAAAAACTGTCATTGGGGATAGCGGTTTCGCCGTCTATCCCAACGCCAATATAGTTGCCGGCAATTACCAATCCGGAATGATCCCCCCAAAACGAGAGAACGTCATTGTTCATCCCGCCGATGATGTTGCGTTCCAACTCATCGGATACACCATCGCTGTTGGTGCCGACAATGGTGTTGGGCATCCCGGCGCCTTCTACCGCATCGCCTTCGGTGATGTTGACGATGATAAAATCGGTGGCGGGAGTCAGCCCGTCCGGCATGATGCCGATGAAGTTGCCGGAGATTCGGCAATTCGGGGCTTCTTCGATGATGGTATTGACGTTATGCCCGGCAATTACGTTGAATTCATGAACGTCGTCAACACCGTCGCCATTGGTTCCGATAATGTGACCGCCTCCGGTACCGCAGCATACACCAACACCGATTTCCATATTGCCAATGGTTTCCTGGTCGGGATGAATACCAACCCAGCATCCCGCGACTTGCCCGCCGGTTGCGCTGCCGCGCCAATTGACACCATAATTCGCGGCGCCGGCTGCAAATTGATCGCCAACAAATGAAATCCCCATCACCTTTACGTTATCGCCTAAAATGGCCAACATATCAAAATCGGAGTTGGTATTGGATGTGAGCGCGGAGATGACAATTTGTATATTTGCGTTATTCGGTTCCAGTATGCTGTTGGTGTTGGGAGAAGAACCGGGTTGAGAGTATCCATCCAAAATCGTCCCGTTGCCGCGGATGGGAGGGAAGCCGAGGGTGCCTTCGACCGCACCAACGCCGGATGGCAATTCGATTTCATGCGGGCCATCTCCGGGGATGTTGAATTGGATTGCATCGTTTTCTCCAGGGGTGCCATCCACCAGCGCTTGTTCATCCGCGTCCAGTGTATCAACGCTTAATTCTCCATTGGAAATGAGAATGGCTTCCGTCAGGGTTATATTTCCATCTCTTGCATTACTATTATCCGGTGATTGAATGGTTATTGTGGCACTGGAAGCATACAGAGTTGCCGCACAACACATTGTTAGAAACGAAAGTATACGCATATGATACTCCTATTGATTAAGATATAGTTTACCTATATTACGAAATAGATAAACGTAATACGGATAAAATAACATAAATCCAACATACGGAGAAGGGAACATTACGGATATGGTGAACAAAACGGTTATGCTGAGTTTTATGATGTTGGTCGTATCTCCATTATTTGCTGAGTCTGAATACCGATCTCAAATGATCTTTCCGCTGCAGGATAAGCATGTACATGGCAGCAGCATTGTGGAACTGCCCAATGGGGATTTGCTGGCTGCGTGGTTCCACGGCAGCGGAGAGCGCAAGGCGAATGATGTGAAAATTCTCGGTTCGCGCATGAAGAAAGGTGAAACCGAATGGAGCGGTGTATTCCTCATGGCGGATACACCACACCTGCCCGATTGCAATCCCGTGTTGTTTTTGGACCGCAACAATTCATTGTGGATGTTTTGGGTTGCCGTGCGTGCCAACCGGTGGGAATACAGTGTTCTCAAATACAAAACCACACTGGACTATGAAGGGGATGGTGCTCCAAAGTGGGATTGGCAGGATGTTATTATACCAATTCCGGGTGAAAAATTTGTTGATGAAGTAGAGAGAGCGTTTGAAGAACTGGCACCGCCCGAACCGATGTGGGCGGAGTACGCGCATCCCTATTCGCGCATGCTGCAAGAGGCCGCGCGGGATAAAGAAAAGCGGCAGCAAGGGTGGATGACGCGGATTCATCCTTTGCAGCTTGAGAGTGGACGGATTTTGCTGCCCGTATATTCAGACGGCTTTAACTTTTCGATGGCGATGATTTCGGTCGATGATGGGGCAACCTGGCAAACCAGCAAACCAATAGTGGGCTTGGCGGGGATTCAGCCCACGTTTGTGCAAAAAGACAATGGCGACATCGTTGCCTATATGCGTGAAACCGGGCCGCCGCCCAGCCGGGTGCAAATGAGCGTATCCAATGATTTGGGTGAATCATGGAGCGTGATGGAAGAAACGGATATTCCCAATCCCAGTTCCAGCCTTGAAGTGATCGCGCTGGATGATGGCAAGCATTGGGCAATGATATACAACGATACAGAACACGACCGCGGTTCGATGGCGGTTGCGTTATCCGACGATGAGGGGGAGAGTTGGAAGTGGAAGCGGCATATCGGTACCGAGCATTATTACGCGTATCCGTCGATGATCCAAAGCCGGGATGGGAATATTCACATCACCTATACCTATCAAGATAAAGCGGGGACTGGCAAAACAATCAAGCATGACGTAATGAATGTGGAGTGGATTAAAGATTATTGTCACTGATATAAGCAATCAAATTTGAAAACGCAATATCTTCTCCCCCAAGTTTTGGGGAGACACAGAGGGAGTTGCGACCACATATGATAGAAACCGGGTAGCATCGGCTTCCAGCCGGGAAATGACTGACCGGAAAAAGTCAAAAATTGTGGTGCAGGCTTCCAGCCTGCTACTATATACTGTTCAGCATACTATTCAGCCTGTAGAGTGGGTCTCGCTGTTCTGCCTCACCACTTACAATGCGGGCCTTGGGAGGGCGAGGCTCCCGCCGAGCCGGAAGTACAGTTCATTCCAATCCGAACACATTTTTGGCGACATCGCTTTAAATGATGAAAAAAAAGCCCCAAATGGGCACCCTAACATAACACAGGGCAACACACTGATAATAGTTGTGGGTAAAGCTCAACCCCGTGTGCGAGGGCGTTAGATGTAGCGAATAATTCAAATAATATGCATATCGTAATGAATGCGTAACAGCAGTTACTTAATTTTCTCATTGGCTAAATCAACAAATTCATGGGCATGATGGATAATTTTGTAGGCAGCTTGGGTTGAAATTACTTCTTCAGGTGCGTAATCACCATCTTGTCTTGCTTCAAAAGCGTGAATCAAATAGCGGTGAAAGTGTTTCGGTATCTTTCCCGTTTTGATGAAGTGCTGACCGAAACCTGAAATCGTTCCCGAATGTTTTGAATAGGATAACCCTTCACCTACTAAAAAAGCTGTAGCTATATAAAACATAGAATAGTATACTCTTGAAACAGCAAAACCTGGGAAACCTTCAGCCAATAAAATATTTGCTGCCTTTAGACTGTTGGCAGCTTTTTGAACAAGTTCTTTTTGTTCCGGTGTCAAATAGATATTCCTTCCTGATTTATATTTCGAAGTAAAGAATTGTTTTTCGCCACATATTCTTCTACTCCCATGAATATACATGCAATGACGACATTATTTTCCAAAGACAGGTCAGATACGATTTCAATTGTTCGTTCTCGCTCCACATTGGGGTCGGTCTCATCTTTCAAGACGACCAATACATCTATATCGGATTCATTATCTGCTTGGTTTCTAGCATGGGATCCGAATAAAAACAGATTTTCTAGACGGTCTTTGTATAAATCAACCAACTCAGATTTCAGCTTCTCTACAATTGATTTAATTTGATGGTTCATCGGTGCTTTCCCAATCGTGTTTCGATGATTCACAAACGATTATAATCCAATGAGGTGCAAATGAAAATAAACATTGGTTTATTCATGTGATATTAAATGATATGATAAATCAATAACATAACCAAAGGTGAAAAGATGAAATCTACTTCAGCAATCATACTTTTATGGCTTTTTCTAAATTTGACTGCCATCCCTTGCTATTCAAGCGAATACTCCAAACTGTGGGGGAAGAGAGGGGAACTCTGGTCGCCAACCAGCCGGCTGCCTGATGTGTCTTGGGCAGGGTATCACCATGGGGAGAAAGAGATTCCCGATGTGCCCGTGACCGCAAAGGTCACAGATTATGGCGCTGTTCCAAATGACGGGGAAGATGACAGCGCTGCGTTTATCCAAGCCATCGAAGACACAGTAGAGGGAGCGGTATTCATCCCGGACGGCAAATACATCATCACGGAAATTATAGATATCTCGAAATCGAATATCGTATTGCGGGGGGAATCACGCAATGGCGTAATTTTGTATTTTCCCAAGCCTTTGCAAGAAATCCGTCCCAATTGGGGGGCGACAACCGGAGGACGGAAGACATCGAACTACGCCTGGTCCGGCGGGTTTTTGTGGGCGAAAGGGAACTATGGATCAAAAGAATTATCCAAAATCACCAAGCCTGCCAAGCGTGGGGATGAGTGGATTACGCTTTCCTCAACAGAGGGATTGAAAGCGGGGCAGTGGGTGGATGTTCGCCAGCAAGATACCAGTGAGAATTCGCTTGCGGTTCATTTGTATACCGGTGACCCCGGAAAGACAGAAAAGTTGAGAGGGAGAACACGAACATCGCTGACGGCAAGAATTTTTGAGATTGATGGCAATCGGATTCGCCTAGAACGGCCGCTACGGAGTGATATTCGGGATGAATGGCAGCCTGCCGTTCATGCGTTTAATCCGTCTGTGAGTGAAGTGGGAATTGAGAACCTGACATTTGAGTATCCTGTGAAACCGTATGAAGGGCATTTTACCGAGTTGGGAATGAATCCGGTTGCGTTTAGTGATGTAGCTCATTCATGGGTGCGGAACATCCGCGTTCAACATGCCGACAGCGGGTTGTTTATGAGCGGGCGTTTTTGCACCGTAGAAGGCGTGTTGTTTGAATCCAACCGTCCCGGTGATTCGCGCGGCGATACCGGGCATCACGGCATCTATATCTCCGATGACGATAACCTGTATACGGATTTCGATTACCGCACAACGTTTATTCATGATATCAGCGTGAGCCATTGTGCCGGGAATGTGATATCCAACGGCAAGGGAGAGAATCTATCATTCGATCATCATAAGCGGGTGCCGTATGCCAATGTGTTTACCAATATCGTTGTGGGCAAGGGAACCAACATCTGGCGCTGCGGCGGTGGCGCCGCTCTGGGGAAACATTGCGCGGCATGGGGGACATTTTGGAACATCCGTTCGGATGAACCGGTAGAGTATCCGCGTGAGAATTTTGGGCCATGGTCAATGAATTTGGTGGGGCTGCATACCAAGCAAGAATCCATCACAAAAGAGGATAGTAAATGGTTTGAAACGGTACCGCCGGAGGAGTTGGTGCCGCAAAACATTCATAAAGCGCAGTTGAAACGGCGGGTGAGAAAAGGAAAGTAATCATGTCTCAATTTACTAATTGTTGTGTGCTCTGTTGCGGTGAGGTCGCTGTAAAAGAAGTCACAGAGTTGCTGCATGGAGGTGGTAATACAGCTCAATTGCATGTACAAGCTGGAGTATGTTTGAAGTGTGGAGAAAGATTCTTTACACCGGAAATAGTTAGACGATTTGAAGAAGTAAAATCAAAATTAGAAAAAGAAGATACTGAAGAGTTCGAATTAATAGGTAAATCGTACCAAGCGTAAATCCTTATAATGTAACAATTTAAATTTGGTTGACTATCCCAAAAATATGAGTTCATCAAAGTTGTACTTCTTCTCATCTATTTATTCACCTATGCAGTTCCGGTTGAGAATGCTTTGCCGGCTTTGGCACATAATAAGGCACCAATATTCCGTTTTCAAATTTACAGGTTTAGGTGATGTTATAACTGTTTTGCATCCGCTACAAGATATTCATTTGCACGCCAATCGCTATCTAAAACCTCAAATTCTTCTCCCGCTAATCACTTTGAGCGTGCCTCTTTACAGAGGCGCAGGTTCTCGCGTGCCAGTTTATCAGAGGGGTCCATCTCAACCGCTTTTTGCAATGTTTCTTCTGCTTCCTCAAGCCGCCCAGCTTCAAGCAAACTCCATCCCAGATCGTTTATCAGTTTTTGGGAATCCGGTTCCAGCTTCACTGCCTTCCGCGATACTTCAACCGCCTTATCAAACATCCCTTCGTTGCCGGCGCAGCAAGCGAGTCCCTGATAAAGGAATGCCCGGTCCGGAAACCGGCGAACCGCCGCTTCATATAACTCAAGCCCTTCCGCGTATTTCTTTACTTTAATAAGGAAATCCCCTGCCTCGTCTATGACCTCACAAAGTTCTTCATATTCATCCGGCAGTGAAAGCAAAGACATGAACAAACGGATTCCTTCCTTTTTTCTGCCTAATTGATATTCAATGGTTCCCATGGTCATTATTGCAGGGGGATAGTCCGGCTTAATTTCCAGTGACTGCTTCACAGAGGCGATACATGCATCCATATCCCCCATACTTCTGTGAAACATGCTTTCGGCATACGCCGCTTCGGCTTCAAATTGACGCCACTCTTCTGGAATTTCGTTTTCCATATCCCTTTTTTGTTTCATGAAACACTCCGTTTTGTACCAATTGTTCGTTATCAGGTTTAAGAAATATTTGACTATGGATAATTATCAATTGTTCATTATCATTTGTCAATTTAACCCAGTTTTTTGAAGGACGATTCAGGGGTTTACAGGAT
>CAYVAZ010000075.1:16050-17253 GCA_964449065.1 uncultured bacterium
ATTTGTGAAGATATGGATTTGTGAAGATATGGATTTGTGATTGCCTGGATTTGTGGTGGCAGCGAAGGTCAAATGTAAGAGAAGGACAAAGGGGCAAGAGCAGTCGAAATCCGCCCTTGCCCGTTGTATGGAATTTTCTGTACAGCGTTTATCCTTTGGCGGCGGTATAGCGTTTGGCGACTTCATCCCAGTTGATGACGTTGAAGAACGCCGCGATGTAATCGGGACGCCGGTTTTGGTAGTTCAGGTAGTAGGCGTGTTCCCACACATCGATGCCGAGGATGGGAGTTCTGCCTTCCATGATGGGTGAATCCTGATTGGGGGTGCTTTCGACGATCAATTTTCCGCCATCAACACTCAACCAGGCCCAACCGCTGCCAAAGCGGGTTGCGGCCGCGTTGCTGAAGTCTTCTTTGAACTTGTCAAAGCCGCCCAATTCGGTATCGATCGCGGCTGCTAAATCGCCGGTAGGCTGGCCGCCGCCGTTGGGGCCGATGACCTTCCAAAACAAGGTGTGGTTGGCGTGGCCGCCGCCGTTGTTGCGCACCGCGGCGCGTTTGTCTTCAGGAACAGCGCTTAAATCGGCGATCAAGTCTTCGATGGATTTGGATTCCAATCCCGTGCCTTCAATCGCGGCATTCACTTTGGTGATGTAGGCCTGATGGTGCTTGCCGTGATGGATTTCCATAGTCTTGGCGTCGATATGCGGTTCAAGAGCGTCAAATCCATAATCTAATGCGGGTAGTTCATAAGCCATTGGTAATACCTCCTCTAGGTAAATGATAATAGTTACATCTATAACAATGCATTTGTAGTGAAACTGTTAGACTCTGTTACGCAGCTTATTGATGAGGTAGCCCAAGTCAAGGGAATCTAAGTTAAATTGCTGTGAGTTTGGAGATGTGTATCGAAATACTTCAATGCTGCTCAACCAATACGGTTTGAATGATGGATATTGAACTTTCGGATAGGTGGATGTCGGTTGATCCAAACCAACGTATTATAGATAATTGCTGCTGTATTACTCCATTTTAGTGTTGACGAACCGGCAAAAAGTCAAACATTGTGGTGCAGGCTTCATTGTGGTGCAGGCTTCATTGTGGTGCAGGCTTCCAGCCTGCAAATTCATAGAATGGGCTCAAAACGAAGCATACCCCCCCACTCACGAAGCAAGCCCTAGGAGGGCGAGGCTCCCGCCGAGCC
>CAYVAZ010000076.1:0-17050 GCA_964449065.1 uncultured bacterium
CACCTTTGGGAGGGGAAATTTCTCTTCAAGCGGCTGACCTACTTCAAATTGTCAAATCCTTTTAAGTTGGAATTTCAAACATATTGTTAACTTTCGAAGAATTGGATTGTATAATGCTGTTAATACGGCAAATCACTATCGAACATTATCCATATATTCCCCTTTGGAGATCATGACTGATGAAGAAAACGTTTGATTGTATTGACATGAAAAGAGCAGCGTCATTGAAAATTCATAAAAAGTTGAAGGGTCTTTCAACGGAAGAGCGTGTTGCGTATTGGGAAAAACGTCATCAAGAAATTCAAGAAGAATTAAAACAACTGAATACCAAGCGAAACAAGAATTCTAATACGCCGACCATTCACGAATAATGGTTGAAACGGTATGGCGGTAAATTGAACTCGCTTCCACACAAACGGCTTCTGCTGCTGAATCATTCGTGGCCCCCGCTTTTCCACCAGTGATTCTAGCGTTTTCAAGTTCCACAACTGAGTCATTCAGAATTTGAATGCCGCAGCCGCCTAAGCCGGGTTCACCAATCACCCATTTTTCTGCAAAATCAGAATAATAACGAAAGCCATCACCGCCATTTCCACCAATAAATTGACCATCCGTTATGGACACGGAGGAATTGTCAGCAATAAAGGCATTTCCACCATCCTTGCCCGAAAAGGTATATCCGGCTCCCGTTGAACCATGGCCACGCATTTCTATACTTCCAGCACCTTGTCCTCCTTGAAAAATGGTACTTTCTGCTTGGATGGAAAGTTGGTTTGAATCTTGAATATGTAATGCAGGTCCGCCAGGGTTGGTTGATGATCGTCCCGCCTCTGAATCAGAAGTTCCATGACCTCCAATAACGGTAGAATTTTTGAAATGCAATACCGTTTCCGTGCATGAATTTATCATGATTGCTGTACCACCTAACGTTTCTTTTTCAGAGTTGTCTCCTCCACGAATAACGGAATCATGAACATGTATTTGATTTTGTTCGCCCCCCAATAAATACAAAGCCGGTTGCGAAGGATTTAAAGTATGTCCAAATGCACTTTGCGTTTCGCTCCCTGTGATCTCACATTTTACAAATTCCACATCCGCTTTTTCAACCAAAACCGTTTTCGAAACAATAAAGGATGAAACACATAAGTTTTCTATACGTACTGTACTATTATTGATGTGAATAATAGGTGTATCATTCTCCGCGGACGGTCCAAGAATCTCAGCTGCTTTTATCATGGATGGTGTATTTGAATCTCTTCCAATAAGAGTGATCGATTTTTCATAAATCCGGACACGTTCAAAATATTCACCTGGGGCAATAGAAATCACAGATTTCTCTACACTCAGGTCTATTGCTGCTTGGATCGATGGATACTCTTCTGGAACCAATAAAATATTACCGTTTTGAGAAAATGATGTTGAAATAACACGGAAAAAGCAAAAAAACAGTACCAAAAAATAAATGGGTTTCAAGTTTTTACTCCTCTTTTCATTAATGAAGACTTTACTGGACAATATCGCAGAATCACAATGGCATCATAAAAAAAATACAATTTTTCCGAAAACAGATGAACCCCATACCCACAGATGACAACTCCCTCACGCTCTACAGCGAGGCGTACCAAGAAAACTATCACTGCCGGGGCGGGGCGTTTTTGAAGGCGCGGGATATTTTTCTTGCCCCCATGCTGGAAACGTATGGCGATAACACGTTCGCGAAAAAACGGCGCGTTTTGGAAGCCGGCTTTGGCGCGGGATTAAACTTCTTTGTCACGGCCAACACTTTCATGGAAAATAAAGCGGAACTGGAGTATGTGGCTTTAGAGAAAGACCTGCTCCCGGCGGATGTGTTTCAGCAATTGCGCTACGATAAACTCACTTCAAAGCCGATTGTCGAAACCTTTATAAAAGCAAGAGAGCAGCTTTCTCAACCCCTTTTGGAATATTCATACAACCTTCCTATAACCCAATCCATAAACTTGCAGTTGATTATCGGTGAGGCATTAGAGACGCAATTGCCCGTTAACCATTTCGATTGGGTCTATCTGGATGCATTCAGCCCCGCCAACAATCCGGAACTTTGGTCGGAACCGTTTATCGCCAAACTCTACAACGCGCTGAAAGATGGTGGAGGATTAAGCACCTATAGCGTAAATGGAGAAGTCAGGCGCATCATGAAGCGACTCGGCTTTACAGTCGAGAAGCGGCCTGGAATCCCCGGCAAACGCGAAGTGCTGGCCGCATGGAAATTCAGAGGCAGTGGCAAGTAGCAAGTAGCAAGTGGTTTTGAGTACAAACTACTCTTCTTCGTCCGTGTCTTTGGTATCGATATCCAGGGTTGAGTGCATGTGCTCTTGCTCCAACGAAAACACCTTGCTGAAGCAAAACACCAGCAGCGAAATCACCGCGGCGTTTGCCACGATAAACATGATCCAGCCGTAAATATTCATTTTGTTCCCCGCTTTCATTCATTACAGTTAGGTTAAATCGTCTTCGGGCAGCAATTTTTTGTATGCTTCATACTGCCGTTTCATGCGCGGCCATGCGGCTGTTTGCAGCACCAACAATAATACAAAAAACGCAATCATGCCCATTAAAGATATAAATTCCATCGAGGGCATTTCGGTTCTATTCACCACATATTTTGTGTATTGCTGCCAGAACCATGATCCGATGATTACCAGTAAAAAGACCGGGCTGATAAAGGTGATGATAAACTTGAATATCTTGGGAAGTTTCATATCCGAACCCAGTTGGGCTTCTTCCATCCCTTTATCGACGTTTAAGACGAACACGAAGATTAACACTTCCACCAACGCCAGTATCGGGATGGCGACCGTACCGGCATAATTATCCATGGCGGCCAACACATCCAATCCGGGAGAAAGAATCACAAAGCTGGCGCCCAAAAAGGTGATGATTCCTAAAATGGCTACGGAACCGTGCCGCTTCATGCCAAAGCCTTCTTCAAAAAAAGCAATCGCGGGCTGCAGCATCGATAGCGATGATGTCACACCCGCCAAAAAGAGCAAAAAGAAAAACAGCGTGCCAAACCATTGCCCGCCCGGCATCATTCCAAAGATTTGCGGCATGGTCACAAAGCCGATGCTGAAGGAACTTTGCCCCGCCACCACCTGCATTTGGCTCGCTCCTAAAAAGATAAACGCGGCGGGAATGACCATCAGGCCACCCAAAACCACTTCACAAAACTCATTGGTCGCGCTGGCGGTTAATCCCGAAAGAATGACATCATCATCTTTCTTTAAATAACTTGAATAGGTCACGATTACACCGAAACCGACGGAGAGGGAGAAAAAAATCTGTCCGCAGGCGGCAATCCAAACCTGGGCGTTCCCCAATTGTGACCAGTCCGGGTTCCACATAAAGCCCAACCCATTGATGAAACTCTGTTCCGGTTGCTCAGGATTGGCGCCGAGCGTCAACACCCGAATCACAATAATGATAGCCATAACAACCAGCAGAGGCAGCGCGTATTTGCAAAAAATTTCAATCCCTTTTGACAGACCGCGGTAAATTATGATAAAGTTTATAAAAAACGTAATAATAAAAAATGTATACGCTGTGGTGATAGAAGAGAAATATTCGGAGGTGTCCGTCGTACTGCCATTAAATTCATTAAAGAACTGGCTGTACGCTTCACTGCCCTGCGCATCCAAGTTCAGCGCGCCTTGCAGCATATACCAGGCATACGCCAGACACCACGATTCGATATACACATAATACATATAAATCACGACCGGAATAAACAAACCCAAGGCCCCAAAATACCGCGCAACAGACCCGTGGGTTAATACGCTGAAGATCCCGGGGGAGGAAGAAAGTCCGGACAGCCGGCCGGCACGGCGGCCCATAATCCACTCGGCCCAGCAAATGGGAATACCAACAAGTAAAAAGGCCAAAAAATAGGGCACCATAAAGGCGCCGCCGCCATTATCGGCAACCTGCCCCGGAAAGCGCAAAAAATTCCCCAAACCGACCGCGCTTCCCGCCACCGCTAGGATCACCCCAACCTTTGTGCTCCACGATTCACGGGCGGGCAGTTTGATTTGTTTATTGTTATCAGACATACGATCCCCCATTTATTTTTCTGATATTGAACTGGATCATCTGTAAATTTTATGTTTTAGCATAATCCGTTCCTGTTGTAAAAGTGAATGAAAGGTTTAATTCCCAAGATGTGAAAATGGCTTCTGAATGAAATTCCTGGGAATGTGTAACATCAATGACAGCAAGTGTTGGAAAAAAACAGAGAAGAACAGAACAACATTTTTTGAAAAAACCATTGATATTTTGTTTAAACAATGATAACTTTAAATGCTCTATAGAGTTTAAGATTTTTTTAGAACAACCATCTATGTAAAGAATTATTACAGATTAAATTTTTAAAGATTGGGTAGGTCATACTATTATGATCTGCACATAAAGATGTTTTAATGTATTTTGTAGAATACTTTCGCAGGCATTTTTCTACTTTGATATGCGGCTATTCCTTAAAGGTTGGTAAATGGCGAGCGCAGACTTTCAAGAAGCTTCCGAGCAGTTTAAAGACGAAATTATCACGCAGTTTCTCAAAGCGAATCCCGGGGTGAAGCGCAGCGAGGTAACCCTTCGCTATGTGAACGGGAAAGTTGTGTGCGAACATATCTCCAATACCTTTGCCGATCTTTCCAAACGGAAAATACGATCCAAAGAAGAACAGCAGCTTCTGAACGAACTGGCTAGTGGTGGAGACAAACGGTATTCCATTTGTTTGGAATCGATTAGTTCTTCCCGCCAGTTTTCCGACTGGCTGGTTGATTCTCCCGGTATTGCTTACGATGAAATGGACCGCGGCGAAACCAACCGCTTTTTGGAACGCCGCGAACAGCTCAGCGCCAATTATGCTTTAGAACTGAACGGTTTCAAAAAGAAAATCGCCAAACTGATGGAAAGCGAAGAAGAAACACCCGAAGAACAGGTCAAACTGTTAATGACCGAATATTTTCAATCCTCACACGCCCAACTCAAATGCCAAAAAAGCGTGATGGAAAAAGAATGCGAATTGGGCGATATGTTTACCGATTATTCGGAAGAATTTATTAAAGAGCACTATTTGGAACTCAAACCCAAAGCCGGTCCCAAAACCGTGGATGCCATCAAGCAAGCCTACAACATCCTGCGCAGTTCCATCATCGATATGGAGGAAGTGGATGCCAAAGAAAAAATCACCAGCAAAGCGCAGCTCAAGAAATTGGCCGGGGGATTAAACAAACTCAACAATCAACTCAACACCAAACGGCAGCAGCTCGAGGCCATCCAAAAAATGATCGCGTTCTTGGAAGAATTGGTGGCGACCATGAAGCAGGAGCAACACAAAAAGCCGCCCCCCAAACCAAAAGCCAAATCCGGTTCCACAAACGAACCGGAAAAACGCATGGCCTTTTTGGCCCGCGCAAAAAAATTGATCACGCGGGGTTGATACGGCCGTTCCCTCCACTACCGTACACACAAGACCGAACATGAAAAAAGAAACGCAATGTCAATGATTATATCTATAACCGTCATTTTGCTCATCCTCAATTGGGGGACACGGATTTGGTTGGAACGACTGAATGTGACATACGCCGAGTCCGCCGCCAAAGAAAACAAAAACGATACACCGCATTATTCGTGGGAAGAAAAAGATAAGGCGCTCGCCTATCTGCAAGGCAAAAGCAAACTCGCCTATATCGATTTCACATACGGTACGGTGATATTGGCCCTCGCGCTCTTCAGCGGGGTTTTGCCTTTCTACTTCCAATACTTGGATGCCGTGTTGGGCGCTTCTATTTGGAGCGGTTCGCTCATTTTGTTTTCTGTGCCGCTCATTATCAGCGCGTCCGAACTGCCGTTGGATTGGTACCGTCAATTTGTGCTGGAAGAGAAGTTCGGTTTTAACAAAACCACGCAGTCCTTGTGGTGGTGGGACCGCTTTCTCGGCCTGATGCTGGCGGTTATCTTACTGTATCCCTTATTGGTTTTGATTTTGTGGATAGTTACTCTGATCCCGGACACCTGGTGGCTGTGGGTATGGGCGGTGTTGATCGGCTATCAGTTCATGATATTGATCATCGCCCCCAATTGGATTATGCCATTGTTTAATACGTTTTCTCCGTTGAAGGATGAATCGCTGAAACAACGTCTGCAAGACATAGCGCAACAGGCAGGGGTCGAATTCGAAAGCATCAGCGAGGTGGATGGCAGCAAACGCTCCACTCACTTGAACGCCTTTTTAAGTGGCTTGGGCAAATACAAGAAGATTGCGTTATTCGACACACTGATGGAACAACTCAGTGAAGATGAAATCGTTTCCGTCACCGCGCATGAATTGGGGCACTTCAAGAAAAAGCATATTCTGAAACGAATGCTCATGATGAGCGTTTTGCTGTTGGTAGAACTGTATGTTATGTATCAATTGATTCAGCAGCCCTGGCTGTTTGAAGCCTTTGGATTCGAACCCGGAAACATTGCTACCGGCTTGCTGTTGATTTCATTTCTAGGCGGCTTAGTTACCTTCTGGCTGAATCCCCTGGAGAATTACATCTCGCGCAAACACGAATACGAAGCCGATGCCTTCGCCAAAGAACTGATGAACCAATCCGAACCGATGATTACCGCCCTGCAAACCATCGAAAAAGCCAACCTCGGCAATCCCACACCCCACCCGCTTTACAGCGCGTTCTATTATTCGCATCCGACTGTGCAGGAACGGGTAAACGCTTTGCGCTCATCATAAGTTGATGACATAAAAGCCCTCAATCAATGGATACTTCTTTTTCATTGTAACGGCGGTACTTGTTTGTCATTTTGATGAACCAACGATTGATTTCAAGAACATGCAACCCTTGAAGGGCGCTCTTTTTTTGATATTATATGTTTAAACGAATATCCTTTTGACGATAATAAGGAGATAGATTATGATTGTCATTCGAAGATCCAAAGACAGAGGTCGTACCGACTGGGGCTGGCTGGACAGCCGCCATACCTTTTCATTTGGAGACTATCAAGACCGGGCGCATAAAGGATTCCGCGCCTTGCGTGTCATCAACGATGATCGTATTGCCGCCGGCAAAGGATTCGGGACGCACCCTCACCGCGATATGGAAATTATCAGCTATGTGCTGAAGGGTTCGTTGCAGCACAAAGACAGCATGGGGAACGGTTCGACGATTCAAGCGGGTGAAATTCAAAAGATGAGCGCCGGTTCGGGCATCACGCACAGCGAATACAACCCATCCAGCGAAACCAGCACCCATTTCTTGCAGATATGGATATTTCCGGATGAGAAAGGGATTGAGCCGGAATACGATCAGCAAAAAGTGGATTTGGATTCCAACCCCAATCAGTGGATTTTGTTTGCTTCCGGGTTCAAAGATGACGGTTTGATTCACATTCATCAAGATGCCAAGATATGGGGCGGCCGCTTTGATACGGCATCGACTCCAACCTTTGATTTTGTAGACGGCAGAGCGGGATGGCTTCATGTCATTGCGGGTGAGGTATTACTCAGCGGTCAGACACTTACAGAAGGAGATGGCGTACAGATTGAAGATGAGTCCAAAATCGCTATCAAAATTAACCAACCTGCTGAACTGTTATTGTTTGATTTGAAATAAAAGAATTTCGACCGGTCTCTTTCAAATCTTTTATTTTAATTCGATGCAGACTATTGAATTTATACCATGAAAATGCAACACTATACTTGTGTTAATTTTCTGTATCGCTGTGACGATTATTATGGTTAAGGAGAAGAAGGATGGCGGAGTGGAGGGTGTATGGATGCGGCTCGGTATCGTCAAACCGCTCTCTGCAAAGCAGCTATGAGTTTGTAGACGGCAACGCCCGCCTACAAGTTGATATGGGCAATGGGGCAATCTACCATCGGTGTAAAGTAGAAGGCGATATCCGCTCGGTCTTGGATTCGATTTCTCATTTGGTGATCACCCACGGCCACCACGACCACACCGTTGATTTGGCCCGCCATATAGTCGCTTGGAAATACACACCCGGCTATAGCCCGGGATATCCGGTGCATGTTTATTTAACCGAAGAATCCAAAACGGAAATTCAAAACCTGATTGACAGTTCCGGTTTCAAGGGGATTTTTGAAGAGATCTATATCCCTCATATCATTGAACCGGGGCAATCGTTTTTTGTTGACGGGTTGCAAGTTACTCCTTTTTACGTCGAACACATGGAAGGAACTATCGGGGTCAACATTTTGACCCAAGATGGAGTGAAGGTAACCATTACCAGCGACACCCGCTACTTTGAATCGTTATCTTCTAATTTTCACGGTACCGATTTGCTTGTGACCGAAGCCAGTTTTTTAGACAACACCCATCCCATGCATTTAACCCTCAAGGAAGCGGCGGAAGTTGCCAGCGAAGCCAACGCGAAAAATCTGTTGTTGGTGCATTTCTACCCGGAAATGGAAGCGAGAACGGAAGAAGAAATACGGCAGATCGCCTCGCAGTGGTACTCTGGGAATGTGTTTTGTGCCCAAGACGGGCTTGCGCTGAGTTGGGACGCGCAAGCCCGGTCTTGGCAGCCGCGCATGATGTTTTGAGATTCAGTGACGAGTGACAAGTGACGAGTGGATAGTAAAAACAGCAGGGGCACGTTGCGGCGTGCCCCTGCCTATTTAATGCAAACACTTCTTATACCAAGTTGCAATGAGAATGTTAGATAAAATAGAGTGAGCAAAGATGGTCATGGTGGGCTACGCTTCGCTTTGAGCCCACCCTACTGGGTTCATCACCCCGTATGGTTGTGTAAAAGATAACTCACTTTTTATATGTAACTTGGTATTAATGCTAAAGCTTCCGTTCAGAAATTAATTTTGTGCGATTTTGTTATTTGCGATGACTTCGATACCGCACAAGACCGCGTCTTGATCTTCGCTGCCGGTGGTTGGGTTGAATTCCAGCGCCAATTCTTTTGCCACTTCAACATCTTTAAACTCTTTCACGATGCCGGTGCGCAGCCCGCCGGATTCTTTGGCTACATCCAATCCTTCAATAACGGTTTTGCCTTGCAGCGCAACATCAAATACCCGCTTGCCCGCTTTGCCGTGTTCCGGGTCCATGAAGAACAAGCGGACGGTGTATTTTTGGGTTTGCTCCATCGATGGTGTCAGCTTGACCGATATCTTCCGTACACCTTCCACGCCGGATGCTTCCACGTATTTCAGTTTCGCTCCGGAAACGCGGCTGGAGTGATTGAGAAAATACTTCGGTTCCGCGGGTTCGGTTGTGACAGGCAGTTCCGGTGAAGGGCCGCCGATGGCGGGGTAATCCAGCCAAAGGGTACCGTTATCGGCACGGCGGTCGCCGGGGGCGCCCAAATTGATGCCGAGTTGCTGAATCGGGGCTTGATCATCCAACTCAAACTCATTGAAGGTCCACATCTCTACATCCGGGTCGTGGATCATGGCAAGGGAGGTTTGGTTTTGGTAGCTGCATGAGCAGGTGCGGGTGTAATCCGGCGCGTTTAATATGCCATTGGCCACGATAAGGTTTGACGTGCAACTGGATTTGAATCCGCCGAAGTTTCCGGTACCGCCTTCGGTTACGAGATCATAGAACCCGGCAGAAGCGGAACGAAAGGTCATAAAGTTCTCGCTGGCAATGGCATAGTCGCACCCGTAATTGCGTTGGTATTGCCAGGGCGATTCTTGACCGGTTAACGGGTTTTTGTGCGTGACCTGCTCGCCGGATGTTAAGTGATAGGCATAACGGTCGGTGATGATTTGATCCTTGTGCAGGATGCAGGGGCCGCCATAGCGGGCATCGTTTGACCATAATCTCTCACCGGTGCTTGCTTGATAGGCCATCATGCCGTTGCCTTCTTCGCCGTAGAGCATATCGCGGGAAGGACGTCCGGCTTGCAGTAGCAGGTTATGCTCTTCGGAATAGCCCAACCAGGTACCGAAGACATTTTCGTCATTGCCCCATTTTTCTTTGCCGGTTTTTATATCGAACGCATGGATGCTGGGAGTGCCGGGCAATTCCAAACCGCGGCGTTCCAGCGCTTCGGTTACGGTTGGGGGCATTTTATCAATGCAATATACAAGGCCGTTTCCGGCAACAATCGCGTTGTGGTTGAGGCCGAGTTCGGATACAAAATCCCATTGCTTTTCACCGCTGTAGCGGTCAAACACCACCAAACGTTTGCTGGAACTGATGTCATAGTTCAAAAACACTTTGCGTTTTTCGCGCATATCTTCGGGAATGTCGATGTAATCCATATAGCTGACAAAACCCGCCCCGGCGATGAGGTAATCTTCGTAAACGCCAACATAGCCCCAATTGTTGTCGGCGCCTTCATCACTGTATTCCGGCAGAGTGATGGTCATTAAATCTTTGCCGGTTTCGGTATCCAGAACCAAGCAGTGGTTTTGTTTCACCAAATAGATGCGGTCTTCGGTAACCACATAGTTGGTGCCGCGGGCATTGGCGCCGGGGATGTGGATTTGGTTGTAAGCGGTATCGAGCGGTGTATCTTTGTAGGTTTCATCGTAATAGACACCGAAGTTGTCTAAGTCAGAGAAGGCGCGTTTCCACAAGACGCGGCCGGTGTAGACATCGCGGGCGCTGAGGCTGTCCATCCCTTCGATGAACATTTTGCCCCCTACCACCTGCTCGGGCGGACTGTGACTGTGGCGGGGTAATACGTCCATGTTGGAACTGCCGCCGTACCACAAGATCCCAAGCGGCAATTTAACCAATTGGTCATCCGATTTGATGGTGTTGGCAATGTCACCGTATTGATGCGTCCAATCGGCTGAACCGGGCAGCGCGCCTTCGCGGCGCACCAAGGTGTAATCCGCGTTGGCGATGATGTTGGCGTTCACCAAACCGGCTTCTTTAAGATTGTTGGCAACGCTATCGTTATTGCCGGCGTTCGAGATGTACATCGTGCCGCCGTAAGGGCGCAACGATTCATAAAGGCTTTTGAGCACATCTGTAGAAAGTTGATCTTTTGCGGTATGTGCCGCATCGATGTATATTACGCTGAACACATAAGGCGGGGCGTTGAAGGTATCAACCGCACCCGGTTTGAAGGAGATGCGCTTGCCGTGCAGCCCGGCATCCACAAAACGGTTGCGCCATTTAAGGATGTTGCTTGGGTTTTCTTCGACAACGCTAAGGTATAAGTCAGACTGCTCAACCATTGCGTGAAGCAAATTGCTATCTTTAATGTTGTAGGCCAGACCGTAGCCCTCTTCAATACCGATGGTGTTGAGGATGAGAGCGGCTTTTTCCTCTGTTTCGGAACCAAGGTCAAATGACTTTGCTACATTCTCATAATGCACCGGCTCTTTTTCCTTGCCGCCGAAGGCGTAGATTTTCCCGTCCAGCGTTACAACAAACAATTGGCCGTTGGCGGCAACGATGCGTTTTACATCGCCGTCCACTGCGGCTTTCCAAGATACAGTGGGTTCTTCGCCCTCTTGGGGGATGTCGATGGCGGCGACTTGACCGGTTCCGCCAACATAGAGACGGCTGCCCGCTTTGATGATTTCACCCTGGCCGTCTATTTCCACTTCCCAATGGGTGTCGGCATCCGGTTTGGTTTCGGTGACGATTTTCGATTCACCGGTATCTCCGTCTTTTTCTCGTTTTTGGAACTCTTTCATTTCCACGGTCTTTGCGGATACGGTTTCGCCCTTGCAGTAAAAGGTCTCTCCATCCACTACCGGCACTTTACCGAGACCGGCGAGAATCCGCTCTCCGGTTTTGATGTCATACAGGTTGGTGACATGATCGCGGTGATAGTTGACGAAATAGTTGTCGTTCGCGGTTACGAAGGCGCCGCCGGTTTTTCCTGATGAGGCCAATTGATAGTATTCAAATTCACCGGTGGCACGATTGAAGCTGGCGGGGACAGACCGTCCGCCCGGAACCAGCAAACGCTCTTCTGTGGCAACCAAAGCGCCTTGCGGGGCAATGCCGGCAAATGACGGGGAGTTATGGGGCTGTTTAATGAAGGGGGCACTGCTGCTGTCGTTGATCCAAAGTTCTTCGCCGCTTTCGGCATCCAGTGCAAACAAAAACACACCCATGAACGGCCATATCCCGGACCCGAAATACACGATCCCGTCTTTGATGACAGGGCCGCCGCGCGCGCTCCAAGTGGAGACCAAGCGCTCGTTGCCGATAATGTTGCGGTCGGATGAAACGCTGTTGTACTTCCAAACCAGCGTGCCATCGGATGCGTTTACGCAATACAGATACCCATCATCGCTGGTGATGTAGACTTTGCCTTGATAGGAGGAAGGCGGAAACCGCACCGGGCCGTTGGTGTAAAAGGCCCATTCTTCTTCGCCGGTTTGGGTATTCAGCGCGACCACCCGGTCAAACGCGTTCGACGCAACAAACATCTTATCACCCATCACGATGGGTTCATATTGGGTGTCATACTGCATCAAATCCAGGTTAAGGGGGTCGTCCCACACGGGTTCCAACTGCGGGTATTTCCGCACCCATTGCAGATATAGTTTTGCCGGTAGTTGCTCGGGTGAGTTGGCGCTGCGGTATGAATCATAGCGCCATTGGGGCCAGTCTTCCGCCATAACGGCAGTGCTGGCAAATAGCATGAGTGATGCCAGAATTGCAAATGCGATTCCCATTCTTTTCATCGAACTCCTCCATAAAGTTTATTTTTCAATCATGTCGTATACTTGCACGCGCTCCCAAATATCTTGGTTCCGGTCAATAAATTTTTGGTGGGTATCGATTTCTTGATAGAAATCGTGGCCCTCTTTGTCGTCAAAGCGCACAATTAAATTGACGGCAAAACTGTTATCCACCACATCGCGCGGGGTGCCTGCGGGGATGCCGACATGCAGTTCACGCACGGTTGTGATCGATCCCAAATACGATTTGCAGTCGTCAATCAATTGTTCAACGCGTTCCGCGGGAGTGCCTTCTTTCACCCAAAAATAGACAATATGAAAAAACTGTTTTTCCGGAAAATATGCGTCCAATGTATCTCTCCTTGTGATTGAGAACCATGAAGGTATCACATAAATGTTTTCATTGTATTAAAGAATGACTAAATTATCACGATGTACAACGGGAGCGGGATGGTCTTGGTGCAGTTTTTCGCTGATGGTTTCGGTCTTTAGGCCGATAATTTGCCGCAGCTGGGTGGAGGAATAGTTGACCAAACCGCGGGCGATCTCAAATCCTTTGGGATCAACGATTTGCACGAGTTCTTTTTCTTGAAACGACCCCTCAACCGCATGGATGCCGGTAGCCAGCAGGCTTTTGCCCCGCTCTTTAACCGCGCGCGCGGCTCCTTCATCCACAGTTAATTTCCCCCCGCAAGGGCGTTTGGCATAGGCCAAATAATACTTCCACGCCGCCATTTGCTTTTTGTTCGGCAGCATCCATGTCGCGTTCGCCGTCCCGTTCATTACCGCATTAATAATGGCGGATTTCAAGCCGTTGGTAATGACAGCCAGCACCCCTTTCGCGGCCGCGGCTTTTCCCGCTTCGTATTTCGAGCGCATCCCGCCGGAAGACATGCTATCGATTGTTTCATGAAAATGACTGCCGATGTTTTTTGAAGCGTCATCAATGATTTCGATCAATTCGCCCGTTTTGGTTTCTGGGTCAAAGGATTTGTAAATTCCGTCAACCGTGGTCAATAAAATGAGCAGTTGCGCGTCCATCTTACCGGCAATCAAGGCGGCGAGTAAATCGTTGTCGCCGAATTTCAGTTCTTCCACCGCGACGGTGTCGTTTTCATTGATGATTGGCAGAACACCGATTGTGAGAAGATGAAGCAGCGTTTCGCGCGCGTTGAGATACGATTCACGCCGGTCTAAATCCGAGCGGGCCAATAGTATTTGCGCGGTTTTGATGTCATGTTTCTCAAACAGTTCGGAGTATTTCTGCATCAGCCTGCCCTGTCCTACGGCGGCGTAGGCTTGACGCAAATGCAGCGATTGCGGTTTTTCCTGGATCCCCAAATAGCGCAGACCGGACCCCACCGCGCCGGATGACACCAGTATGACTTCGATTCCCGCTTGCATCAGCGCGGCAATTTCCGTCACCAGCGATTCAATCACCGGGCGGTTAAAGTGGGTATTGGGGTCATCGATTACGCGGGTGCCGATTTTCACAACTACCCGCTTGACGCCTTTAAGCCTGAAATGGATTAAATCTTTTACCGCTTCGTTCATGATCTGCCGCATTCTCTTCCGGAAAGAAAGCCTTTTGATAGGCCTGAATTAATTTTTGTCGAAACGCTTCCGTATTGATTTTTTCCTGCGCGGAAATGATGTTCACCTTTTGTTTATCCGGCACATCGCATTGGCTGAAAAACGAATCCATGATCAGGGAGAGATCGTCTTCATCTTCCAGCAGATCCATCTTGTTTAAAATGATAAACGAAGGCCGTTTCAGCAACTGATCATCATAGGCGCGTAATTCGTTCTGTAAATCGAAGTAAGTTTGCGCCGGTAAATTGGGGTCATGAGGCGATAGTTCGATCACGTAAATCAGCATTTTGGTGCGTTCGATATGGCGTAGAAAATCCAGCCCCAAGCCGATGCCTTCGCTGGCACCGTGAATGATGCCGGGGATGTCGGCAATAACAATCGTGCTTAGATCCGGCAGATTGATGGTGCCAAGCACTGGCTGCAAGGTGGTGAACGGGTAGTTGGCAATGCGCGGTTTGGCCCCGGTGATGGATGAGATGAGTGTAGACTTGCCCGCGTTCGGCAATCCGACCAAACCGATATCCGCAACCACTTTCAGTTCGAACACCGCGGTGAGTTCTTCTCCCTCTTTGCCGGGGGTGGTTTTGCGTGGGGCTTGGTTGGTGGCGGTGGCAAAACAGGCGTTGCCTTTGCCGCCTGCCCCCCCCTTCGCGATAACGGCCTCGCCTTCGGTTTTTTCCATATCAACAATCTGTTCGCCGTTCGCAGAGTTGGAGACCACAGTTCCGGCAGGAACTTCTAAGATTACATCTTCGCCGCACGCGCCGGTTTTGTTGTTGGAACCGCCGTGCGTACCGTTTTCGGCAACGTAAAAAGGCTGCGAATGGAGTTTTTCCAGCGTATTCAGCCCGGGATTGACGCGCAGGATGATGCTGCCGCCGTCACCGCCGTCGCCGCCATCGGGGCCGCCGAATGGAACGTATTTTTCGCGGCGAAACGACAGGGCGCCGTTGCCGCCGTTGCCCGCTTTGAGGCGCAGTTTGACGTAATCAATAAAGGAGCCTTCTTGAATGACCATAATTCACAATCCTGTTAAGATGGCATTGATTATATCTAACCAAACGCGTTTGTGATGCCGAATGCGGAAACGGGGATTAATGTCTTCCCACACCGGATAGGTGAAATACAATGTTGCGGGTGAAAAATGGGAGAAATTCATGCGCTATTCGCTCGTGTTTTATATTTTGGGCTGGATTTTGATTTTTTTCAGCCTGGCTATGCTTCCATCCATTGCAGTTGGCTTTTGGTTTGGAACCGGCGGGATGTATTCGCTGTTTTATTCCATCCTCATTATTGTTGGCGCCGGGTTATGTTTACTGCTTTTCAAACCTCCCCCGGATGAAATGGAACTGATGCCGCGCGACAGTTTTTTAATTGTCACCGCCGGGTGGATGGTCTGCGGCATTGTGGGCGGACTGCCATTTTTTTTTGAGGGTGTATTCGAATCCCAAATTGAAGCCGACGGTTTCACATTTTTGTTCCAATCGTTTACCAACAGCGTGTTTGAAAGTATTTCCGGGTTAACAACAACCGGAGC
This sequence comes from uncultured bacterium, assembly GCA_964449065.1. Classification (GTDB taxonomy): domain Bacteria; phylum Hinthialibacterota; class Hinthialibacteria; order Hinthialibacterales; family Hinthialibacteraceae; genus CAYVAZ01. The sequence continues at coordinate 15,810 of CAYVAZ010000076.1, forward strand.
CAGCGTGCTGGAAGGGGATAACTTTGATCAGCCGCACGCCATGATGTTTTGGCGCAGCACCACCCACTGGCTGGGCGGCATGGGCATTATTGTGCTATCGCTTGCCATCCTGCCGATCATTGGCGCGGGTGGGATGCAGTTGTTTAAAGCGGAAGCGCCGGGACCCACCAGCGACCGTCTTAAACCCCGCATCAAAGATACCGCCATGACGCTTTCAAAAGTCTATGTATTTCTCACATTCGCTGAGACCTTCGCTCTAATCATTTGCGGGATGACTTGGTTTGACGCGGTATGCCACGCGTTTGGTACTATGGCAACGGGTGGGTTTTCCACTCATAGCAGCAGCGTGGGCGGGTATGAAAGTTCTGCTATAAACTATGTGATTACGGTTTTTATGATTCTGGCGGGGACAAACTTTGCTTTGCATTACCGCTGCTTAAAGGGGGATATCAAAGGGTATTTTCAAAACGGGGAATATTGTGTCTATCTTTGGCTGATTGCGGGAGCAACAGCCGTCTTAACCGGCTTATTGTTCCTTCAGCACCGGGAACTGGGTATCTTCTACGCGTTTGAACACGCTATTTTTCAAGCGGTCTCTATTATCACAACCACGGGTTTTGCCACCGCCGACTTTGAGGAATGGCATCTCTTTGGGCAAATGGGATTGTTTTATTTGATGTTTATCGGCGGGTGCGCGGGTTCGACAGCTGGTGGGATGAAAGTCATCCGCATTGTTCAGTTGGCCAAGTTTGCCTACCGGGAAATAAAACTTCTGATTTACCCAACCGCCATCATTAAAATCAAGCAGGATGGAAAAACGGTGCCGGAGGAGGTAGCGGGGGGGATTATCGGCTTCTTTATTCTCGTCGTGGTTCTTTTCATCTTGTCGTCCCTGATTTTATCCGCCGCCGGGTTGGATTTTACCACATCGTTATCCGCAACGGCCGCCTGTCTGTTCAACATCGGACCGGGCTTGGGGGATGTGGGACCGTATGATAACTATGCCAATATGCCGGTCGCCATTAAATGGTGGCTTTCATTTTGTATGATCGCGGGACGGCTGGAACTTTATTCGGTTCTGATATTGACCGCCCCGGAATATTGGCGCAAGTAATTGTGTTGAACCGCGAATGGATGCGAATATACGTAAATAACTCACGTTACGCACTACATTATGATATTCTCGTTTTTCTAATCGTTCGCTGAAACTATCGCCCTCGCCCACTGGGAGAGGGACGGGG
>CAYVAZ010000077.1:0-16933 GCA_964449065.1 uncultured bacterium
TGAGAAAATCGATTCGATTTTTTGAAAATGCACTTCATATCGCTGACCTGTTACAAAAAAGGATTAGCTTAAATGGAGGAAAATAATTAGTACAGTGTCAACGTTTTATTGACGGGTATCGATCCCCCCTAGCCCCCCTTAACAAGGGGGGGGGACAACGGAAATCCAGCCGTCATTTTTAGATTGACACAATACTAGACACTATTCACTAACCACTGCCTTACTCACACATTGCGGCCTGCAAATAATCCGTCGCGAGTTGGAGGCAGTAGCGGTCATCCATCCAGGCGGGGTTTAATACTTCATTGTTCTTTAATCCGTTTAAATGGCGGTGTACCAAATCCCACTCGCCGAATTCACACAACCCATACGGATACACATACTGTGTCTTTCGGCTGGTGTTGGTGTAGTCATACGTCCCATTCTCACGGATGATGCCATCCAAATAGCGGCAGGCTTTTTTCGCCGCCGGGGGAATCGCCTCATACTTCGACTGCTCGTAATACTTTGCCAGCAAAGAGAGGGTGATCGTCAAATAGCCGGTATCCGCCCCGCCGTATTCGGCAAAGTAGCCATCGGGATGCTGCATGGACAGCAGCTGATCCATCCGCTCTCTCCCCCACCCGATGATGGTTTCATCGTGCAATACTTCTCCGCAGATATGCAGCGCCACCGCTGACGCCGCCATCTGATTCAGTACATCGGGGTTATCATGTTTGGAAAGCCACACCGCCGCTTTCTTCATTGCATCTTTCGGGCAGGCGCATGAGAGCAGCCGCATGGTTTCCGACGCGGCATATAATGTGAACGATGTCACGCAAAACGAGCGTTCAAAGGGCCAATATTCATTAAAACTGCCGTCTGGATTCTGAATCTGTGCCCATACATCTACCGCGGCCTTTGCCCATTCAAACACGTTGCGGTTTTGATAAAAACGGTTTTCGGGATGATTGTAGTAATAGAGAAGCGCTAAAAAATGCCCGGCTTCTTGAAAGCGTGAGTTGATAAAATCCACCTGGCGGTAATGCCAATAATAGCGGTCAAAACAACCAAATGTCGGCGAGGACGGCTCTAAATCCCCAAAGCCCAATATCCGGTAGGCTTGATTGACCGCCGCCGTCCCATACAACGTCAGGTCAGACTGTACTGCGTCTTCCATTCCCGATCCCATCCCAGACCAATTGCCTGAATTTTCGCTTCCAACTGTCCCGCGCTCACAACATACCAATACAACATCCGTAAAATTGTGTTTTGCAGGTTTAAAATCTGCTTGCGCCATACCCGGTTGCTTTCCGAAGTGATCATCACCAGTTCCACATCACCTTCCGGAAAGGTATCTTCATGAATCATCTGCGCGTACGCCGAGTGATAGCGGCTCACAAACTTGAGGTATGATTTTACACCGTTTTCCAAAATCCATGAGCGCAGCCGCAGTTGTCCATCCACTTTACTATCGACATTCCATTGCACGGATTGAACCGCATCCGGTGGTACCCCTTTCTCCACCAACTGCCGCACTGTCAATTCGTGTAAAGAAACCGGATTACCATTTCTCTCAATCAAGCGTTTTTCATCGTAAACGACCACTATCCGCTCGACGATTCCGGTTTGCTGTAATTCTACGATCGTATCCAGACTTGACCCCAACCCCACACCAATGAACACGACCTCCGCCGGTTTAACCTCCGTTTTATATACCAAAAACCACTCCAACAGCAGCCCGGGCAAGAAAGCAAGTGCGATAATCACAACGATCAAAAGCAATAATAATTGCTTCCACCGCTTATCCCAAAACAACTTCCACCGGGTAACCAATTTCGTTATCATCGAATCAATAAATCCTTATGTTCTATTTATAAACTCACGTTACGGCGTAGCGTACTTCCAAGATATTTTAACCCCAGAGACAATGAGAACACGGAGTGATTGAAAAGATATCGTTTTCATTCGTATTCATCAAAGTGGGCAAAGCCTATGAAATTGCTGCAAACGTGAATGAAACCCCGTATTTCATTCGCGGTTATTCGCGTACATTCGCGGTTAAATAATAGTCTTGCGTAACATGAGTGATTAAATCATTCGCACAGTCTATCGACTACGTACTCCCCAAAGTGAGGGTAGATGTGAGGGCTTAAGAGATAAAGACTAATTCCATCCACCAACAAGTAAATAGGGAGAATTTTTTACTTTTAAAGTAGCAGGCAATTCAAGTTTGCGAGAGGTTTATATGCACCTACATTTACCGGATAGAAACCGATGCTCCCCGGCTATTCAAATCTGAAACGCTAATCCAAAAAGATAACGCTCAGGCAAAGAAACAGCACTTTCAGGAAACCACGCAAATCACAGTTTACTAACAGCTTTATCCCCGCCATTTTCAACAAGTTTAAAAGTTTTTTACAGGGTTATCCAAAAGTTATCCACAGGGGAAAAACATCATTCCTTTGTAACTTTACAAAAAATTGTTTCATAATGCTTCAATTTAACATTTGTTGGGGTTATACCACTGCAAATAAATAATGACTGATAAGCGCGGCGTAAACCAAGCGAAAGGAAGATGTTAAGTATTCAATATGCAGCAATCTCAAATTGCATAGGTATTAGAATGATTCACGTTAAAAAAACTTAGGTAGCATCGGCTTTCAGCCGGTGCGTTAAACAATTACATCGATTATATTTAGGATTTTCGGAATTAATACCCGTTTCGACTTTCTTTCGCTGAGACTTATCGCCGCGCTTACTCTACTCTCCAATATAGAAACGCTTTGAAGCAATCATTCCACACAATCGATACATTATTCATCCTGAACAAATGATTCAAACGAATCCGGAAACCAGCGTCTCTTATCGGCAGCTTGGCCGATGGGGAGATTGCGGTTGCGGCGGACAAGCGCTTTGTAGTATTTATCCGCCAATTGGGGATGTTTGTTTTTCAAGTAGATTCCGCCAAGATACAAAGCCTTTGCGGTACGCATATCGTTATCCGGAAGCAGATGGGCGGCTTCCCACATCATATTGGCGGCTTGGTAGCGGTAATGAAAGCGCATATAGGGTTGGGGCAGGTGCAAAATTTTGCGTTTCAGTTCCTCATCACCCGCTGTAAGAGCCTCTTTCAATTGGGGGTGCCAATCCTCTACTCCGGTTTCCAATTCTGGCCCCCATACATCTTTGCGGTCTGAGTAGCCTTTTTCAGGTAGATTCATACGGGTTTCGGAAGGGCCGGTTAAGTCAAAGCTCCCGCCATACATCATCCAATCAGGATCGGTGTAGGTTCCCTGCATTTCCATGCCATATTTGCGCAGCAATTCTCCAGCGGTCAGGTAGTTTTCTCCGCGAATGGTATCGGGATGGTAGAGGTAATCGGCTTTTTTGTATGCCTCAATAAACGTCTGCAACTGCGTTTTGTATTCGGGTTCTGCGTATAGTAGGGCTTGATCCCACTGACGGTTGCGGGCATAGCGGTGGGATAGAAGTGTGGGCAGATGCAGTGAATCGTTATACCTGCTGATGCGTTGATCATATTGATCGATAACCGATTCGAGTTCGTCGGTCGTAAGAACATATTCGGCGATATAGGCGGCGTCTTCCCAATATTCTGCCCGCATGAAGAGATCAAGCGCTTCGAGGTATTCTTTGCGGCCCAAGTGGATCACGCCAAGTTCACAGAGAACATCGGTGTTGGCGTTGCGTTTAAACGCAGGAACCAACCCGCGTAGAATTTCGACAGCCTCATCAATTTTGCCGTCGCGCAGCAGGAGTTTGGATTGCACCCACTTGCCTTCCGGGGTGTGCTCTACGCTTTGGTTGAGCCAACGGCGGGCGCGGTTGAAATCTCCTAACTGATATGAGAGCCAGGCAAATCGGTCGGTTTCTCCAGGAAGGTATCGCGGCTTTGCTTGTTCGACAGCATCCAGCCACTTTTGCCGGACTACATCATCGCGGCGGAGGCCAGTGAACCATGCGGTCACCACTTGGCGGGAAGTAGCATCTTGGATGATGTCCGGTGAGATGGCTGCTTCGCGGGTAATGCGTTTGTTGATCAAGCGCAGTGAGGTCAAAGCTGCGCGTTTTTCTGCTTTGGCATGATTAAGGTAATAGTGGATGGCTTCTTTATAATTGCCCAGCAGATATTGGCAGTGAGCGATCCAGCCGTTGCTGTCGATGGCCAGGCCGGGGGTGTCGATAAAACCTTCGTCGGCCAGCGCTTGGGTTTGGTGGAAGTATTGAAGCGCTTGGGTGGCATCTTGATTGTATTCAACCACTTCCCGCCGGTAATATTCTCTCCCGCGGATGGTGTAGGTTGAGTCTTGCACCAAAGCGGTTTTGCCCAGCATATAAGCCGACCAGGTTGAGCGGTATTGCCGTTCATCTTGCGGCAGTGCCAGCAGGTCTTTCCATTTGGAAACGGCGGTATCAAAGCGGTTGGCACGGTAGGCGGCGGCGCCTTCGGCATACAATCGAAATTCGGTGGGGATGGCATTCAGCACACCGTTGTATCGCGTGAAGGCAAACGGGTCTTTTTCTTTGTGATTGTTTCCATAAAGATATTCCGTGGGATACTGTTCATTCATGTCCTTGCGCATGGTGGAATAGCGAGTGACAAGTTCCTTTAAGTCATCCTCCTGCATTCCTGTATCCTTCAGAGCTTTCATCAAGTCTTGTTCATCGGCATTAAGAGTGTTTTGCCAGGATTGAGTTTGTTCATACTTCACGTTGACGGCATCCCGATTGGTGTAATGGGCATCTTCGTAATAGACATTAAACTTATTTTCGAAGGCTCTGCCTTTGATCTCAGGGTGCAGCATACGGTAGATTTCGACATTAAAGACAGTACGTGGGATACCCAGAACATAAGCCTCCATACCGGAGAGGTAGGATGAGGGCAGATGAGGCCCGCAGGTGTAGCCGGTGTAGAGGATTCCGGTAATGAAAAGGGGAATAAAGATCAAGAGACAGCGTTTCATTTCAATACTTCAACATTCTTCACTTTAATGGGATTGGATTCAATCTTATTTTGTGGGTTCAACCGTATCCAGCAAGCGAGGACGGCTTGATCTTGTTTGGGAGCCCTGCCTGTTATGCGTTTGAGTCCATCCATCGTCTCATACCCGTTCATCATATCGTATGCCAGTACGGCATCTTGGTTTAGGTCTAATTCTAACACAATTTTGTGAGGAGTGTGTTGGCTTCCGGTGTTGTGCACCCACACTTCCGCCAGCTGCGGGTTGATTTCCTTAATTTCTGCCTCAAAAGTGAGCGGCGGCACCTCTCCACGCATGACCGCTTGCAGCGCGTCCCACGACCAGTTGAGACGGTCATCATCCACCGGCAGCCGGAACCAGATCACCCCTTTGCAGTAGAGGGGGCGTTCGGCATTAAGCGACCGCACAACCGCCGCAAGCGCCTGTTCATCCGCCATAATCGTTTCCACGCTATAACCTTCTTGCAGCAGGGGTTCAAAGCCCTCAGCGCTGAGGTTAAGGTACTGCCCGTGCGGATCGAAATACACCCGGTAACCGTAGGTTGGCAGCGACAGGTAAAAGGGGTGGCGGGTTTGGTTGGCGGTTTGCAAATAGCGCGGGAAGTTTTTATGATTGAAGATCGGTTTCACTTCACCGGCGTTGGCAGGCATCTCGAAGGAATGTACCTGCAAGACATAGTAATCCGTCTGGCGGACAACATCATCGAAATAGCGGCTGGTCATCCAAGTGGGCAGCGCGGTGATGGAGAGTTCTACGTCTGAATGGTTCTGTTTGAAATGTTTGAGCCATTCGGAAAAATCGCGCAGTTTGGATGTCGGGCAGTCGTAATCGACCTGAATGCCGCGGATGTCGATCCCCTGCTCTTTGGCGTGCCCCACAATCCCCAAAACGGGCTGGATGAAGAGTTCATCCATAAAGGTATATTCATCCTTTTTGAGCCAGCGTTTGTTTGAGTTAAAGATGCGGTAAACCAGCGTGATGGGGTGGTCTAACTCTTGCAGGGTTTGCCAATCGCTATCGCTAAGGTGGATATCAAAAGCGCTCCAATCCTTATCGATGCTGCCTCCGAAGACAAAGTAGTGATTCGCTTCTTCCCGCGAACGGTGGATCGCTTCTTTGACCGCGGGTGTCCACTGCTTTTGCCAGACGTAGAAGCCGGTTTGCATGGGTTCGCTAGGAGGCGGGGGTATGTTTTGTTGCTGGAAATACAGGTAGCCTGCGGTGCATAGCAGAATAGCGGTGATTATGAAAATAGTGTAACGCATAGGGGTATCGTAGAGTTTGGTATCATAGTAAAGAACGGATGATATGGGCTTATGTTACTCATAAATTGTCAGAATCGGGATGGCCGGGATGGGGCAGGATTTACAAGATAACAGCGAAAGGCGAATGCACCACAGAGGCACGGAGGGAATAGAGAGTAATTGATGGGGTTCGTGGACAGCTTTAACCCATATTATAAATCCTTCGTTCCATTTCTTCATTGGAGATCACCCGGTCATTACGGGAATCATCCAACCCACGCTCAATCATGTTGGAAAAGATAAGTTCACGAATTATTTCTTCCGACGAAGAATCATCCGGCTGTTGTTCAATAATTTGAGTTAATTTCTCTTTCACGTTTGGCATTTTGCACTCCACTTTTGAAAAGAATAAATGGTATTCTATCACATTTTTTTATACATTCAGAGTTATCGATGTTTTCGCGAACGGATTCAATCCATCCTACCATTCGGTGTGAGTTTCCTTTATGATGAATGCACATTTTATCTAAGGAATAATATCATGCCTAAGATCACTTTTGCTTTCATAAGTTTTTTATTGTTCACGCTGTTCATTCTTCCACCAACTTACCCTCAGGATTATGAAGTTGAGTTCCGCCATAACGTGATGATCCCCATGAGTGACGGGGTGGAGTTGGCCGCGAATATCTTTATCCCCAAAGCAGAGGGGCCGTTCCCCACGATCTTGATGCGCAGCCCCTACGGCAAGGGGAAAGAAGATTTTCGCGATGGTCAGTATTACGGCTCGCATGGGTATGCGGTCGTCATTCAAGACACGCGCGGCAAGGGCGGTTCCGAAGGCGAGTGGGATCCGTTCCGCTATGACGGCCAGGATGGCTATGACACGCAGATGTGGATCGGAAAACAGGAATGGTGCAATGGGGATATCGGTACCATCGGCGGATCGTACGTTGGATTTACGCAATGGATATCGGCTCCCCACGACAGCCCGCACCTCAAAGCGATGGTTCCGGAAGTGCCGTTTGCGGAAGCATACAATGTGATGTATGTCGGCGGGGTCTATCAGCTGGCTCTTAGCAATTTGTGGGGGACGTTCGTGTTTCCGAAATTTGACGCATCGAAGGTTGATCCGCAAAAATTGCAGGAAGGATTTATGCACCTGCCCCTTACGGATTGGGAAAGCGTGGTGGGGATGAAAATCCCCTACATCAACAAATGGATCACGAATCCATCGTATAATGAGTATTGGAAGAAGCGGGGCATTGGGCCGGAAGGATATCAGAATATCGATATGCCAACGCTGAGTTTCGGCGGGTGGTATGACATCTTTTCAAAAGCCACTCTGGAGATCGCGGATAGGGTGCATCATCAATCCAACGATTTGGCGATGCGCAAGCACCAGTATGTGGTGCTGGGACCGTGGCATCACGGCGGCAGCGACAACGGCAAGGTGGGCGAACTCGACTTTGGAGAGCTTGCCGACTTGGACCGCCGCCCCATGCGGTTGAAATGGTTCGACTATTGGCTCAATCACAAAGAAACCGGCGTGGAAGATTGGCCTCCAATCTATTTGTTTGTGATGGGAAGCAACAAATGGCGCGGTGAGAATGAATGGCCGCTGGCACGAACGGAATGGACAAAGTTTTATATCAATAGCGGCGGCAGTGCGAATACAAAGGGCGGTGATGGCGCGTTAAGCACATCGCATCCATCATCTAATGAAACGGATACATATACCTATGATCCGATGAATCCGGTCCCCTCTTTGGGAGGGAATCATTTGGCGGGGATTCCGCCGGGGCCGTATGATCAATCGAAAATTGAAGAGCGTGAAGATGTGTTGGTGTATACATCCAGGCCGTTGGAGGAAGATATTGAGGTGACGGGGCCGGTCAAGATGACGCTGTATGCCTCATCATCAGTAAAGGATACCGATTTCACGGCGAAATTGGTGGACGTGCATCCGGACGGGAAAGCGTATAACCTCTGCGATGGGATTGTGCGGGCGCGTTACCGCAATGGCACGGATGAAGAATCGTTGATCGAACCGGGGAAGGTGTATGAGTATGAAATTGATTTATGGGTAACCAGCAATACGTTCTTAAAGGGACACCGCATCCGGGTGGAGGTATCCAGCAGCAATTTTCCACGGTTTACACGAAACACCAATACGGGAAACCCCATCGCAACCGATACGGAAGTCATCAAAGCCAAGCAGGTAATCTATCATGACACGGAGCGGCCGTCGCATATCTTGCTGCCGGTGATACCGAAATAGAGGATAAAGTCATGCGGTTCACATGGAATGAGTTGAAGGCAGAAGCCAATTAAAAAAAGCATGGTATTTCGTTTGAAGAAGCCATGTCTGTTTTTGAAGACCCTCTGGCAATTACTATTCCTGATCCGGTTCATTCGATTGGAGAATTTCGTTTTATTACTATTGGACGATCTGTGACACAAAATATTATATGGCACAAAATATTATTGTTGTAGTACATACGGAAGGAGATTATAATATACGAATAATAAGTGCAAGAAAGGCGGCGAAAATGAGCGAAGACAATACGAACAAGGATATCACTGAAGATGTCATGCTGGATGAGTATGATTTTTCAGACGGCGTGCAGGGCAAGTACTTCAAAGAAGTGCATACGTCTTCGAATGTGGTTGTGCTGGAACCCGATGTCGCCGAGAGGTTCCCCAATTCCTCCGCGGTCAATCAAGCGCTGCGTGCGCTGATGCGGATTCAAGATGAGAAGAATAAGAAGTAATGCTGCTGCCTACCCCGTGGGCTGCTTCGCGAGCCTACCCCAAAAATTCAGTCTGTTTTCATTTCTTCCATACTTGATTCTATCATGGTGTTGATAAGATTTTCGGTACAGTTTGCTACTGCCAAAATATTGTTGAAATGTTTTTGCTTCAGGGATGTTATACTCTTCTGCGATGATGATCCCCTCTTTAACTGCCATCACGCTTTTGGATTCCGTATAGGGCTTCCAATTACTGCTGGGAACCGTGAGGCTCCAGCTGGTGAATTCATTTAATTTCTTGGGATTGAAGTTTAGGGATTGGTTGTACACTGATGATGTGTTTTTTTGGCAGTCGTTATTTGGTGAGGGGAAGGATTGAGCAAGGGTGTGTAATTGTTGGTTCAAAAAAAAGAGCGGGAACAATATACAGAAACGTTCTCATAATACAATCCTCATAATTCATTTGCGGTAAGCATCTTTGCGGTGTGAGATTTTAATTACATAAACCAATAGTTTGTTATCGAATATCTCATAAATTACACGGTAATCGCCGATTCGTATACGGTATTCGTTTTTAGAGTCCTCCAGTTTTTTGCAGAAAAGGGGACGAGGATTTTCCGTTAATTTCCTAATGGATCGTAAGATTTTCAAAGCCAATTTCGCTTCGAGTTTATTGAGTATTTTTGTTGCATTACGGCTAAATTCTATTTTATATCTCATGATCCAGCGTATTTTTAAATCTTGATTGTGTGTTATTCCAAACTTCTTCAAATGGTATTGGCTTAACTTTGGAATCCATTTCTTCCTGTTTTATTCGTCTCGCTTTATCAATATCTTCTTGTAGATTCTCATCCGTATCTTCTTGAAATTCGAAGATATCTTTCGTCATCACATAATCGAAAACGATTTGCTTTTCACTTGGAGGGAGTTTCTCGTATTGATCGATGACTTGTTGACTGGTGATCATGCCAAACCTCTACAGAATTATTCAGGTTTCTATTGTTTCACACTTTTTTTCTATCCATAAATGTATCGTACAAAGATGATAACACGTTCTGAAGTTAAAAGCGATATTAAAGGTTAGAGCAGCAAGCCCTTTCCGGTTTTGTTCTTACTTGTACACACTTTAATGAGGAACACGGTAGGGCATAACGCGTCCCACCTTACTATTTTATTTTGTTTTCATTTCTTCCATGCGTGATTCTATCATGGTGTTGATAAGAGTTTTGGTACTGACTCCACGGGAATGGGCGATTTGACGAACACTTTCGAGTAATTTACCATCAATAGGTATGTAGAAACGGTTTTGAAGGGGATTCGAAACGTCAAACTCAACGGGTTCGGTTTGATCCCAGACCTCTCCAAGACTATGGGTATCCCAATACTCAGCCATTTCTTCATAACTGTTATGTTCTGGAATTGATTTATTTTCGCTCATATTGTCTTCTCTCAGATTGATCCATATCTCTCGCACTGATTATAAGTGCCTCATGGGATTGCTTGTATATGTAAAACACTATCAATTTTCTTCCTGCATCGGTTTCTCCAAGCGCTGAATAAAGATGCTCACCTGGAATGTGACCTTTTTGAATTTTGCGGAATCGAGGTTGGTTGTACAAAACTTCTTCAACCTCATTTTGTGAAACTTGATGTTTCCATTCCAGCTTATCCACAAACTCGGGCAGCCAAATTATACCATCAATTCTCATTTAAGTCTCTATTATTACTAAAAATTGCGCTGGCTTTTTTGGTTCATAAAATCAACCAGCAAGTATTGCCCCAACGTTTGCGGTGAGGTGAAGTAGGCTTTCCCCTTTGTGATTTGCGTTTGTTTGTGGACGAACTGCATTAACAGCGGGTCGCGCGCCAGCATGAAGGTGTTGATGCGAATGCCCTTGTTACGGCACTTTTCGGCCTCGCGCAAGGTTTCGTGGATGATCCACGGGTCCCACCAGGAATGGCGGATAATCTGCCCTTTGTGCCATATCGCGGAGGGCTTGCCATCGGTGATCATGATAATTTGTTTGTTATCGCTCTGCTGCTTGGAAAGAATTCTCTGCGCCAGCGCCAACCCCGCTTTGGTGTTGGTATAGTAAGGACCGACCTCGCTGGACATCAGTTCTTCATACGCGATTTCTTTGGCGTCATCAAAAAACAGCAAAAAGTTGATGGTATCCTGCGGGTATTTGGTGCGGATCAAATGCGCCAATGCCATCGCCACTTTCTTGGCGGGCGTAAAGCGGTCTTCGCCGTACAAAATCATGCTGTGGCTGATATCCATCATCAAAACAGTCGAGCAATTGCTTTGGTGCTCGGTTTCGAGTATCTCTAAATCTTCATATTCAAACTCAATCGGAAACCGCACTCCCTGCCGGATGAAGGCGTTGTGAAACGATTTCGAGACATCCAAATTGAGGTGGTCGCCGAATTCCCACTGTTTGCTTACATAGTTATAGGTATCGCCGTCACCGCGGGTGGCGGTTTCATGATGGCCGGTGTGGCTGCGCTGTATCGCGGAAAGCAGTTCTTCCAGCGTTTTTTCGCTGATGAGGCGCAGCCCTTTTTCAGAAAGTTGATCGACCTTGCCTTCGGAATTCATCATGCCCGCTTTTTCCAGCAAATCCATCATCGCGGAAATGATCTCTTCGGGATTGTCGTTTTCACCGAACTCACCGGCTTCCATCATCATTTCCAGCGCGGCACGCACATCCCCATCGGTGACAAACAAATAGTCTTTCAATTTGTCAAGCAGCGCTTCGGCCTGCTCAAACAGATCGTCTTCGTCATCGCCTTGATATTGTGTGTAGCGGTATTTTCTCATACGTCATCTCATCCGTAAGCGGTTTTGCCCTGCACATCGGTCTTGCTGAGCTTTTTATGCGAATACAATCCTTCCAGCAAAAATTCAATGCAGGAAGCGAGAACTTCGGGCTGATCGATCTCTTCGTCCTTCAAATAAGCTTTCACGCGCCCCATCAATCCGCGTACTTCATCGGCTTGTCGGATTAAGTCTTTTGCCGGTACCGTGTCATCCAAAATAAAGGCTTTGGTCTGTTCATGAAACCAGTCGATGGTGGTTTGGCAGTCATCATGGCCGAAGTATTCTTGAAAGACCACACGAACCGCCTGGCGGATCAACCGCAGGGATACCATCTGCGCCCCCCGTTCTTCACCGGAGTAGCTCAGTTCCATCTTGCCCGTCATCGATGAAAGCATGTAAGGCAAATCACTGGCACGCGGGCAGGCGACGGATTCGTTGTTCATCAACGCGCGGCGTTCGGCGCTGGAAATCAGGTTTTCCATGCACGTGATCGAAAAACGCGCGCTGACGCCGGAGGCTTGTTCAATATCCTTGCTTTCGCGGGCGGCGCGGGCCGCTTCTTCAACAATCTGCTTCATGAAGGTCGGCACCACATAACGGATACCGTTTTCGGAGGGAAAGCGGACTTCTTGATCGGTAATCGCGATCCCTTCTTCACGCGACAACGGATAGTGCGTACGAATTTCAGAACCGATGCGGTCTTTAAGCGGCGTGACAATACGTCCCCGGTTGGTGTAATCCTGCGGGTTGGCGCTATAGACCAAAAACACATCCAGCGGCAGGCGGACGGTGTAGCCGCGGATTTGCACGTCGCGTTCTTGCATAATGTTAAACAGGCCGACTTGAATTTTGGGCGATAGATCGGGCAATTCGTTGATGGCAAAGATTCCGCGGTTGGCGCGCGGCACCAAGCCAAAGTTGATTGCCTCTTCGTCAGATAGATCGAGTTGGCGTTTGGCCGCTTTGATAGGGTCGATATCCCCGATCAGGTCTGCAATGGTTACATCCGGAGTGGCGAGTTTTTCTTTGTAGCGGTCATCCCGGTTCACCCAAACGATGGGCGTGGCATCGCCGAGTTCTTCTACCAGTGCACGCGCATGTTTAGAAATCGGATGAAACGGATCATCATTTAATTCGCTGCCTTGGATCGCCGGAATCTCTTCATCCAGCAATCGGTTTAACTGACGGATCATGCGGCTTTTCGCCTGGCCGCGCAATCCCAAAAAAATGATATCGTGTTTTGAAAGAATGGCATGAACAACTTGGGGGATGACCGTGTTTTCGTAACCGATAATGCCGGGAAAAAGTTCTTCATTGTTTTTTAACTTGTGTACCAAGTTGGCGCGCATTTCCTCTTTAACCGTACGCGGCTGGTACCCGGATGCTTTTAACTCACCCAGTGTTAGCGGCTGACTCATGCAAAACCTCCATCTATCTTAAATGGTGAAAAGCCGATAGGATACGGCGGCTGTATTGGCTTTCTAAATGGTACCGGAAATCAAACAAGGAACAAACAGCATGGACACGGGGTTCGTGAAATGCGAACGAACGTTTGTCTGTAAGTGAATACTCGTGAAACCAAAACATGTCCTGATGGTAAACAAATCCTATCCACCGCGAATGGGTGGAATCGAACGCCACGTGCGGGATATCAGCGAAGCGCTGGTCCAAAAGGGATATACAGTGACCGCGTTGGTTTGTGCCGACGATGGGAAGTTTGTGGATGAAATCATAAAGGATGTAAGAGTCTTACGAATCCCACGGTGGGGAACGGTATTGTCGCAGCCGCTGACATGGGGATATATTAAAACGCTGAAAACGTTACAACCGGATGTAGTGCATTGCCATGTTCCCTTCCCGATGGCTTGGCTGGCGGTGCGGTATTTGCCGAAAAACATGCCTGTGGTTTGTACCTGGCACAGCGATATTGTACGACAGCGGTTTTTGATGCCATTGCTGTCTTTGTTCGAGCAAGCGTTTCTACGCCGGTGCGGCCGGGTTATTGTGACTTCACCGGAGTATTTGGAATCATCACAGCCTTTGCAGGAACACCGCGACAAATGCAGTGTAATCCCGTTAACGCTTCCACCGGATGATGTAATTGATGAACAATCTATTACAACCCAATTGAAAGTATTTCAGCAACAGTTTCAACGAAATACGGTTTTGTATATGGGCAGATTGGTTGGATACAAAGGGCTGCCCTATCTGATTGAGGCCATGAAGCATGTGGATGGCGATTTGATCCTTGCCGGTACGGGAAATATAGAGAAGCAGCTGCTGCGCCAAGTGATTCAGCATAACGTGGCGGACCGGGTGTATTTTTTGGGATATGTCAGTGAGGTGGAAAAACAAGCGCTTTACCGGTTGGCGGATGTGTTGGTGCTGCCTTCCATCCAACGGAGCGAAGCGTTTGGCTACGTGTTGCTGGAAGCAATGTCGCAGGGATGTCCCGTCATTACAACGGATTTACCCACGGGTGTACGCTGGGTAAACCAGCATGAAAAAACAGGATTGGTTGTGCCTCCAAAAGATGCAGCGGCGTTGGGAAATGCTATCGGAAAATTTCTTCAAAACTCCAGATTGCGGGATCAATATGGAAAGCAGGCAAAGCGCCGGGTTGATAGGGATTTTCGGTTTGAAGATAAGTTGCAGGCATTGGTTGATGTTTATGAGAGATTGCTGAGGTAGTTATGCTTGTACGTATTTGTGGTTTTTATCCAGTCACTTCAGCAGTAACTGTTGATCAATCGGCATAAACCTATCCGCGGAGCGGATCAACGTATCCGCGGTTAAATACCCAACTCCATACACTTCTACTTCAACGTCATATAAGCGCTGCACACGCTCCACCAGCAAATCAAAATCGCCGTCGCCGGATGCGAGCACGACTAAATCCACCTGCGGAGCGGTTTCCATCACATCCAGCGTAATCCCCACATCCCAATCGCCTTTCGCCGAACCGTCCGCGCGTTGGATATACGGTTTTATCCGCACATCAAACCCGATGCCGCGCAAAATATTTTGAAACTGCTTCTGCTTTTCATCTTGCGGGGCGATGGCATAAGCGTTGGCTTTGATCACATTCCGGCCTTTGGTTGCCTGTACCCAAAACTTGTTGTAATCAAAGTGCTTTCGATACGCTTCTTTGGTGGTGTAATAGATGTTCTGCACATCAACAAAAATGGCGGCTTTTTGCATAATAAGTTGAAAAAGATGATTTATTTCGAATTCGATTGTTGATCGGGCTGATCTAATTTATCGAGGGTAAAATACCGCGAAGAAGCCACATACTTCTCTTCCCCTTTGCGCGAGATTGTATACCACACCATAAATTTCTTAAACTTCTTACCAAACCATGCCCAACGCCCCAGCGTCGTCATAATCAAACGCAAAACAATCAATTTCGATGTGGTCATTCTCATAAGGTTCTCTTAGCCAAAAAAAACTTTGTGAACGCTAGGTCTTTGCGGGATATTCATGTTACCGGAACTGCTGTAAAAAGCGGATATCGTTTTCGTAGAACAAGCGGATATCGCGGATGCCGTATTTGATCATGGCAAAGCGCTCTACTCCCAGGCCGAACGCGAATCCGGTATACACTTCCGGATCGATGCCTCCGTTGCGCAGCACGTTAGGGTGCACCATACCGCAGCCCAATACTTCCAGCCAACCGCTTTCTCCTTTTTTATCGGTATAAGATATATCCACTTCCGCGCTGGGTTCGGTAAAGGGAAAGAACGACGGCCGAAAACGTACGCCGGTGTCTTCCGAAAAAAAGCGCCGAATCAGCGCTTCCAACGTGCCTTTCAGATCACAGAATGAGATGGTTTTTCCCACAACCAACCCTTCGATTTGATGGAAGATGGGCGAATGGGTGATATCCGAATCGCAGCGGTAAACACGGCCGGGAGCAATCATACGAACCGGCGGTTTATGCGACTGCATAAAGCGGATCTGCACCGGGGAGGTATGCGTGCGCAGAACATTTCCGCTTTTGGTGAAAAAGGTATCCTGCATATCGCGCGCCGGATGATTGGGCGGAAAGTTCAGCATCTCAAAGTTGTAATAATCGGTTTCGATTTCCGGCCCTTCGGCGATGTCATAGCCCATCGAATAGAACAGGTCTTCAATCTCGTTTTTGATTTGGTTGATGGGATGAACCGCGCCTTTACGGTTCCAGGTGTGCGGCAGGGTGATATCGGTTTTATCCTGCTCCAACTTGGCCGCGGTTGCGGATTGCTTGAGGGAAGCCAATAAGGTTTGATACCGTTCTTCCAGTTCATCCGCCACTTCGTTTGCCAGTTGCCCGACCTTGGGTCGGTCTTCCGCCGGAAGTTGTCCTACACTTTTGAGCACCGCTTTGACTTTGCCCTTTTTGCCCAGGTAGGCCGTGCGGATTTCATAAAGATTTTGCGGATCGTTGGCCGATTCAAACTCGTTGATGCATTCATTTTTGGCATCATCTAATTGCGATTGGATGGAAGCAATATCAGTCATTCTCTTCTTGTATTATCCCAATTGAAATAAAGTTATCGAGTATAATAAAGAGTGGGATTAACACTCTAACAACTATGATTGCGCTTGATAAAACAGCGGGAACAAGCCTAATACCAATCTGCATATAATGCAGATAAAAATTGAGTTATCTTTCACGCAACCTTACGGAATAATGAAACTGTAGGGTGGGCTCAAAGCGAAGCGTAGCCCACCATAACCATCTCTGCGCACTCGGTTTTAACCAACATTCTTATTGCAACTTGGTATAAGTCGTATCAAACGGTTTTTGTCCAATAGCCCACCAGTCATAACGAAAACGGACATTTCATTTTTCAGGTATGATTCCCTAAAAAAATTATATAAAAAAGGGATGGAAATCCCACCCCTTTGTTTATTTCTATGCGCGTATACTTGAAATTATTCCGCGCTAGCCGTCTTGGCTATATCCACATATTGGCGAAACCCATCCGGATCATGAATCGCGAGTTCAGAAAGCATTTTGCGGTTGACTTCCACACCGGCTTTTTGCAATCCGCCCATGAGTTTGCTGTAGGAATAGCCTTCGGCTTTGGCGGCGGCGCCGATGCGGGTGATCCACAAGGCGCGAAAATCACGCTTGCGGTTGCGGCGGTCGCG
>CAYVAZ010000078.1:0-16884 GCA_964449065.1 uncultured bacterium
AGATGAGGGCGATGAGAGCGATTGCTCCCTATGACGCAGTAGCGTAAATAGAGGTTTATTCCTCCCGAACCCTCACCCCGTCCCTCTCCCGGTGGGCGAGGGCGGTAGTTTCAGCGAAAAATTAGAAAACGGGCATATCAAAATATAGTGAGTAACATGAGTTAATGACATGCATTGTGGGTTGATGGTACCCTTTAACTAGATTGGAGTTGTACGATGCAGAGTCTGTTACAGGAAATACCCGGTGAATCGAAACATCAAACCTGTATGGTTTGCGGCAAAGGATTCAATGCAACGTACGATGGATCATTACGCGTATATCCCGTTTATTGCAGCGGAGATTTTGTGAAAACGGATGTACGGTGTGAATTCGAGTTTTTCGGTGCCATCTTACGTATATACAACTATATTCATCAAGAAGAACAGAGTATCCCGGTCAACAAAATCGCGCGCGCGCCGGTGTTTCAAGAACGCATTAAAATGCGCAAGGATATGATTGTATGGTGCTTGGGCAGAGGTTTTTTGGCGTTGGATAAGCTGCAACGTGTGATCGTTCCACCGGCTGTAGATGAAATTTCCAAGGACATTTTTGCCACCCACAACCTGCATGACCCAAAATCACAAGAAGAAGCGGTTGAAATGCTGAAAGCGGCTTTCGCCTGCGTGAAAGATCAACTCAAATCGGTGTCCGAAGGGGATATGCCGGTTCAATACGACGACAAACATAAGCCGGAGCCGGAACCCGAGTTTGACGATTTGCCCGCCATTCAACCGGTCAAGCAATCCGGAATGGCCACCGCCATCCTGCGCGAAGACCGAATTAAGCGAGCGAAATAAAGAAACTGTTCAAGTGGATAAGGATTGAGATAAATTTATCCCGATTTGGCCAGGCGCTCTACTTGTTCCAGATATTCTTGCACGTTTTCACGCGGGTTGATTTGTTGGGCGCGCCGGAGCAAGGGCAGCGCTTCCGCGTATTTTCCGTCTTTTACCAGCAACTGCGAGCGGCGTATATTTGCGTCGGCCTCAAAGTCTTCGATACTGGCAGCCCGTTCGTAATAAAAAATAGCCTGTTCCGTATCTCCCTTGCGGGCGCTGTGCTGTCCCAGCAAGATTAACGCTTCGCCATCCAAGGGATCGAGTTGAATGATTTCTTTCAACACTTCCACTTCTTCTTCCGCCTGTCCTTCCGCCACGGCGACGCGGGCTTCGATTTTCAACAAATCTTTTTTTTCTTCGTCCATGAGCTGATCGGCGTATTTGCTTTGGATGGTTTCAATCAACCGTTTGGCTTCATCCGAGGCGCCGCGTGCCGCCAAGATTTTGGCGGCACGGATGGCGCGGTCTGTGCCGCTTTGGTCTTCTTTTCCTACCGCCTGAATGTATGTATCCGCGGCCAAGTGAAAGAGTTTTTCGTTGACATAAATATCGCCCAGCATATTCAAACTGTCGGGTGTGGATTCACCCATCTGATCCACGATCTCATAAATCTCGGCGGCTTCCAGCGGTTGGTTCAATCCGATATAGGCGTTGGCCTGCAACAGCCATAAATCGACCTTTGTGGGATTTTCTTCCACCAAGATTTTGCACAGCGATGCGGCTTCCGCGTACCGTTCCTGCTTAAAGAAACTGCGCGCCAACCCCATTTTCCAATCCAGCGTTTCCGGGTCTAACAACACAGCCATGCGGTAGGCGGATTCCGCGGGGAGAAACTTGCCAACGGAGCCATACGAAAATCCCAACAGGCCATAGGTTATCGCTTGGTGGTCTCCCAATTCAACCACGCGGGTTAGAGCGGGGATTGCCTTTTCAAAGTCTTTTTGCCGGACATGGATGATCCCTAAGTTCTTCCAGGCCCGGCGAAATTTGGCGTACTTCTCAACGGCGGTTTGATATAAAGGTGCCGCTTCATCCAATCTATCCTGCTGAAAATAAATGTTGGCCAGGGTGAAATCAAACACGGCGCTGGAGGCTTCATTCCGCGATTCTTGCAGGCGCCGCGCGGCTTGATCCAACTGACCGCTGGAAATCAATTCCATGATTTCCAGCATGGTTTCCCGTTCCGTGACGGTAATGGTGGGTTCAATATCTGTTTCCGCAATGTAACTTTCGGTAAAGCGCCGCTGAAATTCGGGGTCGTTCCAGAGTTCCAATTGCTTGTCACTCAACACCGATTGGGATGGCTTGAGTTTGGGGTTATGTTCTTGAGCAAACGCATTGGCGGAAAATCCAGGTTGCAAACATACACCAATCATTAGGATGATGAAGAATGGAGGGCTGCTTCTCATATTTCGTTTATCCTTTGGGGAAAGTGATGGGCACACGCATCCGGAACCGTACCGCTTCTCCGCCCCGTTTACCGGGTTCAAACTTCCATTGCTTGACCGCGTTTAATGCCGGTTTTTCAAATACAGGAGCCGTGGATTTTTGCACCTTCGGCTGCTCGACTTTGCCTTCTTTGTTGACAATAAACACAAGATACACCGTACCCGGCGCGTGTTTTTTTACTTCCTTGGTGATGGCGGGGCTGGGTTGATAAACCACGCGCGGCTTTTGATCCAGATCGGCCAGTGAGAACAGTTGGTCAACATCCTTGTTTTGGTTCACCACGTTATCGAGATTCACGCCAAAATCGCCGCTCATCCAGCCGCCGCTCAAACCGGGGTTCATTGCCAATTCTAACTGCGAGAGATCCAGCGGTTGGCTTTGCTCGGTTAATTCGGGCGGGGGTTCTTCTTCCGGTTCCGGCGGTTCTTCCGGTTCCGGTTCCGGCGGCGGATCGGGTGCCTCGAGAACGGTATCGACCGATTGCACCAGCGTGCCGGTTGACGGCGGCTTGTTGAGCGCTTGCAGCAATGGCAGAACCAAAAAGAAAACAAGCGTAAGGCCGACCGAGCCGGCAAACACCAGAACCCGGTGGATCATTTCCCGAATGGCATGGAATGTGGATTTTTTTTGCTGTCTCATGTTACTATATAGCTTCCTTTATAATCGTTACATGAATTTATTGTCCGCTGTTGCGGGTGGATACACTGACTTTGGCGGCGCCGGCCAGTTTGGCTTCATCGATAATTCGGACAAACAATCCGAGTTGCGCGGAAGTATCGCCTTGAATGATGACGGGGACATCTTCTTTTTGCAGCATCCGTTTGACCAAGGGCTGCACGCCGCTGATCCCGATTTCACGGCCGCCGTAGACGACCTCACCATTTTCGGTTAACGCGATGAGAATGCTGTTTTTTTCCAGATTCACCGCGGAGGCCGCCTGCGGCTTATCGACTTCCACACCGGTTTCTTCCACAAAGGTTGTGGTCACGATGAAAAAGATTAATAGGATGAACACAATGTCCATCATGGGGGATATATCGATCCCTGTTTCTTCATTGTCTTCGCGACCGGCTTGGCTAAACCGTCCCATAATGCTTTCTTCCTTACCATGGCCTTGTTAGGCGGCCTGTTTTTCTTGTTTGGATTTTCGGTAAAACTTTTGCAGACATACGCTTTCCATGTGCGATAAAAACGCTTTGTATTGTTCGAGTTTGCGCGCCATTTGATAATGGAAAAACAATCCCGGAATCGCGATCACTAAGCCGGTTTCCGTAGTGACCAACGCTTCCGATATTCCATCGGCGATCATGCCCATCGTTTTGTCGCCGCCCGCCCCCGTTGACAGGGCCGAAAAGGTAGCCAGCATACCGGTTACCGTCCCCAGCAATCCCATCAGCGGGGCCGCGCTGACACAAATCTTCATCACCCGCAAATCCCGTTGAAACGGCGCGATTTCCGTCATACGTAATTCTTCAAAGGCGGTAGCGGTTTCTTTTAATGACGGTTCGCCGGTAACAAAGTTCAGCAAATCTCCAATGGGGCCTCTTCGTTCTTGCGGATGATCGATCCAGCGGCGCCATGTTTTTTCTTTTACGCGGGAAAACCCTCTGCCCGATAATTTCAGATGCAGGTGCAAGCCCAAGCCAAACATAATCAGGGCAATGGAGGCAATCCCGATCATGGCCCAGCCGCCGGAAAGCCAAATATCCAATGCTTGGTTCCATACCGATACCGCTTGATCCCACAGGGGTGTTGATTGTTCGATGATGCTTTCCATTTTTATGTCGCCTCGCCCATGGCCGGCAATCCGCCTTCCAATGAAACATCTTCTTTTGCATCTTTCGCATCAACCGGTTTGGAGATATTCGAAGGCCCGGAAGGATGAGTTGTTGTTTTGGCCGCTTGATTTGCAAGAGAGACAGCCGCTTTTTCCATTTGATTCACAACACCGCGCGCCTTGCGGGAGAGAAACGCGTGAATCAACAATGACGGAATCGCCACAATTAAACCGAACTCGGTGGTGATCAGCGCTTCCGATATCCCGCTGGAAAGCGACTTTACATCTCCCGACCCGAACACGGTTATCAATTTAAAGGTGTTGATGATCCCCGTGACCGTACCCAACAGGCCTAACAAGGGTGCCGATGCCGCCGTGATCGCGATAAAGGGAAGAAAACGCTCCAACTTTAAACGGGTCGCCAAAATCTTTTCATACATCACTTCTTCCATTAATTCACGCGGTTCGTTTAAGTGCTCAATTCCGGCCATCAACATTCGGCCAACGGGACCGCCGATTTTCTTGGCCTTTTGCATCGCGGCTTCTTGATCGCGTTTTTCTATATCATGCAGCAGGCGGTTGACGCGTCCTTGCGATGGAGTGCGGATAAACATAAAACTCATATATTTGAATGCGGCCACCAGCAGCATCAAACCGGCCAAGCCCAAGATTGGGAACATAACCGGTCCGCCCTTTTGAATGTGTTCGATAAGGGTTTCTTCCGTATCTTCGATTTTATGGGCATTGCCTTGTGTTGGATCAAACGGAAACTCTCCTGCTGAATTGGCGATCACCTTCGCGGCGGCGGAGGCGTCTTTGGGATTCCCAAAGGGCATGACAGCCGGCTCCAATGACCCCAATTGCTGCTGCGCTGTACCGACGTATTCGCCATCATCGGATTGGAACAATACAGAAGGCCCCACTTGCAAAAAGACGCCCGGCTTTACTAAGCCATCGGGACCGACCGCGGATCCTTCAAACCGGGTGCCGCCCAGCGCGCTTTGCAAGCGGTCGATGGATACCATCAGCAAATTCGTTTGGGCTTCGTATATTTCCTGCTGAGACAGGTCGCTGTTTTCCGGCGCCAGCTTTGCCGTGTCAAGAGGGTCTTGGTAGCGCTGTAGTTCGGCGATATGCAGGCGGGTTTCAAAATTGCGGATGTATTCTCCCAGCAGGTTGGAGAGATACGCCTGTTCATCCTTGCGGGATTTAATCTCATTCTGCAGGTTGCTAAGGTCTAGCGTGCGGCTGTCGAGCAAGCGGGTGGTGTTTTGAAATTCGGTGCGGACTTCACTCAATTTGCTTTCGAGACTGCTCAGTTCGCGGCTCAGTGGAATTTTTTCATCCGCCGCCCGTTCGCGCAGTTGGTTTAGTTCTTCCACGCTTTGTTCTAACTTTTTTTGGATGGAGGAAGAGACTTGATCAAACTCTTGTGAACCGGATTCGCCTTGATTTTGCGCCCCTGCCGCTAAGCAGAGCATAAACAAACAAACAATCGTCAATCGTGTCTTTGTGATTTTCATGGATTTGTTCCTGTTTATTGGATTTCAACGGGCACTTGCACGAAAGAGGCAACGCTCTCATTATTTAATATGGATACCGCTTCGGATATTTGACCGGTATAATCATTAATGGGCTTCCACTCCCAACCGTCTTCCCCTGGGGTTCCCATTCCCGCGATGGTGTTATTTTTGCCCACATAATAGCCATGCCCGATCCCCAAATAGATGGCGGTTACTTCTGCTGAATCGCCATTTGGCAAGTCACGTACTTCACTGACGACGGGAATTTCAAGACTGGATTTATTGAGTTCATTGAGGACCCCGACAACATTTTGAAAGCGCTGCGATAGCGACAGTTTGGTTTCTTCCGGATTGGACGGTATCCGCGAACTGAGGGGTTTTACCCGGTCCTGTAATGGATCGGGCAAACGCCTTATCAAGCCGTTTGTACGGATTTCCAGGGGGCTTACCTTCTCTTTCAACATGTCGGATACTTCTTTGAGTTGGTCGTTTTCTTGAACCAAATCTTCCCGTTTCTTATCCGCTTCGGCAATGGTCTTTTCGGTATCTTTGATCTTTTCGCGCAGCGAATCGATTTCACTTTGCACCAAAGCGATCCGTTCGCGCAGCATTTCTTTTGCCAATTTCAGATCATGCTTTTCTTTGGAAATTACACGCTGGGTTTCCACCCATTGTTCGATCATTTTTCGGGTATCATCAATGGTCTGTGCGGAAATAACTTCCGAACATGCAAGACCGATTGCCAGGAATATACAGACCATTTTCGCAACCGGGCGCACATAAAAATACTGCTTCCATTTGTATTGCATAATTCGTAATCCTTTGAATATCTGGTGAATAAAGAGGTAAACGATAGGTATTCGCATCCAGAATTTTTTTACAGAATTCGTATCGTATTGGCAAAAGATTTAAGACTACTTAGTTATTCTCAATATTTATATTAAAAATGTGTTAAGGATTTATTAAATATATATTAACGTAGTGTTAGACTTGTTTTTTTTGATATTGATCGCCAAAAATGCGTTCGGATTGAAATAAACGGTACTTCCGGCTCGGCGGGAGCCTCGCCCTCCCAAACCTGGCCAGGCGGGTGGCTTGCCCTCCCAAAGCGAACATTTTTTTGTTAGAAACTACACTAGATAATGAAATTGCCTCTACCTTTATTATGGGATTGCCAAAAATGCGTTCGGATTGCAAAGCGTTTTATCCTGTACCGGTTGGAAGCCGATGCTCCCCAAAACGAACATACTTTTGGAAACTGCTCTAGATCATCAAATGCATAATATCAGTGACTATGTATATAACCTAACTTAAAAAGTTGCGCTTACGCTTATGGAGAAGTCCATGCCCTTCCGGTAGGAACTTTTCAGAACATCATCACCAATGTGCCGGGACCGGTAGGCGGTTTGAATCTTCGGATTCGTAATGTTTTTCGCTTGAAATTTCACCGACCAATTTTCGCCGAATTTTTTGGTGATACTGGCATTCAGATTTCCGAACTCTAATTCATAAACATTGGGAATAAAATTGCCGCTGGATTGCCCGGCACCGGCAACTAAGGTGTCTCCGCGAATGGTGTAAAACAAGCCGAATTGGGTGTCGGCATCTTCCCAATTGTAGGTTACAAAGAAATTGAATAAATGTTCCGGCGCGTTGGTCATATCGCGTGTCGGCATAGGGGCTTGAATGTTGGGCAGTTCAAATTGAGCGGCTTCGTCGGCGGGCAGCGTAACTTCCGAATCAATAAATGTCGCATTGCTTCCGATCGAAAGTCCTTCCATATTTTCCCAGAAATACCCCAATTCCTGCCGCAATTCAAACTCAAATCCGCTCATTTCTCCTTTGGGATAATTGACGGGTGTAGTAAACGTAAAGCCCGCGAACCGCTGCACAAACTCAATCGGGTCTTTGATATCTTTGTAGAAATACGAAGCGGAAATCAGTCCCCCTTGATAGGGCACATAATCGATGCGCAAATCGTAGTTCTGCAATTCGGCCATATCCAAAAATGGGTTGCCGATGAATACATCCCCGCCTAAAAATTCCTGCTGCTGAATCGGAGATAGTTCTTTAAACGTTTGGCGGGCGACGGTTTGGGTGTAGGAAGAACGAAGCGTCAATTCTTCCAAGGGGGTATAAACAAACCCGATGGAAGGCAATAAATCCTGGCGCTCAAAATTCACATCCGCGTCGCCTTCGTTTAGAGTAACCTGGCCGGAAGACCCCGGTGGAATCCATGTCACATCTTGTTCCGGGAAATTTACGATACCGATTTGCGTGGTTTCATAACGCGCCCCGCCGATCCATTTAAATTGCGAGTTCAGCGGCAAATCCATCATGCCGTATCCTGCCGAGATTTGCTGTTCGCCTTCGTAGTCCACATCCACAAACGGCGGGCCGCCTGTGATTTCTCCGGCGGTGGGCAAATCCGGGAACGCTTGGCTGAACGAGTCTTCAAAATCCCCAATCAGTTCCACTTCATTGTTGCTGAAGTTGCTGAAGGTTTCTTGGTCAAACGTTCGCTGTACGTCGTCAAAAAAGGCGCCGACTTTCACATACCCTTCTTCGCCGTTCCATTGCTCATACGGGAATTTAAAGTTAACCGAAAATTGCCGGCTGTCCTCCTCAATCTCTTCCCAAGTTCGCTGAAAGTTTCCAAGGGTAAAATTTTCCGCCGGCTTAAAAGGATTGTGCTTGGGAGGATTCACAATGGTTTGATCGCCGAATTGGATCACGCGTTCCGGTGTCCAAAACGAGCTGAACTGCCGTTTATCCGGTTCAACGCGCTCGGCCAAGTTATACGATAAGGTCCAGTCGATTTCCGGCTGCAGCCATGTCATCCAATCGCCGAAACCAAAGCCGGGGTCCGGCAGTGTGTGCTTGGCGTTGAGTTGGTGAGACCGGGTTGTCCGTTCCATATACTGCAAGGTTTCATTGCGCAAAAAGGGGGCGGCAAATATCTCCCCGCCATGCCCTGGAGTAGTGGGATCGTCCGGATCATGGCCGGGGAAAAAGAATTCCTTACCGCGTGTGTCTTCCGCCAAGGTCGCGGTATCTTCCGCCACGCGGGTGAAGAGATTGGATAAAGAAAATGAATGGTCTTCGAACTCAACGCCAACAATGCCCAACCCGCCCCATTGCACTTGTTCCGAGCCTTGGATGACATCAAACAGTTGCGTCTTAAAATCGCCTTGCTGTGGGGTTCCTTGGATGTATTGCGGGGTCATCGGCTCGCCGGGGCTGTCCACCCACTTTTCATCATCTATTCGGTCATCAACAAATGTTGCATCCCGCTCGTAATAGATATTGGCGAACCCGCCAATTTTAACTCCATTGTCCAACTCATGTCTGCCCCCGGCGGAAATATCAAAGTTGGATTCGAACGGAGTGTCTCCAGGCATAGTTCCGACCGCTCCCCCAAACTCGCCGTCTGCTGGAATCCCCAAATCTCCATCCTTCCCAAACACGTCAATCCCGCCGCCTTGGTAGGTTAGAAATTCATCGGTTTCGACCACTTGTGTATTGAGTTCCGTTCCGGCGCTGATTTTAAACAGGGTTTCTTCGGGAATGCTCTTGAGCATCACATTCACCGCACCGCCGGAGGCATCCCCCTGTTGATCGGGGGTAAAGGTTTTGGTCACTTGAATGCTTTCGATGACATCGGAGGGAAACTGATCGAGTTCCACCGCGCGGGTATCGGCGTCCGCGGAAGGCAGGCGAACGCCATTTAACTGCGAATTCACATAGCGGTCCGGCAGACCGCGAATGACAGCGAACTTGCCGTCTTGAACCGATGCGCCGGAAACAAGGGTTAAGGCGTCTGCCGCGTCACTTGCACCGGCCTGGCTCATCAATTCCGCGCTGATTGAATCCATCAAAGCAGGGCTGTCCATTCGCAATTCTAAAAGGGCTGCTTCGGTGCCGGTGCCGAAACTGACATCCTGCACGACAAACTCTTCCATATCCACAAAATCGCCGGTCATCCACATGTTGATTTCGGTTAACTGCCCGGCCGTTACGATTACATCGGCTTTCACTTGGCGTGTGAATCCCGGTTTGGAAAACACCAGCGTATACCTGCCCGGCTGCACTTGCGGAAACACATAATTCCCTTGATCGGTAGACAGTACAGTATCACCGGTTTCGGTGATGAGAACTTCCGCTTGCGGGAGAGGGACATCAAAATCTTGGTCGTAGATGATGCCGCGAATGCCGCCTGCCTGCTGCGCGCTACCTGTGACCGGAAGGATAATCAATAATACGATTGACAAACAAGAATACCGACAACGTTTTACCATGGGTCGCTTAATCCCTCATAAATCTCATCTATACGCCCCCAAAATTTGTTGCTAGGCTGGACATCATACAACGCCATAGAGACACACGTGGCGGAAAGGTCTTCCGCGCGGGGCCTGGAATTGGGGTTTTCCATCCCTTCTTCTACCGCCAGTTGATAAACCGAAAGCGCGGCAGCGGTGTTGCTTAGCGCTTGAAATGATTCGGCTAACGGAAGCAACGTATCCGCGCGGTAGATGTTGACGATTTGCTTTTTGTTTTCTTGATAGAATGCCAAGGCGGATTCTAAATCAGTAAAGGCCTGCTCTTTATTTCCCGCGCGGGCGCGCAATGCTGCCAGTCGAGCGGTCATGGGGATGTAATTTTCCAAAGGCCATTGGTGTTGGGCGATGAAGCCCTCGGCTTCATGGATCAGTTTGCGGGCTTGGCCGTCGTCGTTATGGTTCAGCGACCTTTCTGCCAGTTCTTGCAACAGTTCCACCCGGATAAAGATCGGCATGGGGCCCCAAGATGATTTCATTTTTTCTTCTGCCAACCCGCGCTGTTTTTGATCTTCATAAAAGCGGTCATATAACTCCACACATGCATACAACGCGTTTTTGATGACATCAAAGTTGCCTGTGGCTGTCAGAGTATCCACATTATCCAGTTGCGCGGCGAAGGCATCTTTGGAACTATGGGCTGCCCGCACTTGATCGGTTTTCCCCATTTCGGAAGGCGCAACCCCTTCCTGCAAGGCATCGGACTGCTCAGCCATCCCCAGGAGGACATAAGTTTGCGCGGCTTTGATTCGAACCCGGTCCCGCCGCCAATCTTCGGACTCTTCCGCGGCCTGGCGGGCGTCTTGCAGCAAGGGTTCAATTGGTGGGCGGATACCCTGTTCCGCGCAATAAAACGCGATATCCGCCAAACAAGAACCGCGCCGCCAGTTTTTGATTTGCCAGGTATATTTCAGCGCGCGTTGGGGTTGATGCAATTTCAAACAGGCCTGCACGACAGCCTCTTGCGCTCTGGAACGGTCTTTGATGTTCGGTTTTAGCGGGATTTTGCTTGCGGTTTGAAAAGCCATCGTCAACAATAGTTGTTGGTGTTCGGATAGCGCCTTATCGGTTAAATCTTGCATCACTTTTACGGCTTCTTCGCTTACGGCATCTTGCGTACAAGCCCGGCTTTCTCCACCCGGTAAAATGAATGGTATGAAAACACTCAACATAAAGAATTGAAATATATTTGTTTGTAAAAATTTCATTTGAATCCTTTTCTGTTTCTACTGATCAATACATATTGATGGCAGGACGGAACGCCCTGCCATCAACCATTACTTCCTACTGATAGAACAGAATAACTACTTCAAACTTTCCCATGTGTTTACCGAGCTGCTGTTGATAGCAGTCGACAATCCGTACGAATCGGCTGCCGTCCAGCCGGCCAACCAATAGTTGCTAGGCCCAAAACCGCCACGGAAATTGGCGGAATCAAAAAACTCCGCATCCGCGGGAGCGGCTGAAACGCTGTTCAATGCATCGTTAACCGGCAACGGGTTCAACTTGGTTACGCGAACCATGTTTTTGCCGCCTTTTACGACCGGGGCAGCACGCTCAATCAATTGAATAGGGCTGCTATCGGCTGTCACGTTGTTGTTCGCCGCGTCACGCACACCGCGCGCATCCGCTTCAGCATAGGCATCGGGTTTATTGTTATTGTAAAACACGCTGTCTTTAATTTCCGCCAAATTGCCGGAGAAATGAACGGTGTACAGTTCATTCGGGTTGGCATTGCCGATGTTTACGGTTGACGTTTCGGTGTATGGTGTAGTCCAGACATCTTCCCAAGGCAAGGTGCCGTTAAAGCCGTACCCATTTCCACCGTCTCCATCGTCGTTGTCAAAGCGAACAAGCTGATCACCCAAGTCCATAAAAATGCAGTTGCGGTATTGTACGCGGGCATTGTCACGCCAAGTGGTTCCACCGTCGCCGTCAATCGGTTGACCGATTACGGTGAAGTTATAGAAGGTCGATGTGGTAACCGGCTGTGCGTCAGAATCTTCCGCGCCATCGGTTTCGAAGCAGTTGTCGCCCACGCCGGAACCTTGATTGGCATCCGCGCTAAAGCCTTGCACAATCAAGCCGAACTGCGCTCTTCCCCGCCAGCCTTGATCGATATCAAAACTGTCGTCGCCAACATTCCAAATATTCACATACTTAAGATTGACAGTCCCGCCCCAAATTTCGATACCATCATCAACACCGTTCATAATATCAATATGATGAATATCGGTTTCTCTTCCAATTCCTCCAAGAGCCAGACCGTTCAATTCATTTCCCAAACCAATCACCTTTCCGCCATAACGGATAGACAAAAAGCTGATGGAACCACTGTCATCGTTATCGTTGTTTCCGCCATACAATACGCGGGGGTCGCCGGGGAATTCCGCGACCAATCCTTCTAGCTGCTTGCGGTTCATTCCATCAGGGATTTTGGTGTTCACGCGGCTGGTCACATTGCCACCAGGCTGACCGTCATCATCTAAGTCAATGGTAATCGGCTCTCCGCCAAAGTGCGAGCCGGAAACCAGCCCATTTCCTAAAATAGCCAAATTGCCCCATTCGTTCGCGCCTTCACGCCATTCACCGGTTTTGGGGTTTTTTCCTGTGGGGTGAGAAGGCAAATCGTCCCAGGTTTCCACATCTGAAGTCGATGTCATGATGACGGGGTTATCTTGGGTACCGTTCACAAAAATTTTGGCGCCGCGGGTGACCGCCAAACTGCCCCCAACGCCGGTATCACTGGCGATGACCGTGCCGGCTTCAATGGTCAGCGACGCTCCCGGTAATACACTGATTTGGTTTTGCAAATTGTAGGTATTGTCCGCTGTCCATGTGGTGGATGTGGCAATATCCTCCGTTACCATAATCTCTGCCGCCTGCACACTGCCGGTTAAAGCAATGCCTAGTGCTGCACTAACTACCATACTTCTTTTCATGATGTTCAT
Organism: uncultured bacterium; assembly: GCA_964449065.1. Taxonomy (GTDB): domain Bacteria; phylum Hinthialibacterota; class Hinthialibacteria; order Hinthialibacterales; family Hinthialibacteraceae; genus CAYVAZ01. The sequence continues at coordinate 12,917 of CAYVAZ010000078.1, forward strand.
CCTTTCAAAACGTTGAATTGATTAATATTTTGTGCTGTTTGCGATTTGCACAAAAAATTGAATTTATGTTTGTTTTAGCAGCCGTTTTTTAAAACCATAAATCATAAAGAATGCACTTTTCCCACGGATCAACAAGAAGATCAACAAGAAATAGAGCGAAAGCATTTAAAATCACGATAACGATTGTTGAAAATACGCTTTCAGTGAAATAAACCGCATTTCCGCGCATGGCGGATGCCTTGCCCTCCCGAAATGGGCGTATTATAAGGTAGCTACTGAGTTGTTGAGTCATTTAAGGACAGAGTAAACTCATTTTATTGCATTCGGATTAAGCCAAAATTTAATTATTGTTTGGTATTGAATAGAGATAGTATTCTTACGTTAAGATTAAATTAACTTAACGCAAGAAACATATTAAAATAACCATATTTATATTTTTTATATTTACGAAAAAACATGACAAATTTAATCAACTTATTTAAATTTTAATACTGTACTATAAATAGTAACTTCTTTACGTTAGATAATTATTAGTGAATTGTTATTTTTCGGTTAATAAATACTTGTTTGTAATGAATTGGCCAAGGCTCTTAGCCTGTCAACCATGTCCCCGAACCATACACCTTAATAAGGAGGTGGGTACAACGACAGATTCTGTCTATCCAACGCAAAAATGCGCTAAAAGGAAGGTTCATTATTGCGGTATTGGCATAAGGCCAGTTCATATCAAAACAATATACTGGCAGAAATTGCCTGTTCAGTTTGTTATGAATCTTTATCTTTTTGATCGGGTTTCCTGTAATATAAAGAAATATTGATAATGAGATCATAATATAGTTGACTTTTTTATATATTTTGCTATTATACCAAATAAGCAATTACTTGCTTATTCGCAATCAATTTTTCAAGAAGGAAAAACTATCATGAAGAAAACCGTTGGAAGGAGACGGCTAATTCAAACAGCCGGTACTGCCATGTTCGTTGGGACCACCACCTCTAGCGTCTTATCTCAAGAAGCAGAGTCAAAGAAAAAAATCATGGGCGTGAATTGCAGTCCTCGCAAGGGGATGACGACTTCATCTGCACTTGGTGTTTGTTTGCAAGCGGCAAATGTATTTGACCCAAAACTGGAAACGGAACTGATCGAATTGGCGGATTACAGTATCCCCGCTCAATTGGCTGCCGGTCAGCCTCTGCGGGAAGGTGAAAAAGATGATTTTCCTGAGATCGTGAAGAAACTTAGCGATCCAAATGTCATAGGGATCATAGTCGGATCACCCGTTTACTTTGCCAATATGAGTTCGTTATGCAAGGCCTTTTTGGACCGGTGTATCGCCTTTCGAAAAGACGGGTTCAAATTACGCAACAAAGTCGCCGGGGTCTTGGCCGTAGGCGGCGCCCGGAATGGCGGACAGGAATTGACGATTCGTTCCATTCAATCCGCTTTATTATGCCAGGACATGATTATTGTAGGCGATGGAAAACCCACTTCCCGCATCGGCGCTACCCTTTGGAGCCAAGACAACACAATCGATGGCGATTCTTTTGGAAACGATACGGCTCAAAATCTTGGAATACGGGTGGCGGAATTGGCGGCCATGATCCACAATTAAATGCAGTCTTTACATACCAAACTACAAAAGGACAAAGACATTGGATCAAGCGACAAAAAGACAATTGGAACACCGGACAAAAATCATCAAAGCGCTGGCGCATCCCGCCCGGTTGCTGGTCGTTCAGACTCTCGCGGAAGGGGAACACTGTGTTTGTGAACTTACGGAGTTAATCGGTTATGACATGTCGACTGTTTCAAAACATCTAACTCTTTTAAGAAACGCGGGGATCATTGAAGATGAGAAACGAGCGAACAAAGTCTTTTATAAACTGAAAACTCCCTGCGTTTTGAATTTTTTGAACTGTGTTGAGCGCGTTCTGGAAGAATCCCGGCAAGAGACCGTGAGCATGAATTAATTTTTTTTTATTTATTGGCAAATTGGCCAAGTTAGAAACAAGGATATTAGAATGATTTGGAAAACTGAATGGAAAATACTGGTGGGGATAATCGCGGTATTTTTGGGTTGTTTTTATCTTCCCATTGATATGCCCAGATTTCAAAACGCGCTGCTTGAATCTCTTTATCTGGTGAAATGGTACGCGCAGGAGCATGTTTTATTATGTCTGGTTCCGGCATTTTTCATCGCGGGCGCGATTGCTGTTTTTATCAGCCAGAACGCGGTCATGAAATACTTGGGGCCGAAGGCTCCCAAGGTTATGGCTTATGGGGTGGCATCGGTGTCGGGAACGGTCCTGGCAGTTTGTTCCTGCACGGTGCTGCCATTATTTGCGGGCATTTACCGAATGGGGGCTGGGCTTGGCCCGGCCACGGCATTCCTTTATTCCGGCCCGGCGATTAATGTGCTGGCGATTGTGCTGACGGCGGCAGTGCTCGGAGTCGAAATGGGAATCGCAAGAGCGGTGGGCGCGGTGTTGTTCAGCATTGTAATCGGTCTTGCCATGCATTTTATGTTTCGCAAAGAAGAGATGGAGAAAGCCAACGCGGCGGCGCAGATACCCGAGGCGGAAGTATCCCGGCCGCTCTGGCAGAACGCGCTTTACATGGCGGTGATGGTTGCCATTCTGGTTTTTGCCAATTGGGCGAAGCCAGAAAATGAAAGCGGATTCTGGTTTTTGATTTATTCAAGTAAGTGGATCATAACGGGCCTGTTTTCTATCGTATTCGCCATCATGTTAGTCGTTTGGTTCAAACTCGAATGGTGGAAAACGCTGCTAGCCGGTTCCCCCGCCTTGATCTTGGCTTTTTTGTATCCAAGCAACCCGTTGGCGTCATTTGTTTCCGGGTTTTTGGGGCTATCCGTCTTGATCAGCACGCGAACGGATGAAATGGGAGAGTGGTTCGAGCAATCCTGGGGATTTGCCAAACAGATTTTACCACTCTTGCTATTTGGCGTATTGATCGCGGGTCTCCTACTGGGCCGTCCCGGTGAAGAAGGTCTCATCCCTTCCGGTTGGGTCAGCGCCGCTGTGGGTGGAAATTCATTGCAAGCCAATTTCTTTGCTTCGGTATTCGGGGCGTTTATGTATTTCGCGACGTTGACGGAAATTCCCATTCTGCAAGGCCTGATTGGCAGCGGCATGGGCAAGGGGCCGGCGCTTGCTCTATTGTTGGCCGGGCCGGCGTTAAGCCTGCCTAACATGCTTGTCATCCGAAGCGTGCTGGGCACGAAAAAGACAGTCGTGTTTGTCTGCCTGGTTGTTGTTATGGCGACTATCAGCGGAATGGTGTATGGACAGTTTTTTACATGACATCCTCATGATTGGAGGAAAAAAGATGAATTCAACAAGGAAAAAGACACTGTATTTGATTTTTATGTTGGCCTTCATGGCTTGTATGGTAAGTATGGCTGATGATGAAAAAATGCTTCCCGGCGTTTGTCCGCCATTTCATTTGTTGGATGAAGAGGGAAATATCATTAATCCAATAAAAGGTATCAATGCGGATAAGCCTTATTCTCCCAAGCAAACGTGCGGAAAATGCCACGACTATGAGAAAATCACGCAGGGATATCACTTCCAGCAAGGCGCGGGTGAAAAGCCCACACACGATCAATCCGAGCGTGTCCAGTGGGCGCTCAGTCCGGGCAATTTCGGCGGAACCTGGTGTTCGCCCGCTCCGTTGTACCGATACCTCTCTCCCAAAAAGAATGATTCCGCCGCGACAATGGACATGACCCCCCAAACCTTTATCACGGCTGGGTGCGGGAAATGCCATCCTGGCGGCGGCCCGATGGAGTATGACCGTGACGGCAAGCGCTACGATCAATGGATGTCAAATCCAGATAGCGGCCTTGTTTCCGGTGGTGAAAATGAAATGGACGGCGATTATTACAAAACCAACTGGGATAAAACTGGCGTTATGGAGGCGGATTGCTTATTATGCCATCTTCCGG
>CAYVAZ010000079.1:0-16880 GCA_964449065.1 uncultured bacterium
AGCGTACTTCCGGCTCGGCGGGAGCCTCGCCCTCCCAAGGCTCGTTTGCGCGAGTGGGTACGCTTCATTTTGAGCGCATTCTACGAATTTGCAGGCTGAAAGCCTGCACCACAATTTTTGACTTTTTCCTATCCGTCATTTACCTGCTGGAAGCCGATGCTACCCGGATTCTATCATAGGTGGTCACAACCACCCTCAGTGTCTCCACCAAGCTTGGGGGGTGAAGATATCGCGTTTGCGCATTTGATTCTATAAATCAATGGCATTGCCGCTACATTGGGGGGAATAGAGGATGAATCATCATTTATTGAAACCGTACCACGAAATTGCTAATTCAATTTTGGCGGTTGGATCATTCCTCCACCCAGGATTTCTTCATTTTTTCCAAACACGACCAATGCTTGACCGGGGGCTACACCATATTGCGGGTTGTCGAACTCAATGGAAAAAGTTGACGTTTTGATGGATGTTATTGTTGCCATGGCCGGTTCATGGCGGGAACGAATTTTGGCATAGATAGAATCGCCTTCTTTGGGGGGATGAATCCATCTGGCAGCGGTTGCTTGGACTTCAGTGGCGGCGAGTTCTTCTTGGGTTCCCACAATGACCGCGTTATTGCCAGTATCGATGCGGCTGACATAGAAAGGACCGCCGCTTAAACCGAGGCCTTTACGCTGGCCGATAGTATAATTGGTGATGCCATGATGACGTCCGAGTTCATTGCCGTGGGTATCTAAAATCGGGCCTTCTTCTGATTCAATGTGTTGGGATAGAAATTCGCTGTAAGGTCTTCCCAGTGTAAAGCATATTTCTTGGCTTTCCGGCTTATCGGCGGTGACCAAGCCCAATTTTTTGGCGTATTCACGTACTTCGGCTTTGGTTTTGTTTCCTAAGGGGAACAGAATTCGTTTTAGCAATTCTGTACGGACGCCATAGAGGTAGTAACTTTGGTCTTTTTGTTTATAGGCTGCACGGTAGAGGTGGGGTTCACCAATGTCATCGTGTTCTAAGCGTGCGTAATGGCCGCTGGCGACATAGTGGCAGCCTTGTTCATCGGCCATTTCCAACGCTTCTTCATAGCGGACAAAGCTGTTGCAGTGTACGCAGGGATTGGGGGTTAGGCCTGATTCGTAACTGCGGATAAAGGGATTGATGACTTTTTTGTGGAATTCGGGAGCGGTGTTGATGGTGTAGTGTGGAATATTCAGCGCTGCGGCGACTTGTTTGGCGTCGCGCACGTCTCCAAACGAGCAGCAGCCGCCGCTCATGGCGCGGGTTGGCTCCACGTCTAACTGCTTCATGGTGACGCCGACGAGGTCATAGCCTTGCTCTTGTAGAAGGGCTCCGGCCACGCTGCTATCAACCCCGCCGCTCATTAACAAAAGGACACTCTTTTTACTGCTCATTTTTGTTCTTCCGTTATTCCAATATAGGTTCTTGATTGAGTTAATTTAATCGAAGCACCGGCTGGCAGCCAATGCGTTCCAAAACGATCAAACTCAATATACGAATTTAACCGCGGTTTTTGATGATTATACCATACAAAAAATGAGATGCCCGTTTTCGGTACGAATGGTGGGCTACCGGACAAAAGCCGTTCGATTTGGCTTAGAGTTGCTCTCGCTTTGATATAAAGCGTTATGTAGTGTTATTAGAGTGTTTAGCCCATCCTACAATTGAAACGGACACTCTGAGTTGCCGTAGGTATTATATCTAATAAGAAGTATCGAAACAGGGAAAATAAATTTGCAAAAATCCGTAAAAACAAAAATGCCGTTTCCCTATTCAGGAAACGGCTTGCAGAAATGTACGGTGTCTTTTCCTCCCCAACTGCGCTTACTGTCCCCTAAGTTCGCTGTTGGTCAATCAGATACTGCGCTATTGCTAGCTGAATACGGAATACTTCCGTCCCATCACACTGTCAAACAAATGACACCGTATATCAATCAACATAATTTTTAAGAACTGGTCGATAGTAACAAATTTTGAATGGATTGCAAGCCCTAAACACCAATTTTTTAAGAAAGTACGGATGGCAAAATAATTATCGGTTTCTTTTGTGGAAGTTGAGTATAAACCCTTGTCTTGGTTAGGATTATTTTATAGGATTGACATAAGTATATTGGAATATTGAAGATAATATCAAGAGGCTTGGTATACCCGGTCTATCAATTGAGGTATTCCAGGTATACAGATATAATAGTATAATTTATTGGAATGCGATGTTCATAACCATGTCATGAAATCAGTTATATAAAGGAGTGCGGTAATGTCATTGTTAAAAGATAAATTGGGGAATTTGCTTCCCGATTTACGGGAAGAATTAAAGACACTTTCTTCCAATCATGGGGATATTCAGGTATCAACGGTCAGTGTAAAACAAGTGATTGGGGGAATGCGGGGAGTCGTGAGTTTATTGGGGGAAACCTCTTCTGTGGATCCACAGGAGGGCTTGTATATTCGGGGGACTTCCATCAAGCGGTTAGCCGATAAAACAGCAGAGGAAATCTTGTTTTTGTTGCTGATAGGCGAGTTGCCCAATGAGCAGGAGCTGGCTGATTTGCGCACGGACTTGCAAAGCCGGTCAGAAGTCCCCGGGTATGTCTTCAATGCAATCGATGGTATGGAGCCGACCAAGCAACACCCGATGACTCTATTTAGTGCCGGTGTACTGGCGATGCAGCGGGAATCGGTTTTCGCGCATAAATATGAAGAGGGCATCAGCAAATTTGATTATTGGGAATATTCGTTGGAAGACTATTTGAATATGGTGGCCCGTTTACCGGGCATTGCCGCATACGTGTACCGGAAATGCTTTGAAAAAGGCGACCGGATTCCTGGTGATCCATCCCTGAATTGGTCTCCTAACTTTGCCAAGATGCTTGGGATTGAAGACCCCAAAGGCGAATTCGCGAAATTGATTGAACTGTATATGGTTCTTCATAGCGACCATGGTTCGGGCAATGTGAGCGCGTTCACATCGTTGGTGATCGGCTCTGCCCTTTCGGATATGTATCTATCTTTCTCCGGCGGCCTGAATGGCTTGGCCGGTCCGCTGCATGGGCTGGCAAATCAGGAATGTTTACGTTGGCTTCATAAGGTGCAAGAACAGTTTAGCGGTGTACCCAGCGATCAAGAACTACGGGATTTTGTGCACGAAACGCTGGACAGCGGGAATGTGATTCCCGGTTACGGCCATGCGGTATTGCGGGTGACGGATCCGCGTTTTGAAGCGTTCCATGAATTCGGAAAGCAATACACGGCTGATGATGAAACATTCAAATTGGTGGATAAGATGTTTTCTATCATACCGGAAGAATTAGGAAAGATTGAGAAAATCAGCAATCCCTGGCCGAATGTGGATGCGATATCCGGTTCCCTGCTATCACATTATGGGTTAACGGAATTTTCGTATTACACCGTACTGTTTGGGGTGTCGCGCGGTTTGGGGATTGGGGCGCAGCATGTGCTGTCGAAGGCGCTGGGCTTGCCGATTATCCGGCCAAAGGCCGTGAGCATGAAGAAGTTGGAAAAACTGGCGGAAGATGCCGGGTAAATTGTATATTCAATAAGAAATGAAGATCGAAAGGCAGGATTTATTTCCTGCCTTTTTTATTATTTTTTCCTTCAAAAATGATTTGGGGATCGAGGTCTTTATTGGCACCGGCCATAGGCATGTTTGATCGGAAATCCTTTGGCACAGGGGCAATGTTGATGGCGAAATTTCTTGGATCCACTTCGTTGATGTTGATGGGATATTTCGATAAGACGTTAAGATCCCGGTTTTGGTTGATTTGCCGGATCATTTGATCCCATTCTTCCCGGCTTAGGTTTTGGGGAATGACTTGGGTCGCGTTATTTTTGGTCGCGTTATTGACGAAGTTGTTTTTGCGCAGTTGGGGAACGCGTTGGTTTACCACTTGGTTTTCCGCTTGGTTTTTCTTTTGGGGTTCTTGGATGGCGGGTTGCATGGTGATGCGGATGAATTTGTCGCCGTCTTCAAAGGTGTAATCGTACTGGTTGTTTGATTGCGAGTTTGTTCCGGATGGAAGACTGGTTGCTAGAAGCAGTAACATCAATGCGATCAACAGCTTATGCATAGTTATCCCTCCACGGTAATCGTCCCTTTTCAATAATAACGTACAACCGAGAGATCTGTTACGTATTTTGTTAAAATTTTGTTTTGTTAAAATTGTGTGTCTATAGCGATTGCCAAAAATATGTTCTGAAGAAAATTCACTGGACTTCCGGCACGGAGGGAGCCTCGCCCTCCCAAAACGTAAAAACTTTTCGCAACGATTCGTAACAGGTCAGCGGTATGAAGTGGGAAAAATGGTTTGATTTACTTTTTTCCTCCCCCAATGCAATGGGGGAGGTTAGGAGGGGGTTAAGGCATTTTCTCAAAAAAACGAATCAACCCTCTCCTAACCCCTCCCAGGCTTGGGAGGGGAAATCTCTCATCAAACGGCTGACATATTACAACGACTCTATATTGAACGATCAACTTTTTCCATCTGAAATCCACCTTGGTTATATTGACTTTTGTATTTGCCTGTAAATGTATCTCCCTGAGCGATGCCTTGCCAATGATATACGCCGCCGTTTTCTTCTCCTAAATCAACGGCGCCACTGAAAACGACTGTATTTCCTTGCTTTTCTCCTTGGATGTCAAAGGTGTATAAGGTTCGCTGGCCATACTCCGCGTCGAATGTCGCTGTCCATTGATTTTGACCGATGGGAACACAAACACAGGATAGTCTTTGCCCTTCGGATTCCTTGCCGGCATACCACCATATTCCTTCCCATTTTCCGGCGACGGTTACCGGTTGTTCCGGATCTTCAATCTGGGATTTTTGTGATGTTGAGCATGAAGCAGCCAATAGGCATATGGTAAATAGAAAAAAGGTACTCCATTTAGAGATTTGCATGGTTGGCTCCAAAACACAATACAGTATTTAACGGCGAATAAAAAAGGGACACGGACGCGCCCCTTTTATAAGAGTAGATTGTAAGATTACCGGTCGCAATCACCGAGGACGAGGTCGATGGTACCGATGCAGGCCACGATGTCGGCTACGGTGTGTCCAACCGCCATTTCCGGAAGGGCGCTGAGATTGACAAAGCTGGGAGAGCGGATGCGCAAGCGTTTTGGATATCCTGTTCCGTTGCTGACTACATAGAACCCTAACTCTCCTTTTGGTGCTTCGATGGGTGAGTAGACTTCACCTTCGGGCACTTTTACGCCTTCCGAGGCGAGCAAGAAGTGGTGAATAAGGGATTCCATGGAATCTTCCAGTTCATTCCGGTCCGGGAAAGAGACTTTGTGATCTTCGTATTTAATGGGGCCGTCCGGCAGTTTATCCAAGGCTTGTTGGATGAGGTTTCTGGCTTGGCGCATTTCTTCCATACGAACTAAATAGCGGTCGAATGTGTCTCCGGTTTCGCCTAAAGGGACATCGAATTCGAGATCGTTGTAAGCCATATAGGCATTATCGCGGCGTAAATCGACATCCACTCCACTGCCTCGCAAGCAGGCGCCGGTAAGACCGAATTCAATGGCTTTTTCGGCGGAAATCACTCCGATTCCTTCGGTGCGCATCCGCCAAATTTTGTTGTTAGTTAAGAGGGTTTCGTATTCATCGATTTTGACTTTAAAATCATCGATAAAGGCTTGAACTTGGGACTTGAAGTAATCCGGCACATCCACCGAGACGCCGCCGACGCGCATGTAGGATACAGTAAAGCGGGCGCCGCAAACTTCTTCGTAAATATCGTAGATGGTTTCACGCTCGCGGAAGCAGTAGAGGAAGACGGACATCGCTCCAATATCAAGCGCTTGTGTTCCCAGCCAAAGCAGGTGGGATGAGATTCTCGCCAGTTCGCACAAGATGACACGGATGTATTGCGCGCGCGGCGGCACTTCGATGCCGAGCAGTTTTTCCGTTGCCAGGGTGACGCCGGTGTTGTTGGACATGGGTGACATGTAATCCAAGCGGTCGGTAAAGGGGATGAATTTGTGGTAGCCTTTGGATTCGGCCAATTTTTCCATCCCGCGGTGTAAGTAGCCGATATCAGGGATGACGTTGCGGACTTCTTCGCCGTCGAGTTCAATAACCAACCGCAACACGCCGTGGGTGCTGGGATGTTGCGGGCCCATATTGAGCACCATATATTCTTCATGTTCGGACTTTGCTTTGGTTGATATAGCTGTATCGGTATGGAATTCTGTTTTATACGGCATGGTGATTGTCCCTCAATTATTCGTCTGCTATTCGTCTGCCAATTGTTTGTTGATGTATTGATAGGGTTCTTGGTCGCGAACCGGGAAGTCTTTGCGAAGGGGATAGCCTTCCCAATCATCCGGCATGAGAATGCGGCGAAGATCCGGGTGATTTTTGAAGAGAATGCCGAACATATCGTAGCACTCGCGCTCGTGCCAATTGGCGCCGCACCAGACACCGGTGACGGAATCGATTTCGGGCAGATCGCTGCCGGTGCTGATCGGCGCGGACCGAAGGCGGACACGGTGTTTGGTTTTGGTGGAAAAGAGGTTATACACCACATGAAAGCGATCTTTATCCGGTGTGTAAGCGGGATCGGCGGAATAATCGACAGCGGTTAAATCGGCGATCATGTCGTAGCGCATATCGGGATGGTCGCGCAGCACTTTGCACATTTCCACGATGTGTTCCGCCTTTACGACCAACGTCAATTCACCACGAAACTCGTTGGTATCGATCACCGCTTTTTCGTAGAGATCACCGAGTTTGGATTTCACATCTTCTAACGGTTCAGCGACAATGGTAAAACTCATTTGGAATTCCTATCTTGCGTTGAATTTAGGAAGCCATTTTTGCCGGAACGCGGTTTTCTTCAACCGATTGGCCAACGATGACCGGTTCCATTTCATGGCGGGGTGTGCCCAATTTCATATCGTTGATTTTACGCTGCAACTGCATAATGCCGTAAATCAGCGCTTCCGGACGAGGGGGACAACCCGGAACATAAATATCAACGGGAACAACTTCATCGGCTCCCTGCACGACGCTGTATACGTTGAACATACCGCCGCAGGACGCACAGGCCCCCATCGAGATGACCCAACGCGGTTCGGGCATTTGATCGTATACTTTACGCAGTACCGGCGCCATTTTTTTGGTTAGGGTTCCGGCAATAATGAGCAGGTCTGCCTGACGCGGTGACGCGCGGAATACTTCCGCGCCAAAGCGGGATACGTCATATCGTGATGCCGCAGTGGCCATCATTTCGATCGCGCAACAGGATAGTCCCATGGTGACGGGCCAAATGGCATTTTTTCTTGACCAATTGACAACCGATTCAACTGTGGTGGTTACAAAATCACTTCCGACTAAGTCAACGACTTGGTTTTCGAGGCCCATTCTAGAACTCCTTTCTTCCACTCGTAAACGAGTGAAGTGACAAGAATTAGTAAGAAAACAGACATGGCTAAAAATCCATAGAGGCCGAGTTGTTTAAACACAACCGCCCACATGAATAGGAAGACGACTTCAATATCAAAAATAACGAAAAGCACGGCTACAAGAAAAAAGCGGATGGTAAAGCGTTCGCGCGGGCTGCCGATGGGGGGCATACCGCATTCGTAGGTATCAAGTTTGCTGGGATCATCATGCCGGGGACCAATTAAATAAGACAGTAATGCGGTTCCTCCGGCGAAGGCCAATCCAACAAAGAAAATTAACAAAATGGGTAAATATTCTTGTAGCACGAAATCTTCTCCTATTTGGTTCCATTATGTTTAGTACTAGTTTAAACCTGATTTGATAATGAAGCCAGGGCAAATTGGATTATAAATTAACGAACCGAACATTCAACGCACCCGGTTTGTTGCTCCGCTAGTATTTTTTCTTTTGCTGCAAGAACTCATCTTCGTTTTGGGCGATGGCTTGGGGGTCGTTGGTGATATTTAATACCGATGGCGCGGTTGCGTAGATGTTGGGCAGCGCGGAACGGGTTTCGACTTCCAATGTGGAAAAGACGGTTAACGCTTGCGGTTTGACCCATGGTTCGGCATAGAGAGTGTAGGTGCGTTCGGTTTCACCGGGGCGGATGAGGATGCCGTTGAGTCCGGTATCGAGAACATACACTCCATGCGGCAGGTTGCGGACGCCGATGGGAATGCGGTCTTCAAAGCCATTGTGGCGTGTGGCTTTGACGGTGATTTTGGCTGTCCCCCCTGGGACAAGTGTTACTTCTTTCGGTTCTTGTGAGCATTTGATATCGGGATCGAATGTGACGGTTAGCGCGCCGAAACTGCCGGAACGCTTAACCCATTCTCCATTGATCTTGGTGTACGCGTCTACCGTAAAACGGGCATCCGGGTCTGTTGATTGCGCGCCCGGCAAGGCTTCGATCAAGAAAGATGAAGAGCCTTCTGTTGGCGGGATGTGGGTTAAGGTGCATTTGTACCCTTGCGGCAGATCGGGGATATCGATCATGACTTCGCCGTCAAAGCCGTCGTACCGGTCTATGGTGACACTCACCGGAACTTTGCCGCCTTTGGGGATGTTAATTTCACCGGCGTTCACAAAGAGTTTGAAATCGGGCCGCGGGTGGCGAATGCTTAAACTGTAGGTGTTATTCGGATGGTTTTTGCTTTGGGCATCGGAGACGCGGACGATATAGTTCCCGTCTTTGGGAGGGACGAACCGAAAATACGAATCTTTGCCATGAGAAGGCGAACCATCATCGTTTTTTGCATAGAGGGTGTGAACCGGTAAACCGTTTGGTGGGAATTTGCTGTGCGGAGGATGAATATCCACTTTATAAACCTTGGTATCTACAGCATGATGGCTGGGTGTGGTTCCAAAGAATCCGATCCGCCATCCTCTGCGGGGATCCGTAAAAAAAGAAACATCTTCATCCGGGTAATCGGGCAGTTTTTCGATTTTGAGGATTTCGGAACCGACCATGACGTAATCGTTGATGTTGAAATCGTTCCACGAATTCAGGCGCATTCCACCAGAACGGGAATCGCGGTCGGCGAGCACGGTGTAAGTCTCTGCAACACTGCGGACGGTAGCGATTTCAACCGGAGAGCCGTCTTCATGCAGGATTTCGATTTTGGAATCCAAGGGAGAGCCGTAGCGTTGGGCTGCAACTTCAATGACTAATGGTTGATCTTTTTTGGCGGAAAAGAGATAGTCGTCTTGATCCGCCGCGGAATTCTTGCTGTAAATTCTTCCATTGATTGCTACCGGCACAGATACAATTTGCGTTTTATTCTCTTCTTTTTCGTTTATCGTTATATGCTGATTGACAGCAAGCCGGATGGGTTCGATTGGGGAGCCGTGATCTGTTTTGAATGGAAGCGTGTATTCATTGCCGGAATGATCTTCCGGAACCAGTACGGAAACGGAGGATATGTTGTTTAGATTAAAGCCTTTGATTTGGATTTCGGTTTTTGTATTTTTTTGCACGCTGAAGGGATCGTGTTTGATGATGAAGGGGCGTTTGGTGACGTGGATGCGGTAATAGCCTCCGCCGCGCAAGAGGCTGTCGGTGATTTGCAGGTAGTAGGTTCCTGCCGATTCAAAGCGGTGTCCCATTTTGGCGTCTCTGCCGTCTTCGAATTCGGTGCTTTCGCGGATGATTTCGCCTTCTGAGTTTAAAATCGACATGCGCGAATCAATACCGGAACCGATGGTGCTAGCGATGACTTCGAACGTGAGTTCTTCTTCTGCTTCGGCGTCAAACGCGAAGACATCGACATCGCCCATGCTGTTCATTCTACCGGCGAGGATGTTGGGCAGTTCGACCGTCTGGGCATTCAGATAGTCATTGTTGTCTTCTGTTTCATTGATGGCCGACTGCTTTTCGATGAGGAAGGATTGCACGTTGGTCATGGCAAGCGGCGTGCGGGCGCGGACGCGGTGGATTCCTGGATTGACGTCTTCTGAAATGTTCATCTTGAATTTGATGGTGAATGGCACGCCGGAATCAACGATCATCTTGCCGGTATCGAATTCGCTGCGAACGAACTCGGGAACGTCTTCTTCAATCACTTCGATGATTTCGACCGTGATGTTTTTGTTGTCCGGAATAATTTCAAGACCGGCAAGATTTTTGCCTTTTAAGGTAAATTCAATCTCATCGCCATACGTCGCCACTTTTGGATTCAGTGATGAAAGAAAAGACGGATAGGTGCCCGTTCCTTCTAACGCGCCGACTTCGAAGGGATTGTCGTTGACGGATTTCTTTTTCTTGGTTTGGGAGTTTTGGTTATCGGAGTCTTGGTTCTCTTTGCTTTTTGTGCTGGCGAAAGCCGCGCCGGATTCGTCTTCCACTGGAGGCGAGGTAGATTCTTCATTTGCGGACTGCTTCATGGAAACTTTTTTGGGTTTGGTTTGCGGATTAAGATTGAGATTATTGCCGGCAGCGGCATCGTAGATATCAAACGTGCCGTCGTATCGTCCGGCAGCCAAAAGGTTCCCTGTTTGGTTTAACACTAAACCGTATACCCAATCGGATTGTTCTTCGAATACGGTTTTTTCAAGGTAGGTTTCGGTATCCCAAGCTTTGATGCTGCGGTCGTCTGAGGTGGAATAAAGGATGGAGCCGTCGGGAGAATAGGCAACGCGAAGAACCGCGCCGTCATGCGCGAATTTGGATTGGATGAGATAGCCATCGCTTTCACGCAGTTCCCACACACGGATCATGCGGTCGACTCCACCCGCGGCTACATATTTACCGGAGGGATGAAACGCGACGGAGTAGAGTTCTTTTTCGGATTCGGACAGGGTGTAGAGCCGTTTTCCGGATTCCACGTCCCAAATTTTGACGGTTCGGTCTCCAGCGACAGAAGCCAGTAGTTTGCCGTCCGGGCTGAACGCGACATCATAAACAGAATCGACATGGTCTTCGAGAACGGCCGTTTCTTCACTCGATTTTACATCCCACAAAATGATGGTGCGGTCGTAGCTGCTGGAGGCGATGGTTTTGCCGTCGGGAGAGAAGGAGATGCCGTAGATGTTATCGCGGTGGCCTTCGATCTTAGAGACCAACTCTTTGGTGTTAATATCCCACAGCATGATTTCGCCTTGCAACGCGGGGCGACCGCCGCCAGCGGCGAGGAGAGTGCCTTCCGGGCTGAATTCGAGAGCACGGATAAGATGAGAATGTTTGGGGAACACGGCGATTTGTTTGAGCAGTGAATTTTCAAGATCATATTCAAACAACTGCACTTCATACAATCTGCCAACCGCCAGCAGCGGTTTGGTGGGATGAAACGCGACAGCCCCTATTTGGGAATCAGCATATTGGCTTTCCATTACAGCGGCGATTTCTTTTTCTTCTTCCATATCACCGCTTGCAATTTCAGGCTTTTCTCCACCCAGTATTGCGCCTTGGGCAATCCATTGCTTGATCAACTCAACTTGTTCCTCTTCTAACGGCGGGAGCGGTTTGGGGGGCATTTGCTTTTCGCTGATGCCGGAAATGACTTGATAGATGGAGCTCTCATCCGGTTTTTGGGGGATCACGAATTTACCGCTTAGCAAAAATTCATGATCGTTAATGGTTAAACCGGCTTGGGGATTTTGACCGCCGTGGCAGCCTACACAGCTGGTTTCGAAGATGGGGAGGATATCTTTGGAAAAGGTGATCTCTGATTCAACTGTGGGTTTGGTTATTGTTTCTATAGATTCTTCAATTGTTTCTTCTATTTCTTCAACTGTTTCTTCAATAGTTTCAACCGTTTTTTCTACCACTTCTCTTGGAGTTTTCGGCTTCTGCGGGAGAGAGACGATCCAGCGGCGGATGATTTCTTTTTCGGCGTCTGATAGTTGCGGTTGGGATTTGGGGGGCATTTGTTTTTTGGAAATCCCTGCAATAGCGGTGTAGATCAGGCTTTCTTCCGGTTTGGATGGCGTGACGAATTTGGATTGCATGACGCAGTTGAGATCGGATATCAGCAAGCCTGCTTTGGGTTTTTCTCCACTGTGGCATTGGGCGCATTTGGCTTCAAAAATAGGGCTGACCACATGTTGGAAGAAGGGATCATTGTGTTTCGTTACAGGTTTAACGATTTCATTCGTTTTATCCGCGGTACTTGTTTTTACTTCTTTTTCTTCTTTTTCTTCACCATCTGGTTCTGCTTTTGCAATTTCTGTTGGCTCTATTGGCTCTTTATCTTTAACGACCGGCGGATTGACGGAAGCGGTGCCGCTGTCGATCCAGGTTTTGATGAGAGCGATGTCGCTGTCTTCCAGCGGTAAGAGGGGTTCGGGCGGCATCATGGGCTGCTGTTGGCCGGTGATCATTAAGAAGAGTTTGCTTTCCGCGCTGTTGCCGGGAAGGATGACTTTGCCGCTTCTTCCACCTATCATCAATTGCGCGATGCCTTCCATATTAAGCCCGGCTTGCGGATCATTGGAGCCGTGGCAGCCGAGGCAGTTCAGTTCCAAAACCGGTAAGATGTCTTCTTCAAAGACGGGCTTGTCTTGCGCGAATACGGATGTAGATAATGCCATTGTAAAAATGAATAAGTAACCAACTATCGATTTCATTTCTTCCCCTTTTATAAACAATAATCCGAAAATAATTTTAAACGGTTTTCAATTAGGCTTTTGGTTTTCCAACAACGAATCCTCTTACCAATTATCCCTCCACCTAACCTCCCCCATTGCATTGGGGTAGGAAAAGTGTTCGAATCAAAATGCATTGCTTGTTCATTATTTATTGAATAAAAATTCTTTGCTGGACAGCAATGCCCAATAGATATCCTCTAATGTGGTTCGTTTTTCCGTCCGGCTTTTTTCTTGCCAAACCCGCTCTTCATTGGCGAGAGCGGTCATGTTTTCGATTTCGGATTCCCGCGGCGCGCGGGAATAGCACCGCAGAAAGGCATCAAGAATCATATCCCGCAGGGTCATATTGCTTTCGAGATATTCATCGATAATGTTGCCTTCATGGCGTAATTTATCATTCAACGTTTTACCGTTTGCGATATGCAATGATTGCGGAAGCGTAGGCGTTTCCTGCCGTTCGCATTCGCAGGTGATGACCCGTTCCGGCCTGCCAAAGGCATCGAGAAAATACGAAGCCACCTGGCTGTCCGGCAGTTGCAAGGCCCGCCAGCCGTCCGGGTAACCAGGAAAATCGGTATCAACCTGGGTGACATACGAATAGGCGTCTAAAAGCACTTCGGCGGGAAGCCGCCGGATGTAATAGCGTGAGAATTGGGTTTCATCATTGATGTTGACTTCGTTGGGTTTGGATGACCGCTGATAGGCCGCGGAATTCAAGATCGAACGCATGAGGTGCTTGATATCGAAGTTGTGATCTTCAAAATCTTTTTCGAGAGCGGCAAACAAGGCTTCGTTGACAGGCGGATTGGTTAAGCGTAAGTCATCGACCGGATTGATGATTCCCTGCCCCATGTAGTGGCTCCATACGCGGTTGATGATGGCGCGGGAGAAGTAGGGATTGTCTTCGGATGTCAGCCACTCGGCCAAATGTTGGCGACGGTTGGTTTCGCTGTGCAGGGCCAGTTCCTGTCCGTCTAACGGTGCCGGTTTGAGCGGTTTGTTTTTTAGCGGGTGCAGAACTTCGCCGAAATCGGATGACATAACATAGGTTTCGCCTGTGCGGTCGCCGTTTTTAAGTTTAACACGGGCAAAGAGGTTGGCGAATTGGTAGTATTGATCCTGTGTCCATTTTTCCAGAGGATGGTTGTGGCAGCGGGCGCAGGTGACGGACATACCCAAAAAGGCTTGGGAAGTGGTTTCGGTGAGTTTGGTGGTTTCTTTGTGGATTAGGAAGAAGTTCCCCGCGCCGTTATCGAGATTGCTTCCCTGCGCGGTGATGATATTGCTGACGAATTCGTCCCACGGTTTGTTATCTTTCACGCTTTGGCGGATGTAGCGGTAGAACGCCCACATAGCTTCGTTCGAACGGAGTTGTTTTTGCGAAACCAAAAGCAGGTCGCTCCATTTGTAACTCCAAAGATCGACAAATTCGGGACGTTCCAGCAGACGGTCAATCAGCTGTGCGCGTTTGTCTTTGGCCGGGTCAAGCAGGAAGCGGGTGACTTCTTCTTGAGTGGGTAAAACACCGATGGTGTCGAGAAACACTCTGCGGACGAAGATTAAGTCTTTGGACTGGCCGGACGGCGGCAGATTGAGTGCCTGGAGTTGATCGTAGATTTTATCGTCAACGTAGTTGTTGCGGGGCGCGTTGGCGAATACGGATTCCGGTACTTCATCAGGATAGGGTACTGTTACAGAAGAAAAAGCAACTTTCGAGGCAAACCACATGGTTAATGCCGCAGAGCCGCTGCCTTTCATTTCGCCATGACCGTTCCGGTCAATGACAGCCACGGCATCATCTGTAGTATCGTATTTCACCCAGCGGGTGACATCCATGGTGCTGCCGTCATCGTAATGCGCCATGATGATGAATTGCTGCTGTTCCCCGATATCCAACCGAAGAGTGGAAGGGTAGGGTTGAATGCGCACGACTTTTTTATCGGCACCGGTCGGCGGTTTGGTTCCCTGTTCAATCCATTCTTTGATGATGCGGTATTCGGGAGAGTTTTCGCTGATCAGCCGCCCGCCGCCGTGCGGAACTTTGCCGGATGGTTTTTGCAGGATGAGGCTGTCTTCGGGAGACTCGAGCAAAACACGCCTGCCGTTGACTTCACGGGTGATGGAATTGTAATCGGTTTGGTGGTCGTAACCGCGCAGGGATAGTTTGAAGCCGTTTTTTCCGGCAGCGGCACCGTGGCAGGCCCCGGCGTTGCAGCCGATTTTGGTGAGAGCGGGCTGCACATCGGTGGTGAAGTTCCAATCGTAGGATGTTTCGCTTCCCGTTACAATGACATTGGTTTTGATGATTTTACCATTGATGGACGCGGCAATCTCAGCTTCACCATTGCCTACCGCTTCAAGGATGTTTTCGTCATTCACTTTGACGACGGACGTATCGGATGAGGTGAATTGTGCTAGTGAAGATACGTCTCCGATTGCCAGTTCACCATCATACTGTTCCAACAGTATGCGCTGGTAGTCTCCTTTGTGGGTAAGGGTGATGGATTCGGGTAACAGCTTGTAGGTTTCCGCTACCGCAGCAATAGAAACTGTTGTTATGACAATAACCGAAAAGAATGTGAATGAAAATCTCTTCATTTGTACGTCCTTATCAAAATGGGATAGATGCAAGGATATCTGGATTAAAACAACTCCATAACCGGTTTTACGCCGAAATCCACCACGGGAACCGGGCGGTTGCCGGGACTGGGCAGTTCCGTTTCCAAATCGATGCCGATGCTGTGGTAAATAGAGGCAACGATTTCAGCCGGTGATACCGGACGGTCTTCCGGGACGGCGCCCATTTTGTCGGAAGCGCCGATGACTTGCCCGCCTTTGACGCCGCCGCCCGCAAAAAGGACAGACCAGCACTGCGGCCAATGGTCGCGGCCGCCCGCGGGATTGATCTTCGGCGTTCTGCCAAACTCGCCCAATGCTACAACGAGTGTGTCTTCCAACAATCCGTGATCTTCCAAATCCTGTAAGAGCGAACTGTAGGCTTTGTCGAACATCGGACCGACCAGGTTAGAGTAGCATTCGATGGGGCTGAATGGTGCCGAACCGTGGATATCCCAAGTAATTTCGTTGAAGACGGTTTCAAACATGTTGATGGTAACAAAGCGCACTCCGCTTTCGATCAACCGGCGCGACATCAAGCAGCTTTGACCGAATTTGTTGTAGCCGTATTTTTGGCGCAGATCTGCTTTTTCTTGGGAAAGATCAAACGCGTCTCTGGCTTCGGTTGATGAGATCAGGCGGTAGGCTTGGTCGAAGTTGGTATCGAGCAGTTTGGCGTCTTCACTTTTTTCTAAATATGCGATGGAATCATCCACTGCGTCGCGCAATCGTCGGCGGCGGTTGATGCGCATGGATGAGATGTATTCCGGCGGTAAAAGATCCGGCACTTCAAAATTTTCTTTGGATGGGTCGGCATCAATTAGAAACGGATCGTATTTTTTGCCGAGAAAACCGGCGCTTTGACCGTGAGGCATGTTACCGCCTGTCGGTCCCATTGGGGTAGGCAGCATCACGTGGGGAGGCAAATCGGTTTTGGGGCCTTTTAGGTAGGAGAGAACACTACCGCAATGGGGCTGCTCTAACCCGTTTTGAAAAAGGCGGCCGGTTTGCATCATTTGGTGGCCGGTATCGTGCACGGCTGCCGCGGTGTGATAGACCGAACGAATGATGGCGAATTTGTCGGCGACTTTGGCGGTTTCAGGGAAGATTTCGGATATGTAAATGCCGTCCGCGTTGGTTTTGATGGGTTTGTAGGGCCCGCGGATTTCAGCCGGGGCATCCGGCTTCATATCAAAGGTATCAATTTGACTGGGGCCGCCCAACAAAAACAGCATGATGCAGTTTTTGGTTTTTTTGTTGTTCACATGCCCTTGGGCTGAGGCATGAATAAAGTTCGGAAGGGACAATCCCAAATAGGAAAGAGCGCCGATGTGCATAAAATCCCGGCGCCGAATTCCATCGCAAAACTCGACGGTTTTTTCTGCATCCACTCGAAACATAATCGTTCTCCCCTTTGAATCTTTTATAGCGATTGTCAAAAATACGTTCTGATTGACATGAACTGAACGTTTGGCTCGGCGGGAGCCTCGCCCTTCCAAAAAGAACATACTTTTTTCAGCAACTCTAAATCAATAGATGATAAATTACATAAGATGAATCGTCATTGATTAAGTGGAAATTTTACATGAATTATTCGGAATAGAAAATGGGGAATTGGAATATTTAAGAAAATTGATCGAATGAATTACTCACGTTACGCACTACATTATGATATGCCCGTTTTTCTAATCGTTCGCT
>CAYVAZ010000080.1:0-16840 GCA_964449065.1 uncultured bacterium
ATCTTCCTTTCGCTGGGCTTACGCCGCGCTTATCAGTCATTATTTATTTGAAATGGTATTATATTTTTTTTTACTCTTGTGGGGGCTGCCTCCCATAGCTGCCCTGCTGTGGGAGAACCACGTGGGTTATCCTTACAATATACAAGATGGAATCTCTCACTTTTTTTAGCAGCCTGGAAATAGTACTTGATATAAAAAGGATAGTATCTTGAGTCAAAATGTCTTTATGACGGACCTTCATCATACCGGTGGTGAAGATGAAGAAATTAACCGCTTGCTGAGTGAATTGCCCACCGATACCAAACGAATTTTTTTGTTGGGGGATATCTTTCATTATTGGGTAAATGATGAGCAGTTTATTCATGATACCTACGCGCCGTTTTTACGCCGTTTGCAGGCGCTTGCCAACCAAGGATTGGAATTGTTTTTTTTGGAAGGCAACCGCGATTTTTTGGCGGTCCCTTTTTTGGAGCGACAGCCGTGGATTGATGTCATTTTGAATCCCACATTACTCGATTTGCACGGCAGAGCGGTTTATTTAGGACATGGTGATGAACTGTGCTGGAACGACTGGCAATATCAACTCTTTAAATCCATGATCCGCTCAAAACCTGTGCGTTTTTTGGAGCGCAACCTTCCCGCCTCCATCAAGCGCGGCACCGTTCAGCGTATGGAAAAAGCCAGCAAGTCTTTCGTCGCCGGCAAAACTCATAAAACATTGCAGGTGCCGGAACGCGCTTATCACGCGGTGATCAATACCGGAGTCGATGTCATTGTACACGGCCATTTGCATGAATCGTATCAACGCATAATTGAACACAAGGGGCGGATGTGCCAAGTGATTTGTTTCGGCTGGAAAGACGGAAAACGCAATATCATCCATTTTGAAGGCTGAACAGATTGGGATTTTCGGTTACACTGTTTTCATTTCATCAGCGATGAATTCTGTATATTCTAAAATTCTGTATATTCTAAAATACAAAGAGGATTACAATGTCATTGCGCAACAAAATTATTGATATTATGGAACAGAATGCCCGTACCTCTCTGGAAGATATTGCCGTTATGACCGGCAGCACCGAAAACGAGGTGCGGGATGAAATCCGCTCGATGGAGCAAGCCGGGGTGATTTTAGGATACAAGACCATAGTCAACCCGGAAAAAGTGGAAGATACCCAAGTTTCTTGTTTGGTGGAGTTGTCGGTACAGCCGGAAAGAGGACACGGTTTTGAACATATCGCGGAACGGATTTACCGCTTTCCCGAAGTAAAGTCTGTCTTTTTGGTTTCCGGACGCTATGATTTGTTGATTCTGGTGGAGGGCGGCAGCATGAGAGCGGTGGCCGATTTTATCGCCGATAAATTGGCGGTGCTGCCGAATGTACGCTCGCAATCATCGCATTTTTTGCTGAAAAAATACAAAGAAATGGGTACGGTATTGGTTGATTCTCATGCTGCGGAACGCATTCCCGTCAGTCCGTAACAACTGAAAGTCTAAACTTGAAAGTCTAAACTCATGGTCAATCCGCAAGTTCTTCCAACTACGCAACGCTCCCGCATCAGCAGCACAGTGCAATCGCTGCCGCCTTCCGGCATCCGCCGGTTTTTTGATTTGGTGGCGAGCACCAAGGATGTGATTTCGCTGGGTGTGGGCGAACCCGACTTCGAGACCCCTTGGCGCTTTACCGAAGCGGGGATTCATTCTCTGGAGACGGGACACACCTCGTATACATCCAACAACGGGCTGCTTCAGCTGCGCAATGAGTTATCGCGTTATTTGCGAACCTATCATCAGGCGGAATACAGCCCCGAAACACAGATATTGGTGACTGTCGGCGGCAGCGAAGCTTTGGATTGTAGCATGAGAGCTTTGATTGAGCCGGGCGATGAGGTTATTATTTTGGATCCCTCATTTGTTTCGTATGCGCCCTTAGCGTCTTTGGCAGGCGGCACTCCGGTACGGGTAGCCACGCGGGCGGAAACCGGTTTTACCCCTACATTTGAACAACTGGAAGATGCCGTAACAAACAAAACCCGCGCGATTGTGGTGAACTATCCCAACAACCCGACGGGAGCCACGCTTACCGTCCAACAAATTCAAGAGATTGTTGCGTTTGTGAAGAAGTATGACTTGTTTTTAATCAGCGATGAAATTTATTTACCATTAACGTATGAAGGGGAAAAAGTCAGTTTTGCCGCGTTTGAAGAAATTCGGGATCAACTGATTTTAATTCACGGGTTTTCGAAAGCCTGGGCGATGACCGGGTGGCGTCTGGGCTTTGCCGCCGGTCCGGCGGATTTAATCGGCGCGATGACCAAGATTCATCAGTATACGATCATGTCTGCCCCCACCACCGCGCAGTACGCCGCGATTGAAGCGATTCGTTCCGGCATGGAAGAAGTGGAGCCGATGCGGCGCGAGTATGACCGGCGGCGGCGTTTCTTTTCACACAAACTCACGAACGCGGGGCTTCGATGCTTTGATCCCAAGGGGGCGTTTTATGTGTTCCCCTCCATTCAGATAACAGGACTGACTTCCGAAGAGTTTGCTATGAAACTGCTGGAACAGGAAAAAGTGGCGGTGGTTCCGGGAACGGCGTTTGGAGAATGCGGCGAGGGGTTTGTGCGGTGTTCGTACGCGGCATCGATGGAACAACTGCGCGAAGCGGCTGAACGCATGGAACGGTTTACACGCCGTTGCTCACAATGTTAGTGATCTTATACGGATTCAAATAAATACCTGTGTGATTCCTCTACAAAAGGGGAGCATCGGTTTCCAGCCGGTACCGCACACCGCATATTATTTCATTGAAGCGGTATTAGATAGTTATCTTATCTCAATATTTTTGTCAGTTCGTTACAAGCATGAATGATGGAAGGCAAAGCGGTATCAGGCACTCCTTGCCTGCAAATTTCATTCACGAATAAATCACCTTCTTCTTTACAACTTTTTGGTTTTTTGGATTTTGGATACCCCGTAGTTTCATTCGTGGATTTATCTTTTGCGAAATGAATCCACGTTTCAATATTCCGCTTTGGAATAAAAACCGCTATTTTTTCATCGGGTTGGATGGGTTTAAGTTCATTTCTATCAAGTTCAGCTTGAATTTCATCATAACGTTCCTGAACTGAGAGATTGTCGGCATCAATTATGACAGCGACTGCAAGTCCACCATGCCCATAACTGCTTTTTTGTCTATAGGTTTTGATTTCAGTTACCGCCTTCTTCTTAACAAAGTGTTCTCCCGCTCCTTTTCCCTTCGGGCTTTTTTCTACCCGAATTTTCCTGGATTCCATGCCGCGTTTTTGAAAGAATTGACGTGCAAAAGTCCCTTGTTGATCGTCTTCACATACAATAACCAAATTGACTTTCCGGTTACTCATTGATCCATCCACGCGCGGCCAAGTCCGCGATTTCCAGGTTTTGATTATCGGGTATAGCTGAAATTCTAACCGGAGAGTCGTTTTGGCGTTCAAAATAAATGCCGGTGGATTCGGCAAGGTAGTTGATATATTCCGGATGATGTGAAGTTAAAATCGCCTGCAAATTTTCTTCGGTACAACAGTCCCTTACTAAAAGCATCCACGGTTGGATTTCGGGTAAGGAAACATAATTTTCTGGCTCGTCTATACACAAGGTGTAACCTTTATCCCGGGTATAGCAAACCAGCATATAAAGGATGATCAACGTGCGTTGACCGTCGGATAATTCGTGAAAACGGTATTCCTGTTTGAAACATTGAACATTCAATTGTTTGTGGTGTTCTCCAAACGGCTTGAATACAAAATTATCAAATCCATCTATAACATTTTTTAGTAGATTGGTTATTTCAAAGACCTTTCCTTGATCTTCGGAAATTGTTCGGTACCAAGCCACAAAATTGTTGCAATGATAGTCTAAAAAATCCGCTTCCCGGCTGCTTTCACTTCCTATAAGGACAGGATTGATTTGGACAATGATTAATCGCTTGAGCCGCTCTTTAAACCAAGTCAATTTTGTATTGTCATGGCGGGCAGGAAGTGCACCCACGGCGGATTGGGTCCAATCAAACGGATATTCGGGACCTTCTGAATAATTATCCCGGTAAAGTTTTGCGGTACCTTCTTGAAAATCGATCAGTTTATTTTGATTATACCAAAGTCTTTCATGACGAATCCGAACCCGTTTGAGAGAAATGTTAAATTCGATATCCAATTCATACAAATAGGTCCCTTCATTGCCTTCGAATTCTATCTCAAACTTTTGTATGGAAGACGTCTGCCAACGGGTTAGATAGGATGAATCAAATAATGTAGAGACATCATCGTTTCGGCACACCAAAGCTTGCAGTTTGTACAAAATCTCAAAAATAGTGGATTTACCCACTCCATTCTCGCCCATCAACAAATTGATGGAATCGAATTTTACATCTAAATTTACACAGCACTTATAATTGTCAATAAAAATTCGCTTAAGCATGTTTAACCCATCTTGAAAGAAAAACGCAACTAATGGTTAAAGTATACTATAAAATTGGTGGAATGAAGAATCTGTATTCAGAAAAAAAACTCATACGCCGTTGTTGTTCTTCAGCATCGTAAGAATTTCTTCGCCTTTTTCCTGCAAAACCGAGTTCATGGATTGGACCACATCGGGGTGAAATGCCTTGCCGGCATTGTCTTCAAAATACCCGATGATTTTATCTTTAGGCCAGGGTTGTTTATAGCAACGCTTGGCGGCCAATGCGTCGCACACTTCCGCCACCACCAGCAATTGGCTGTTGTAGTGAATTTCTCCGTCTTTCAACCCGCGTGGGTATCCGTTGCCGTCCATACGTTCGTGGTGTTCATGCACGTAACGGCTGACGTTTTTTAACGAGGGAATGGGAGAGAGAATTTGATAGCCGATGCTGACATGTTCTTTCATGCGTTCATATTCATGCTTTTCCAGGCTGCCCGGTTTTAACAAGATGGAATCCGGTATCCCGATTTTGCCGATATCGTGCAGCTCAGCGGCGAGTTTTAAATCCAAAAAATCATCTTCGGAAATACCTAAGCTTTTTGCCAATTCAATAACCAAACAAGAAACATTGTATCCGTGTCCTTGGGTATAAGGATCCTTGGCTTCCAGCGCTTTGGTTAGCGATTTCACAGAGTGGAGAAGAAAATCCTGCAATTCCTTGGTGCGCTTTTCCACTTGTTCTTCAAGATGATGCTGATAATTCCGGTTTTCTACAAGTACGGCACGGTATTTTAAGGCGCGCTCAATCGTTAAGAAAACCGTTTCAGATGTAAACGGTTTCATTAAAAAATCAAACGCCCCCCGCCGTAACGATTCCACGGATATTTCCAGTGTCGGCTGTCCTGTCATGATGATTACAGGGGTGTAAGGATGGACATCATGGACTAGTTTTAATAAATCCAACCCGGTGACATTGGGCATGTAAATATCTGTTAACAGAACGTCGAATTCCTGCTTTTGCAGCAAAGATTGAACTTGTGTGGAATCACTTAGTGTTTGAACCTGAACACCCGCATTCGAAAACACCCGTTTTAAAATATTACAAATCACCTCATCATCATCAACGATGAGTATTTTACAATTCCGGTACTTATCAAAAACCATCTGTTTGAGTTGGGTTTGGCTCATACTATTATGAAAGAACCTTTTTTTGAAAAACGTAATTTAGCTTAGTTATGTGCCGGAAATACTATATTTATACGAATTAGAAAACAAGTGTGGGGGCAAAATCCATGCAAAGAGATAGATGCGAAGAGCCCCCTTGTATTCTGTACAATGGTTGTTGGGTTGTGTTTGGAGTTGTTGACTTCGAAGGGGAGGGTTTTAAGATTGAATGTGATAACTTGAATTGCAAAGAAGGCGCGCAAAGAAAGGACGGGGTCATGTTTCAAGGTTCAGCCGTAGCGTTGGTTACGCCGTTTAAAGGCGATGAAATAGATTATGACGCATTGGAAACGTTGATTGATTTTCAAATCGCGGCGGGCACGGAGTGCATAGTGATTTGCGGTACCACGGGTGAATCTGCCACCTTATCTCATGCAGAGCACCGTGCTTTGATTGAAAAAAGCACGCAAATCATCAAGAACAAACGGGGGGAAAACCCCTATCCGCTCATAATGGCAGGCACGGGAAGCAACAATACCAAAGAGGCGCTGGAACTGACCCATCATGCCAAGGAAGTTGGAGCGGATTGCGTTTTGTTGATCTCTCCGTATTACAATAAACCGACACCGGCAGGTATTTTAAAGCACTTTCAACTGCTGGCGGGAGAGGTGGATATCCCGCAGGTCGTCTATAACATTCAGAGCCGAACCGGGATTAACATCCCGACCGATATCATGGTCGAACTTTCATACGAAACAAACATAATCGGTGCGAAAGAGGCCAGCGGGAACATCAATCAGATATCGGAAGTGAAACGGCGTTGTGGAGACGGGTTTATGGTCTGGTCCGGAGACGATGCCATGACGCTTCCGCTTTTGGCTGTTGGGGGTGACGGCGTTATTTCCGTTTCGGCAAATATCGTCCCAAAAGATATGAGAGCGTTGGTGCATTCTTATCTGGAAGGCAACCGCGATGAAGCATTACGCTTGCACCGGGAGATGTCGGAACTCAACACAGCGTTGTTTCTTGAGACCAATCCCATTCCCGTAAAAACGGCCGTAAACATGCTGAGTCAATCGGCGGGATACGGGTTGCCGCATTGCGGAAACTTTCGGCTGCCGATGACGGAGATGAGCCCCGCCAATCAAGAGGCATTGAAAAAAGCCCTGAAAGATTATGGGCTTCCCGTGTAAAATAGACGAAAATCAATTTGAGATCTCAATGGATACTGGAATATGAAGATACTCTCCGCTTTAATTCTAGGGTATAGTCTCGCCCTATGCACCGTAACAAGTGAAGCCCAAATCTCCCTTTCCGCGCGGGATGTTGAAGACCTCCGGCACGCGCTCAACTCCAAAGAACAATACCCCTTTTCGGTACGGCATGAAATATTGAAATCGGCGGTTTTTCTCTTGCAAAAAGATGGGCGGGAGTTGGAAGCCAAACAACTGTTGATGAGTTTTATTCTTCCCATTCCTTATAATCGGGAACCGGATCTTCCAGCCATTCCTCCCGATTTGATCAAGACCGCTCACGCGATTGACGCGGGGGACTATACCGAGGCGCGGAACATGCTGGATGCGTATATTCAATCCAACCCGAACCCGCATGCTTCGCTGTCCATCCTGGCGATCAAAGCGGATCATGTCCCGGCGGCGTATTACGGCTTATTGGCGGATGCAAAAGACCAATCGTTCAGCGCGTATTCCGCGTATGTGATCGGTATTTTGTTGATGCGGTCAAAGGATATTGAAACGGCAGCCCGTTACTTTGAATCGGTGGATGATGAGTTCAAGAACACCCCGCGCTTGGAGCGCTGGCTTTTAATTGATGCGGCTAAATTCAACCAAATCATTTATGGATATGAAAAGGCTCACGATATCTTAGACCAATTGCTTGAAAAGAATCCCCAAGATGTGCAGGCCTTATATTGGAAGGCCCGGATATTTGCAGAGCAAAGTCAGAATGACCGCGCCAAAGAAACCCTGGCGCAAATCATTCCTTTGCTTTACCCCGATGAATTTTTGGTGATGGAGACCGCCACGCTGGCACTCCGGTTGGATGAGTTGGAAAGAGCCGCTTCGATATTGGCGGACTTTGAAACGAAGTTAACCCCATCAAAGGATTATTATTCGCTGTTCGCTTTGATTCGGGAACTGCAGAACCAACCCGAAGCGAAACGGGAATTGGAGAAAAAAGCGCAAGCATTACCGGTTCCACAGGAACCGGTTCCCTCTTCTTGGATGCAAACAACCCGCCTGCAAGGCATATTGAAAAGCATCCGTGACGAACGCCGGGAAGAAACCCGCCGCATGGCGGAAGGCAATCCGCTGGATAAGGTATTTTTGTTTTTGTTGAACGAAGACACGGTTGAAGCCAAGCGGACGCTACAGGAGCTGATTGATCAATATCCCCCCTTTGAATCGGCGCAATTTATGCTGGCAACCATCCAGCGCCGGGAAGGAAACATTGCGGAATCGTATGGCACACTCCAAGCGCTTCACAATTTGTCGCCGGATTTTCGCCGGTATCAAGTTCTGAGCCAGTTGGCGGATTTTGCCGTACGACTGAACGATCCAGCAAACGCCGGCCGGTATTATGACCAAATTGCGCGGGATTATCCGGAATCCTATCAAGCAGAAACGGCAAAACGCTATCAAGAAACCGGTTCTCAATCAGATGACCGTGATACGAACGCGTTTTCGGTCTCGCCCCTTTTAACCAAATATCAGACCTATTCCGTGCCGTATGTCTTGCGGGAATTGCTGGCCCAGTGGGGCACACAAGTGACATTTCCGCGGATCATCAGCCAAACGCGGACCTCCCCGCGGAGGGGATTGAAATTTCACGAGTTGGTTGCCTTTATGTTGAAAGGCACTCAGCAGCGCGCCATTATCCCCTTCAGCGGTTCGGTTGAAATTGCGGCGAAGTATTTGCAGCAAACTATTCCGGTGGTGTTTTGCAAGGGCGGCATGTTTGCCAATCAGAGTTTGGAGGTATCCGGCATTTTGACGGGATACGATACCGGTAGAAATGTGGTTTACTTTGAATCGGTCATGCCGAACGACCCGGCGGTTTTGACGGAGCGGGAACTATTGGAAGGCATCTGTATTGCTGTGTATCCGGCAGAACAATCCATCCAGACCACGGATAGCATGAAAGAATCGTTCGCCGTCGGCAATGAATTTATCCAATTGAATGCCGCAGCACTTGAAATGATCCAGCGGGAAGCAGCAAAAGACAGCAGTCCCCAAGAAGAGTACCGCTTTGATCCGCAAAAGTTTCGAAACAGGCTGTCGACATTGGCGAAAGAAACAGGAAACGGGTTTGCTCCGCTGCAAATCGCGGCGCTGAAGTACAAGGTGCAGCAATCACCTTCACAGGCAAAATCGTATGCCAAAGAGATTCAACCGCAATGCCAGGATTTGGCTCAGTTTTGGTCAGTGAAGGCAGGTATGGCCTTTCAAGAAAACCAATTTGGAGACGCGCTGGAATCCATCGAACAGGCAATATCCATTTCTCCAGGCAATGTTTGGTATAAGATCGGTAAGGTTCAAGCGCTGGAAAAACTGAATCAAAACGAAAGCGCGATTGCATTGGCGGAACAATTGCGCGAAGAATATCCCCAAAATTTAAATGTATCGTCTCAATTGCTCAAGTTGTACGAAAAAACCGGCAACGAAAACAAACTGAAATCGGAAAAGAGCCGCTTGGATTTGGAATAATCTAAAAGAATCGTTGTAGAGCGCCGATTAATTTCTATGCAACAAAATGCATTTATTTCAATATACTGTTCTTTAAAATTACGCGGAATTCTGATAAGGTGTCGCTTGAAATGCGGGAAATCTATCGAAGTGCTTTGATCTTCGATTTTGTGTAGATTAAAAATGGTTGACTCTACAAAACTTAACAATGTTATATGCGCGGATACCGTAGCAGAGGGTACACTCAAAACCGGTAGCGATTTGTATGTGGAAGGACATTTTACTGGTAATCTTCACGTGGAGCATAACGCCTATGTTTCGCCAACAGGGCGTGTGATCGGAAAATTGAGAGCGGGGCATGGCGAGATCAAAGGTTGTGTGGAAGGGTTGCTGGAAGGCATAGAAACCATTACTCTCACGTCAACCGCATCCATAAACGGCACGTTAACTTCCCCAACATTATCGGTAGAGCCCGGCGCCAGTTTGGTCGCCTACTGCGCGATCACACCGGAAAACGAAATCCGTGATCAGTTTCAAGATCATCATTCAAAGAATTCCGATCACTCCAACGTCCGAACGGTCTCGTTTTCATTTGCCTTTCCAAAGGCCGGTGAAGTTCGAGTCATTGGCGATTTTTGCGATTGGGATGAATCGAAAGCGCTGAAATGCTATCCTTCCAAAAACGGGCATTGGTCGGCGCAAATACAATTGCTGCCGGGAACGTATGAATATTTGGTGATGACGGACGGCGCCACTCAGTTAGACCCCACCAACAACGATAAAGTAGAAAATTCCTTTGGCGGGCACAATTCGTTGATCACAATTTCTTAAGCGCGCGTGTTCGCATTTGCGCATAGCTGTATATCAACCCAACGATTGCCATTCCACCAAAAACATCAGCGATCAGGTCGCTAGAGGAAGGAGTTCTGCCCGGAACATACATTTGATGCACTTCATCGGTTACGCCGTATAGCGCTACAAAAGCGATTGTGGTTATTCCCGCCTTCCAATTGTAGTTTTTCCATTCGGCTCGCAGCCAAGCGCGAAGAAACAGAAACCCTAACAAGCCAAAAAGAATCATGTGAACCACTTTGTCCGCAAAAAACGCCCAAGGGGGAACTTCGACCGGAAAGGAACTGCGCGAGGATAAATAAAAGATTAATGCCATGTGCAGCAGCACCGGCAGCCAATAACGGACGGCAGTGGATCGTGACAATTGACGAGTGTTTCGTTTATTCATAGTAGGCAATATGGGATAAGTTTGATGTTGGCTGTTTGCCCGTCTGCCCTCACTATATTCATTTCCCAGAGGACAAAGGAAACCCTACCGCCGCATGGAATAAGACGATAGTGAAATTTTTGCATTTTGCGATTGTCATTCATTGATCAGGCACAAGAGGGCTGCGTGTGGAGGGTGGTGAGCGAATCTGAAATACAGTCAGCCGTCCTGCTTCCAACATCAAACACGTCCATTGTTTGTTTGATTTCTTCTTCGAGGGACGTTACATGCAAGTTGGGCATGCCGCAAGGGACAATTAAGCGAAACGGATCATGCTGCGGTTTGATGTTGAGCGAAAAGCCGTGGAAGGAAAACCCGCAACGCACCCGCACCCCGATAAAGCCGATTTTGCGGTCATCCACCCATAAACCGGTTTTGCCGCAGATCACGTGGGTTTCGACGCGGAATTGGCGGCAGACCTGCATCATCACCACTTCCAGCATCCGTAGATAATCGCGGATTTTGATACCGCGCTGCTTCAGGTTGAGCACCGGATACACAACCAATTGCCCCGGACCATGATAGGTTGCCTGTCCGCCCCGGGGGGCGTTAAAGATATGAATGCCCTGTTTTTCATACTGCTCTGCCGGAAACAACAAATCGTCCGCGACACCGCGTGTGCCCAGGGTTATCGTCGCCGGGTGTTCACAGATGAACAGTGCTTCTTGCCGCAGGGCAATCAATTCTTCCTGCCTCTTGCTGACCTGTTCGTAGGGATGGTCCACTGTCCAATATTCCACCGGCAAACTCATTTTCATCTCCATGCAGTTGCGCTACAATCTTGCCATGCAAATAATAGCCGGGTCCGGCTCTACCGTAATGGATATCCGGCACACCGGGTTGAGGTTAATCCATGACAGAATCCCGCTTCGCGCATCTGCACGTTCATTCCGAGTATAGTCTTTTAAACGGCGTGTGCCGTTTAAAACCCCTGGCCGAAAAAGCCGCCGCATTGAACATGAACCACTTGGCATTGACCGATCATGGCGTTATGCACGGCGTGCTGGAATTTTATAACATCACCAAAGCCGCGGGCATTCATCCCATCATCGGCGTGGATGCCAATATCGCCCCCGGTTCACGCCACGATAAGACCAAAAAGGAGGGCGAATACAACAGTTACCCGCTTGTATTGCTGGCGAAGAACATGAAGGGATATGAAAACCTGATGCGTCTGTCATCCATCGCGCAGTTGGAAGGGTTTTATTATGTGCCCCGGATTGATAAGGAAATTTTGCGCGAGTATTCGGAAGGATTAATCGCTTTATCCGGTTCCATACGCGGTGAGGTGCCAACGCTAATTCGCCGGGGGCACCTCAAGGACGCCAAACAATGCGCGCAGGACTATCTGGAGATATTTGGTGAAGGAAATTATTATCTCGAGGTTCTAGCGAAAGGCTATAACGATCAAACCTCCACCAACCAAGCGTTGCGGGCGCTTTCGGAGGACATCTCTGTCCCGTTGGTTGCAGGAGTGGATGTCCATTACCTGACCCCGGAAGACGCGAAGACGCAGGATGTGCTGTTCTGCATCGGCAATAAGAAAACCCTGGATGACACCAACCGCTTTCAATCCCGCACCAATCAGTTGTACCTCAAATCGGAAGAAGAAATGCGCGCGGAAATGCCGGAGTATATTGACGCGATTGAGCGTACGGTTGAAGTGGCGGAACGGTGTGAGTTGGAACTGCGATATGACGGCTCCCAGCTGCACATGCCCGCGTTCGCGATTCCGGAAGGAGAAGGCACCAAGGCCGATTATTTGCGGACGCTGGTCTACAAAGGGGCGGAAGAGCGTTATGAAGAGGTGACGGTAGAAGTCAAAGAGCGCATTGAACGCGAGTTGGATCTGATCATCGGGCAGGATTATACCGGCTACTTTTTGATTGTGTGGGATTATATGAATTTCGCGCGCAAAGCCGGGATTTCGGTCGGGCCGGGGCGCGGTTCGGCGGCCGGTTCCGTGGTCGCGTTCGCCTTGTATATAACCGATATCGACCCGCTGAAGTATGGATTGCTGTTCGAGCGCTTCCTCAATCCCGAACGGATATCGCCTCCGGATATTGATACGGACTTTTCCGACAAACGCCGCGATGAAGTCATTCGCTACACGCAAGAGAAATACGGCAAAGACAAAGTCTGCCAGATTGCCACCTTCGGCACAATCGGAGCCAAAAACGCTGTGCGTGACGTGGCAAGGGTGATGGGATTGCCTCCGGTAGAAGGCGACCGGATCGCGAAATTGATTCCGGACGGTTTGGGCGTATCGCTAACCGAAGCGTTGCAGGAAGTGCCGGAATTGCAGCGCATTCAAGAAGAAGACGAAACGCACGCGGAGTTGTTCCGCCTGGCGTTGTCCATTGAAGGGCTTTGCCGGAACACCGGAACGCACGCGGCGGGAATCATCATCGCGCCGGATGATTTGTGCAAGTTCACGCCGCTCATGCGGGGCGCGAATAAAGAGCAGGATGTATCCACGCAATACGAAATGAAATCGCTGGAAACCATCGGCCTGTTGAAGATGGATTTTTTGGGATTGAAAAACCTCTCGGTTATAGACGGTGCGGTCGATGTCATTCGCCGGTCGAACGATTCGGAGTTCAGCATCGAAACGATTGATATGGAGGACCCGAAAACCTATGAGTTGTTGGGGCAAGGAAAGACCAACGGTGTGTTTCAATTGGAATCAACCGGCATGAAAGAACTGTTGCGCAAGATGAAGCCCAACACCTTTACGGATATCATCGCGTTGATCGCGTTGTACCGCCCCGGCCCGCTGGGCAGCGGGATGGTGGATGACTTTATCCGCCGCAAGCGTGGGGAAGAAGAGATTGTCTATGATCACCCTACGCTCGAGCCGATCCTGAAAGAGACGTACGGCATCATTTTGTATCAGGAACAAGTCATGCAAATCGCAAACGTGATTGCCGGCTTCTCGCTCGGTCAAGCGGACATGATGCGGCGCGCGATGGGGAAGAAGAAGGTCGAGATTCTCAACGCGATGGAGAAGGATTTTTATGCAGGGGCCGTGGAAAAGGGTGTGAGCCAAGAAATCGCTCAAAAGTTGTGGAATTTGATCTATCAATTTGCCGGCTATGGTTTTAACAAATCCCACAGCGCGGCCTATGCGGTCATTACCTACCGTACGGCCTATTTAAAGGCGCATTATCCCGCGGCGTTTTTGGCCTCTCTGCTCACAACCGATATGAACGACACCAACAAGGTTGTGAAGTACATGGCCGACGCGAAAGATTTTGGCATCGATGTGCTGCCGCCGGATGTGAATGAATCGATGGAAGACTTTTCTGTCACCGATGAAGGCATCCGCTTTGGACTGGCGGCAATCAAAAGCATCAGCGGCACCGCCATTCGCGCGATTAGCAAAGAACGGCAAGCCAACGGGAAATACGTCTCACTGACCGACTTCTGCAACCGCGCCAAAGCAGGCGTGTTGAGTAAAAGTTTGATGGAAACCTTGATCCGCGCCGGGACCTTTGATGAATTCGGGCACAACCGCGCCACGCTCCTGCAAGCATATCCCACCGCGCTAGAACGGGCGCAGGGAAGGTTGAAAGACTTGGCCATCGGTCAGGAATCCTTATTCGGTGATTTAGAGGATGATACGTCCGTTCAGGATGATTTTATCGTGCCTGTGCCCGAACTGCCCAAGATCGAAATCGCCAAGAGCGAAAAGGCGCTGCTGGGGTTTCATTTAACCTGCCACCCGCTGGATGATTATCCGCTGGAAACACGGGCGTTCGCGCAGAATCGTATCCGCGATATTGTGGCCTTGATCGAAACCGGCGGCGAGCGGTATGTGCGGTTGTTTGGTATCGCCTCAAAGGTAAAGATGAAGAAGATCAAGTCCGGCGACCGGATCGGGCTGTTTTATTTGGACGACGGCACCGGTGAATTGGAAGCGGCGGTCATGCCCGCGCTGCTTGAACAAGTCTCAGACAAACTGCAAGACGAAGCGCTGTTGATTGTGGAAGGAAACGCATCCGCGCGGGGGGATGAACTGAGCGTGCGCTGCGAACGGATCTTTACCATCGATGAAGGATGGGAAGAATACATCCGAGAGATGCATGTTTCGCTACCGGGTGAACTGCTGGACGAAGACCGGCTTACACGCTTGAAGCAAGAACTGGATTCCCGGCAGGGGAATGTATCGGTCTATCTCCATTTTCAAGTGCCGGATGTGGGGATTGTGGATTACGCGCTGGACGCGCACCGCGTAACCGCCAGCCGTGATTTAAAGATGGCGGTGCAGGTGCTGTTTGACCCTTGCGAGTTGGCGTTTAAGTCGTACCAATCCAAAGCGCCGGAGAACAAAAAGCGGCGTTGGGGGAATGGGCGAAACGGGAATGGCCGGAACGGAAACGGATCGCGTTGATTTTTTAACCGCTTATAGACACACATTTCCTTGAACAAGGTCTCCCTTTTTATATCAAGTGACCGTAGGGGTTCCATGTCCATGGTTTTTATAAACGAATCCCGACAGCTTCCTGCCCAGCATTCTAAACTCAGGAGACGTTACGGTTGGCTATGCGCGAAATGTATCCGGTGATTGGGGCGGCGGTTGTATATGCCTTGGCCGTATATCTGGCCGGGGTGTTTGTGCTGCAGCAGTTTGCCAATTCTGCGGATGAGTTTGATTATCTGTACCAAGCGCATACCTTCGCATCCGGCAAGGTGTCGAATGATGCGCATCCCATGCAAGAATTTTTATCGCCGTTTTTTATCAAAGAGCATAAGGGAAAGGTGTTTTCCATTTTTCCTCCCGGCTGGCCTGTGTTTCTTACCTTCGGCGTGTGGATAGAAAATCCCTGGATTGTAAATCCCATCCTGGCCGGTTTCACGCTCATCGTTCTGTACCGGATCAGCCGGTATTTTATGAATCCAACATTTTCCTGGCTGACGGTTGGCTTATGGACGCTTTCGCCGATGGTGATTTTAAACAGCGCCTCGCTTTATTCGCATTCTTGCTGTTCGTTTTTCATACTGCTGTCGATGCTGTTTTTGATTCGCTGTGACAGGCAGTTTCATGCGGTTGACGGTCTTCTGGCAGGTGTGTGCATGGCTCTGTCGTTTTGTACAAGAGAACTAACGGCGGTGGCGGTCCTGCTGCTTCCGGTTTTGGTTGTGATGTATGTTTCCCCCAACCGGTTGCGGTTTTTGCTTTGTGCCGCGATGGGTATTTTTCCGGTTGCGCTTTTGTATGGATGGTATTGCGCGCAGCTTACGGGATACTGGTTTTACCCGCCGCGTTATTTGCTTTTGGATGAGTATTTGGGATTCGGGTGGCGTGAGATTCGCTTGTTTGATTACACCGAGCGGCAGTATCACGGGCCATTGGATGCGGTTCGTATTACCGTGGCGAACGGGTGGCGGCTGTTCCATTGGACAATCTTTATGTTCCCGCTTTTTTCCATGGGTGGTTTGTATTTTTACCGCACACACCGCTGGATGGTTGTATTTCTGTTATCTTCGCTGCTCTTGATCGCGGCATACTCGCTGTATCCCTCAGAAGGGGGAAGCCAGTATGGGGCACGCTTTTATTATGAGGCGCTTCCCCTTCTGGCTGTAATTGCAGGATATATGGTTCAACGAATATGGATGGACTGGAAGCCCGTGCCAGCCGGTACCACGTACCGGTCATGGCATCTCAAAACCAAAGCGTATCCCGGTTTATTGGGAATCATGCTGTTGGTTTTGTTTGGTTATCCCTACACACATATTCCGAATGTGTATGAATCGGTTTATCAACGGCGGGATTTGTTTCGCCAAATTGCGCATAAGGATTTAAACCATGCCTTGGTGTTTGTGAACTCACCCAGCGGGGATATGACGCATGGCGATTTGATTCGCAACCTGCCGGATTATAGAAACGCCCTGGTGATATACGCCTGGGATTTAGCGGGACGCAACCGGGAGTTGGTGAAACACTTTCCTCAACGCAATGTGTACCGCTATACCCGGCATGAGAGCGGGCGGTTTGCGGTTTTGGTGCCGCATAAGCTGTGACAGCCATTTTATACCGGTGCAATTTGTGATTGTTGCATGTTGAAAACGTCATCTCTTTTTTCGTTGGATTATACCAAACGAAAAACAACTGTCCGCTTTCGGTAGTCATGGTGGGCTATTGGACACAAGCCGTTTGATTGGATGCAGGCTCACACTCAACTTTAATCGTGTTCACAACCCCCTCTGTCCTCCTTACGTCGGACATCTCCCCCAAATGCTTTGGGGGAGA
>CAYVAZ010000081.1:0-16821 GCA_964449065.1 uncultured bacterium
GCTGACGGCGAAGATATCGACCGACAGGGTATCGTTTTGCAAATAGGTTTCGATCCGCTCAATGGTTTCAAAATCGCCGCGGATGTAGGGCAGGGCAGTGTTTACGGCAACAAAGCGGTGCGATTTCACCCTGCCGTTTTTCGCGCTGACATCGGGCAGCGTTACCGGTTCCTGCGGCATGTGGCAATCCTGGCAACTGCGTTTTTTGGACGGCAGATAAAACGTGCGTGCCGCATTGAGCGCGACACCGCTGTCGTGCCAGTTGTCGTACTCGTTTTGTCCGCGAATCCAGCGGTAATGGTTGACCGGTTCATCCAACGAGACTTTGTGGCATGTCATGCAATATTCCGAAGACCGGAAAAACGGTTTGAGCATGCGGCTTTTGTGAACCGTGGGTTTTGATTTCATGATCATATCGCCCAGCAAGCGGGGCACACCGCTTTTGGTCTCGGCAAATAGATAAGTCGAAGGTGTTTGGCTCGCCAGATTGTAATTCCCATTGCCTTCTTTGCCGTGCAGTTTATCGATGATATGGCAAGACAGGCAGGTTAACCCAGCCTGTGCCAGTGGTGAAAAGGGATCGATTTCCTTTTTCATGTTGCCGGTGAATAGCAGGGCAGGGTCGTGGCAGCCCGCGCACCACTGGCTGCGTTCTACTCCGTTTTCTTGCTCGCGGAGGTTGTCGATACTGGCTTTGTAAAATGGGTTGTTAAAGGATGAAAAACGGTGGGCGGATTTCGACCATTGTTCAACAATGCCGGCATGGCAGCGCGCGCAGGTTTTTGAGCCGATGGTCTCACTCACCAAAAAACCATATTGCTCCAATTCCGCGTCAATGCGGTCTTGATGAACATAATCGCTTTGGGTAAGCACAGAGTCATCCAGCAATTCTCCGGATTCGGTTGTGACACGAGAGGGAAAAAATGGGCTGTCTTTTTTGCCGATGTTATCGGGTTCAAACGGGATGTAAGGATCCGTCACATCGCCAACAACCAAAGTCCCCGGATTCGGATCTGAGACGATTGGTTTTAGATACCCTTCTTCCAGTTCCGGCATTGTGCCGTGATGCAGAACCGTCATAAGAGCGAAAAGTATGCCTACGACACCAACTATGACCGCGATATGCCGTTTTATATATTGCGTATGGGAGGCCAGCCGGTGCGCGATATAAATAAGAGGGATCAGTAACGCGAGAATGCGGTGGCCATGAAAAATCCAGCGGTTTTGAATGCTGTTGGCTTCCGTTAAAATAAATAAGCCGGAGAGGGTAATTAGTACGGCCGCGGCGGCAAGCGTTCCCCCCATTGTAATTGCTTTGATGTTGCGGCGCTTCAGCGCGTTTTTGAGGTGCCATACGACAAACCCCGCTACGATGAGAAACAATCCAAGGCCAATCACAATATGCAATAGCAGCATGGATTGATAAAACGGAGACAACGCACTGGTCGAATTTAAATTGATCGAGTCAACAATTTCTTGAGAACCGGCCATTCCGTATGTGGAGACCTCATAACGCTGTTCATTCAACTCTGAATTTCTTGGTTTGGGATTATTGAGATACAAATAGACAGAATTAGCCAGGATGAATACAGTGAAGAAACCAATGATCCCAAAAAGGCGCTTCTGCCCTTGGGTTAACACACTAGGCATAGACATCTTTCTTCCCTTAAAATTTGCATTTGCAAATACAAGTTAAGCATTATATCATTCTACAATCAGAATACTAGAAAAAACACAGGGGAGGTACCAGGCATTGAATGAAGCGTTAGTTTATACCTTTCATCAAACTCCTTTTGGTCATTCATTGATTGCCTGTACCAATTCCGCGTTGGTTCATACCGCTTTGCGACCTCAACAAGATCAGATAAGTCAAGATTATGCAAGATTGGGGTACCAACCAATTCAAGGAGAAAACAAAGTAACGGAAAAAGTGAGAAATCAGTTGGATGAGTATTTTGCCGGCAAACGAAAACGGTTTACGGTTCCTCTGCAATTTCATGGAACCGACTTCCAAAAGAAAGTGTGGGAATTGGTTACTGAAATCCCTTATGGTGAAGTGATGGCCTACAGCGAGCTGGCAATCATGGCAAACCATCCCCGCGCCTCCCGCGCGGTAGGAACAGCAATGGCAAAAAACCGAATCCCGATCCTAGTGCCTTGCCATAGGGTCATTCCCGTGAACCGAAAGATAGGCAACTATACCGGCGGTGTCGATATCAAAGATCAATTGTTGCGGTTGGAAGGGGTGAAACTTTAATGGTTAACCGGTATGTTCGATGATCATCATGCTGACATCATCTGCATACGATTTGGCGTGGTTGAAATCTTTGAGAGTTTCAAAGATATGTTGCAGCAGTTCTTGACCGGATAAAGCTTCTGCCTTTTTGATTAACTTTTTCAGCCGGTTAAATCCAAAAAAAGTATCATCCGCATTTTTTACATCCAATACGCCATCCGTAAATAAAATCAATTTGTCCCCCGTATTCAATACGAT
Source organism: uncultured bacterium (assembly GCA_964449065.1). Taxonomy (GTDB): domain Bacteria; phylum Hinthialibacterota; class Hinthialibacteria; order Hinthialibacterales; family Hinthialibacteraceae; genus CAYVAZ01. The sequence continues at coordinate 2,495 of CAYVAZ010000081.1, forward strand.
TCTGTGCACATCAAAAAAACGGTTTTCAAATGTCAATAATGGATAGCCTTCTTGATTGCGAAGTTCCTTTATTTCCCCCGTTTTTGCTTGGACAAACAAGGCGGGAGGATGTCCGGCTGAGGTGTAACGGTATTCCAAGGTATCCAGATTCAAGACACTATACAGCATGGTCACAAAATGCCCGGTTTTTACATGCCGCGCCAACACGTCTTGAAAGCGGTGCAAGGCTTGATCCGGTTCAATAATCCCGCTGGAAAACTCCTTCACCGTCATTTGAGTTAACGCCATGATGACGGCGGCGGAAGCGCCATGCCCCGCGATATCCGCCATAACAATGCCCCAATGGTTATCATCAACGGGAACGACATCGTAATAATCACCCCCAGCCTTCATGGAAGGGATGTATTTCACCGATAGGCGGATATTTGGATGTTCTGGCAATTGCGTGGGAAGAAAGGAACGCTGAATATCCGCTACGATATCCAACTCCCGGTTGATTTGATGTACCGTTCGCGACAATTGAAAATAGGTTTCTTTGAGTTCAACATGCAGTTGGCGGGTACGCAGCAACCGTTTGACTCTGGCCAACAAGTCATCTCGAATCGGCGGTTTGATGACATAATCATCCGCGCCGCATCGAAAGCCAGCCACAATGTCTTTCGTTTCCCGTTTGACGGTCAAAATCATAACCGGCAAATTATGGTTTTCCTCATTGGTTAGCGCTTTAATGGTTCGGCAGATCGTAAGACCATCACCATCCGGCAGGACCATATCAATAATGACCAAATCCGGATTCAATTCCTTGATCATACGCAGGCCGTCGGTTTGATTCATGGCGGAATAGACGGCGTATCCCTCTTTTTCTAATATATGGCGTATCACCCTTTCATCGACAGGAGAGTCTTCCACCAATAATATGGTATAGTTTTCGGCGCCAACCATAGAATCACATCAAAATAGGAATGATTAGTCAATCGAATGGGTCGTTGCATGATTACGATTTTAGTATGTCATCCAATACCTGCTCGTATGCCTGGTATGATGTTTCGTCAAATAGCACAAAGCGAATCAACTCAATGCCTGTGGTTCCCAATACATATTGCCGAACCGTGGTGAGTGCGATTTCGGCCGCTTCTTGTATGGGATATCGATAAGCCCCGGTACTGATGGAAGGAAACGCGATGGATTTCAAATTCTTTTCATCCGCCGTTTCCAGACTTTTTCTGTAACAAGAGGCCAACAGCTTATCTTCCCGGTTTTTTCCGCCCTGATAGATTGGGCCGACGGCATGGATAACAAAACGGGCAGGTAAGTTCCCACCCGTTGTGATTTTAACATTGCCGGTTTCACATCCGCCGGTCTGTTTGCATTCATCCAATATTTTCGGTCCGCCGGCTTTATGAATCGCACCATCCACACCACCTCCCCCTAATAAGGAAGCATTGGCGGCATTGACGATGGCATCGGTAAACTGTTTGGTGATATCGCCTTGAACCAGTTCCAAAGTGGATCGGCCGATTTCACATTTCATATTTAATTGCCGGATTCCAGAAAACTTTTTAAGTCTTTTACGCCTTCAGACGATTGCGCAACCTGCATGGCTTTTTCTTTTGCCGATTGACTTGGAACTTCACCATCCAACGTGACCGAACCTTTGTGCACCCAGATATCAATGCCAAACGGCCCTGACGGTCCGGATGGGGATTCCAATTGCGCTTTAATGTTGTTGGCGATGTCTTGATCCGTTAACGTCGTTTTTTTTGTGGATGCGCAATTCATCAACCCAATGCACAATACCCCTGCGGCAATCATGCCGAATACCTTTGCGTGTTTCATTACAGCCTCCTAGCCGGAAATATCGTAAGATTCAATCAGTATATCATAAACGTGCTCTTAATGGACTGCAAGATGATGCAAGCAGTGTTTTTAGAACGATTGCTTTCTTTTGATAAAAGGGTTTGGTGGCACGGATTAAATGAAATTCGTTATTTTAATTTATGATTTCATTCATGTGGTTCTGATCCTGCAATGCCAATTTACAGGGTGCCAGAGCATTCAATTCTTCGTCATTTAGAATGACAACAAGTTCCATGTCATTCTTCATTATGATCTCATTGAATCTTGTACTATATCGATAGGCAGATTTCATCCATAGACTAAATAGAAGTAGTGTTTAATTTAGTCAGACTAGGAAAATGGATTGATAATTTTGACGGAGCCGTAAGTTGTATCTTTGTCGAGATCTTCCGTGAATAACGTATTAATACCGGATTCAATACATGATGCTAGAAGCATACAGTCCCAATGCGATAAACTATACCGCTTCATAAGATCGAAAGATATGTTCAACGTTGACTTTGTCGGGATACAAAGTGGAAACATATCTATAACCTTTCTGGAGTAGAGTTCTACTTGATGGAGAGAGATTTTCCCATTGCTTTGCCATTTACGAAGGCAACTTAAAAATTCACCGGCAACTTGCCATAGCAAAACTGTTTCACTCTGAGAGTGAACTAGTTGTTGAAGTAGATCAATTGCAATTGGCTGTTTTACCGGTTCATCATGATCAACAGAATAAACCAATATGTTCGTGTCAATCGTTTTCATACAACTCATCCCGGACAAAGTGTAGTCCGCCGGAGTGAACTGGATGCAGCTGAATTAATTCCTTAAAAGATTCAAAAATTTGTTGTGTATCTTTTGTTTTAAAAGGAATCCGTTCCAGATTCACTGTTACCCGGCTTTTGTTGGGAATATCCACAAGATGATCGAGGTAAATCATGCCGTCTTGAATTGTGCCTGTAGTTTGAATTTTCATTTATTAACTCCAAAAATATGCGCTCTCGGTCAGTCTTGCAAAATGTTCAACCTTTTTTTTTGCGTATTGTATCGCGTTGCGGATTTGTTTGTTCGGATGATTCGCCAATTATTTTACGTTAGATTTTATCATTCTATCCAAATTTTTCCAAATTGTTTTCAATGGATACAAACCTTATATTGATAGTGTTATGCTTTGCTTCAACACAAAAAACGCCCGGATGCCGGGCGTTTTCATCACAAACGGAATGCGTATTCACCCTATTCGGATGAGAGCGGTTTTACATGAAGCGCTTTGGGGCCTTTGTCGCGTTCTTCCAACTCAAACTCCACTTCTTCGTTTTCATGCAGGGTTTTAAACCCGTCTCCCTCAATGCTGCTGTAATGCACAAACACATCCGCACCATCATCTTGTTCAATGAATCCGAATCCTTTTTTTTCATTAAACCATTTCACACGTCCTACAGCCATGTCTCTATCCTCCCCAAAAAGAAAGTCAAATTGCAATGCAGCCTTCTTTTGGGCTGCGATTACTAAATAAAGCGATATTATTTTAAAGAAAATTAATATAAAGATATAGGGTTATTTTAATTTTCTATCAATTTATTCTATGGTTCTCATCCCTCTGCCCGAATCCATTCGGCGATTTTTTGAATGTCTTCTTTTACCAACATATCCGCTCCCAGGGGCATATAGGGTTCGGCTTCGTGAATGACCATTTGGTAGAGTACACTTTGTTCTGGATTCCCCGGTACGATTACTTTCCCGACGTTGCCGCCTTTTAAGATATCTTCACGGGAAGTTAATTTGAGATTGCCGCCCGGTTCGGTATCCCCATGGCAAGCGATGCAGTTATTCTCAATAATCGGCACAATCTCTTTGGCGAAAATGGTTTGCGCATTTGCCGTATCTTGTTTCTTTTCCACGGGTTCTTCCGGTTTCTCTTTTGGAGGCAATGCCGTATCTTCTGCCGGCTCTTCAGGCAATGGAGTTCTGCTTAATCGCGAGATGAGTTTGCGGCCGGATTCCAGCGTTTTGAATTTTGTTTCCAACTCTTTCTTTTGAGCCGTGAGTTTCTCCAACTGTTTTTTTACGGATTCGATTTCCTCATCAATGCGGGCAAGTTCTTCTTTGCTTTTTTCCACTTCTTCTTCAAACCACTCCTCCACCAATTTCATGGATTCGGGATTGGAGCGCAGTACCTTTAAACTCTCAATCAATTGATCCAGTGCTTGCTGTTGTTCTTCCGTTATACTCGATTTTTCTGACTCTTGATGACTGGCTGCCCATCCTGCCGGCACATAAACCAGACAAAACGCGATTAATCCCAACAAACAAATTGTTTTCATATTCTTAGTACTCCTTAAAATTTACGCCAATGTTTTTACATCGACATAGCGAGCGCCGACTTTTTGTCCATCGATGGTCAACCAGGCTTCCAAGCGGGCATTGCCTTGGGGCAATTTAACGTTTTTGAAGGTGTGTTCTGTTGTACCTTTGCCGATGGGTTTGCTTAGCCATACATCACCGAGTTTAAAATCAATGGTGCCGTCTCCGGTGGCGGGCAGCGTGCGCAGAGTGATGTCATACACATGATCATTCGCGACATAGACCTCCCAATGCCCTAACGATTCTTTCCCCCAACCGGCGTTCTCTCCCCGCCAGTCTTGGATGGTAAGAGTGACGGGGTTTTCGAATTCGGTTCCGATATGGATGCGGGGCGGATCATACCCGCGGGTGGAAGATACATCGTCAAACCATTTCATGTACTCGTCACGCAGCCGCTTTACGATACCGGGGTGATCAGCGGCGATATCCTTTAACTCGCGCGGGTCGTTTTCGATGTCATAAAGTTCTTCTCCATCGACGAGCTTGTAGCGCGGCTCTCTAACCGCGCTGTTGCGAAACGGTTCGGGTTCATCACCGCGGTGCCATTGCAGAACGATGGTACGGTCTTCCATCGTATCCGTATCCCCTTTGAGCAGCGGATACAAACTTTTGCCGTCGATTTTTCGGTCCTGTGGAAGTTCAATTCCGCATATATCCGCTATTGTGGGAACAATGTCGATGTGGGCCGCGATTGGATTGACTTTGCGGTTTGCCGCAAACTCGCGGGGGTAGCGGATATAGAAAGGAACGCGGATTCCACCTTCATAAACGCTGCCTTTTCTTTCGCGCAATCCGGCGTTGTAGCGGTTTTGCTGTGCCCCGTTATCGGTCATGAAGATGACGATGGTGTCTTCCGTTTTGTTCACCCGTTCCAGCCAGGTTAAGAGTTTGCCCACGTTTTCATCGATGTTCTCAATCATCCCGTAGATTTTGGCGGTAGTTTCATCCAGCCCCATATCCAGATAAGGCTGGACGTATTTATCCGCGATTTGCAGCGGCGTATGGGGGCAGTTGGTGGATAGATAGACAAAGAACGGCTGGCGGTAGCGTGGGTCTTTGATGAATTCAATCGCGGCATCGGTGAAGATATCGGTGCAATAGCCCCGGAAACGTTTTTGTGTCCCGTTATGCCGTAAGATGGGATCAAAGTATGTATTGCCGGGTGGGTCGGAGGGCTGTGCCAAGCCGCCTCCATTGTGTACCAGTTCTTCATCAAAGCCTTGGTCAAAGGGGCGCAAGGGGTAGTTGTCGCCCAAATGCCATTTGCCAAAGATTCCGGTGCGGTAGCCCGATTCGTTGAGCATTTCAGCCAACGTGATTTCATCGCTGTGCATCATCGAACGTCCCAAGAAGGTATCCACAACGCCGGTGCGGTAGTTGTAGCGTCCGGTTAGCAGGCAGGCACGGGTAGGAGAGCAAACCGGCATGACATAAAACTGCTCACACGAGACCGACTCTTTGGTGAAGGCATCTATATTCGGTGTGCGAAGGTAGGGGTTGCCATGCGCGCCCAAATCGCCGTAGCCTTGGTCATCGGTCATAATGAGAATGATATTGGGTTTGCGCTGCGCGACGGCTTCCTTCTGGCTGATCATCGAAACCGCCGCGGCGGCGCTGGTGGATGAGATAAACGTTCTTCGTTTCATGCTTTATTCCTTTATATTAAATAATCTCTGTGTTCTCTGTGTCTCAGTGGTGATTATCTATTACCAATCCACAACTGACCCGTCTTCCGGGTTATAGGTTTCCGGGTTTTTCCAATCGTGGTCATACTTATCTTCCATCGCGTCTTCGTCTAATTCAACGCCTAGGCCGGGTTTTGTTGGCAGATCTGTATAGCCGTCTTTCATCTCAAACGGTTCTTTGATGTAGCCGTGGCCGAGAGAGGATTGCTCTTGCACCAAGAAGTTGGGAATCGAAGCGGCAATTTGCAGCCCGGCTGCCAACGATATCGGCCCCAGCGGATTGTGCGGTGCCAGCGGGGTGTAGTAAGCCTCTGCCATCCCGGCTATGAGGCGTACTTCCGTGATGCCGCCCGCATGGCTTAAATCGGGCTGAATGATATTGGCCGCGCGTTTTTCTAAAATTTCACGAAAGCCCCATTTGGTGAAGATGCGTTCTCCGGTCGCGATAGGAATATGCGTGGAATGTTGGATTTCCGCCATAACATCGACATTCTGGCTTTGAACCGGTTCTTCGATGAAAAAGGGCTGGTACGGCTCTAACGCTTTCACCAACAACTGCGCCGTTTGGGGGGATACCGCTCCATGAAAATCGGTTGCGATATCAATATTATCGCCTGCGGCTTCACGAAGCTCACCAAACTGTTCCGCGGAACGCTCCACTTCCCCCTTGGATGAAAGCGGTTTGTATGCATTTAATTTTTTGGGACCTGTTTTAAAAACAGTAAATCCTTTTTTGATACCTTCTTTGATATCATCCGGGTCATTGGCTCTGCCGTAAACACGGACTTTATCCCGCGTTGGTCCCCCTAAAAGCTCATAAACCGGAACGCCCAGCGCCTTCCCTTTGATATCCCACAACGCCTGATCGATGCCGCTGAGTACGCTGGTTAAAATGGGGCCTCCACGGTAAAAGGCGTGGCGGTAAATCGCCTGCCAGTGATGAGCCACCCGCCGGGGATCTTTCCCGATTAGGTAGTATTCAAGTTCTTGCACAGCGGTTTTACAGGTTTCTGCCCGGCCTTCCAAAATCGGTTCACCCAGGCCAACAATGCCCGCATCGGTATGAATTTTAAGGAACAGCCAGCGCGGTCGGACCAAAAACGGTTCAAGTTTTGTGATCTTGATATTGTCTTTGGGCGATATAGGGGCATCGCTTCCCACTTGGGCTTCCACCCGATTTTCCCAAAGTGAAAACGCGGACAATCCAACGGCAGCCGCACTGGTAGATAAAAACTGGCGGCGGGATAAAAAACGGTTACGGGTTTTATACATCGATACTCCCTTAAAATTACGCTGTTTAAAATAAATATTTAGATATACCTAAATATATTACTTGACATGATAAAATCTGAAGTTACATTCTATTTTGTTCATCATAACATAGGATGTACCGAATCTTCAAATGGAGCGTAACCAATGAAAACGATTTTTTTACAAACAATACTATCTTTTTCTGTCTTGATTTGCAGTTCCAGCCACTTCGTACAGGCGCAGAGGATAAAGGTGACCTGTACCATTGCGCAAGTATCGGATTTGGTTCGCAATGTCGGCGGTGATGTGGTTGAAGTGACCACCCTGATGGGGGAAGGAGTCGATCCCCACTTATATAAAGCCTCACAAGGCGATATCGCCAAACTGATGAACGCGGACATAATTTTTTATAACGGTTTGATGCTGGAAGGCCGCATGGGCGACATTTTTGTCAAAATGGCCCGAACCGGAGTGATCACGATTCCCGTGACGGAAGCAATTGATCAAACCCGTCTGTTAGAACCACCTGAGTTTGAAGGCCATTGGGATCCGCACGTCTGGATGGATCCATCTCTATGGGCGGAAACCATTCCGTTGGTGGTGGAACATTTATCGAAGTTAGAACCGGAGCACGAACAACGCTTTATTGAAAATGGAAAACTATACAAGCAAAACCTTATGATCCTGCATGAAGAAACCAAAGAAAGGATTGCGTCCATCCCAAAAAAAAGACGGATATTAATTACGGCGCATGATGCCTTCGGTTATTTTGGGAAGGCATACGATATCGAAGTGCGCGGATTGCAGGGGATCAGCACCGCCAGTGAATTCGGCTTGCAGGATTTACAGGAATTGGTTGATTTAATTGTTGAACGGGAAGTGAAGGCCGTGTTTATTGAATCCAGTGTTCCCACCCGTTCGATTGAAGCGCTTATTGAAGGCTGCAAAGCCAAAGGCCATGCCATTGAAATCGGCGGCGAGTTATTTTCCGACGCGATGGGCGCCCCGGGCACACTCGAAGGAACCTACATCGGCATGATCACCCATAATGTAGAGACAATCGTCAGCTCACTTAAATAAAGTGGATGAATAAATGAATACTATAGCGGAAGTACAACGTCTCGAAACAGCGCATCATCCGGACCAAAAGCATGATGTCATCCATCCGGTGGAAGTACATGACCTCACGGTTGCCTATCACCGCAGGCCGGTATTGTGGGATATCGACTTTAAAGTACCGGAAGGCGTGTTGGTGGGGATCGTCGGTCCGAACGGGGCAGGGAAATCCACCCTGATTAAAGCCGCATTGGGGATGATTCCTCTCGCTTCAGGTTGGGTGAAATTTTATAGTCAACCCATCAACAAGCAGCGAAAAATCATCGGTTACGTTCCGCAGCGCGAATCGGTTGATTGGGATTTCCCCACTCATGCCTTGGATGTGGTGCTGATGGGAACGTACGGCAAACTCGGCTGGATCCGCCGTCCCGGGCGCAAAGAGCGTGCGTTCGCGATGGAGTGCCTGCGTAAAGTCGGCATGGCGGATTATGCCAAGCGGCAAATCAGCCAACTATCGGGCGGGCAGCAGCAGCGGGTGTTTTTGGCACGGGCATTGGCGCAAGAATCACAGATCTACTTTATGGATGAACCCTTCGCCGGTGTCGATGCCGCAACCGAGAAGTCTATTATAAAACTGCTGAATGAACTCAAATTACAAGGCAAAACCGTATTTGTCGTACACCACGATTTACAGACAGTGCAGGAATATTTCGATTGGGTGTTGATGCTGAACATGCGCCAAATCGCAATAGGACCGACCTCTAAGGTTTATAACGAAGACAATTTACGCAAAACCTATGGCGGCCGCTTAACCATTTTATCTCAAGTAGCGGATGCGGTGGCGCAGCAGGAACCGCGGAGATTGGAACATGATTGATTGGCTCTCGGACGCAAACGCGCGCTGGGTATTAACCGGCTGCTCCTTGCTGGGGTTCAGCAGCGGCATTTTAAGCAGCTTCGCGATGTTGCGTAAACGCAGTCTGCTGGGCGATGCGCTTGCTCATGCCGCGTTGCCGGGCATCTGTCTCGCTTTTATGATCACCGGTGAGCGGTCGGTTCCTGTCTTTATGGTGGGCGCGATGATTTCGGGATTGCTCGGCGCGTTTATGATTCAAGCCATCACCCGCTATAGCCGCATTAAGCAAGATACCGCTTTGGGATTGGTTCTCAGCGTGTTCTTCGCGTTCGGCATCGTTTTGTTGACACGAATTCTGCATACCCCGGGGGGAACAAAATCCGGGTTGGATAAGTTTCTCTTCGGCCAGGCAGCCGCGATGACCGGGGATGATGTGCAGTGGATGGCTGTGTGTGCCGGGTTAACCGCGTTGCTGGCAGGCGGGCTATACAAGGAATTAAAACTACTTTGTTTTGATCCCGGTTTTGCGGATGGAATCGGCTATCCCTCGAAAATATTGGATTCATTTCTCAATATATTAATAGTCATAATTGTTATCACCGGACTGCAAGCAGTCGGAGTGGTTTTGATGGTGGCGATGTTGATTTCTCCGGCAGCAGCGGCACGGTTTTGGACGCACAAACTGGGGCGTATGGTCATCCTTTCAGGGATAATCGGTGCCGTTTCAGGTGTGTTGGGGACATATTTCAGTACGCTGGCACCCCGTTTATCAACCGGACCGTTGATTGTGGTTGCCGTAACATCCATCTTCGTATTTTCTCTCTTTGCCGCCCCGCACCGGGGGTTGATCGCAAAACTGATTCGCTATACGCGATTACGGAAAACCGTTGCCCGCCAAAATATGCTGCGCACATTGTATGAAATGGCGGAAGAATCCGGCAATTGGCAAGAACGATTTGCGCTGCCAGTCGTCGCTATGCAGCGCAATCAGTCTGTGAAGACGGCAAGGCATCAGATTGAAATACTTGAAAATGAAGGGGTAGCCGTTTTGGTGGATCACCAAGTGAATCTGACAGAAAAAGGGTTGCGCGAAGCGTATGAAATTGTTCGCAATCACCGCCTGTGGGAAATGTTTTTGATGCACGAAGAGCAACTGGCGGCCGATCATGTTGACCGCGACGCGGATGAGATCGAACACTTTTTGCCGCGGGAATCCGTGAAAGAATTGGAACGCTTGCTGCAAGTTCACGATAAAGAGTTGAAACTGCCGCCCAGCGTTCATCCGATACCTCAAGAAGCGTAAAACTTCGTGAAGAGCGATTAGTGAAAAATTATGTTTGATTTAACTAGCGCATTTCAAATTATTTTAACCGGATCATTCGTGGCCGCATCCTGCGCCATGCTGGGCTGTTTTTTAATCCTGCGCAAATTGGCGATGTTAGGCGATGCCATCAGCCACTCGATTTTGTTGGGTATCGTCATTGCGTTTTTGATCAGCAACAGCGCTGCCGCGTTGTTTATGTTTCTTGGGGCGGTTGCAATCGGCATTCTCACCACCTATTTTGTGCAGTTGCTTTCTACAGGAGGCGTTAACGAAGATGCCGCGATGGGGGTCACGTTTACCTTTATGTTCGCGTTGGGTGTCATCGGGGTTTCGGCCTTTGGTCACGGCGTGCACTTGGATTTAGATTGCGTGTTATACGGAGAAATTGCCTATACGCCTTTCGATCTTTGGTTTATCGGCGATCGGCACTACGGCCCCAAACCGTTATGGGTCAATGGCGGCCTGTTGGTATTGAATATCATCCTCATTACATTGTTCTACAAAGAATTCAAACTCTGCACCTTTGATCCCGCCATGGCGGCATCCTGCGGGATTCCGGTTTTGGTCTTTCATTATCTGCTCATGTCGATGGTTTCGGTTACGGTTGTTGGCGCCTTTGAAAGCGTCGGCGTGATATTGGTGATTGCCATGATTATCGCCCCCGCCGCGGCGGCCTATCTGCTAACCGACCGGCTGGGATATATGATTTTCTATGCAATCGGCATCGGCTGTTTGTCATCCGTATCGGGATACTATGCATCCGTATTGTGGAACTGTTCTATCGCGGGAGCGATGGGAACGTCTGCGGGATTGTTTTTCTTTCTGGCATTTTTGTTTTCACCCGCGCACGGCGTACTCTACCGCTGGCTGCATCAATTGGAACTGCGCAGACAAGTGATGGAAGAAGACGCGCTGCTGTGGGCCGGCCGGCGGATGGAATTGGAAACCGCGGATGCGTTCAACTTTCGGGAAATGAAGAATGCCAACGATTTTTCGCTGCGCAATGCGGCTGCCATCATAAAACGTCTTCTTCACAAAGGCTTATTTACCGGATCACAAGGCCGCTATGAACTGACCCGCAAAGGAAAGAATCAGTTTAATGAACTCATCAAACGCCACCGCGTATATGAATCATACTTGGGCGGGTTGGGATACCCCGAAGACCATATCCACGACCCCGCCGACCGGGTGGAACACCACATTCCACCGAACTTGGCCGATAAAATTGACCAAGAAGTAGAGCGTCCCGAACTCGACCCGCAGGGAAAATCCATCCCAAGAGAGCAATAAAAAATTTTAGCTTTATGATTTAGATATATCTAAATATATATTTATTCATCAATAAATAAAGGAGAAGGAATATGAGAAAAAAGACAACTGTAGGATTGGCAGTCGTATTGAGTTGGATGTGTGCGGGTATGGTTGAAGCGCAAGAAGATACTATAATCACAGACCGACCGGATTTGACCGAAAGCACCGCCGTTGTTGGCAAGAACCGTTTCCAAATTGAAACATCGTTTCTTTATGAACGCAACGATGAGGGGCCGGATGAGGAAGGATACTTCACCCCAACTCTATTGCGCTATGGGATTATGGAGGAAGTTGAAGCGCGGCTGGAAACCGATTTGTTCAGCCACTTGTCCCAAGAAACCGCGTTAGGAGAACGAAACACAACGGGATATTCGCCACTGACGTTCGGACTCAAAGCCCATTTGCTGAAAGCAAGTGGCTCATTTCTGGGTCCGGAAACTTCTGTCTTGCTGAATGTCGGTACACCTACCGGTTCCAGCGATTTTGCCAGCGATGATGTCACCGGCGATATAAAACTGCTGTTCGATTGGGAACCGGCGGAAGATTGGAGTGTAGGCGCGAATGTTGGGATGGCGTATGATGTGGATGATAATGATGATGGCTTTCTCTCCGGCATCGCAACCGTGGCGCTGGGACATGCCTGGACGGATAATTTCGGCACGTTTTGGGAACTGGCATACCAAGGTCCCGCTTCCAGCGAAGACGATCATGATTTGATCTTCGATACCGGGGTAACGTATCTGCTCAATCCCAATGCGCAGGTAGACTTCGCGGTGGGCACCGGTTTAGCGGGTGATACGACACCGGATGTATTTGTCACAGCGGGGATAAGTTTACGATTTTAACTGCCGTTCCTTTGAACTTGGATGACGGTTCTCATAGTCTAACAGAGTCCTGATGTCGGGTCGGTTTGGGAGAGCGAGGCTCCCGCCGACCCACAGGGCTTTCACCTTACCCGACACGTTTTGCCTATCAGGGTACTTCGAGTCCATCAAATAAATCGTTTTTAAGAATCCCTGTAAACAAAAGATGTGGACCGACATTAAAATTATTAAGAATGTTATAACGTTCTCATTACCTACCGTATACGAATAATTTCAAAAAATAGTTGACAAAAAAAATATGATTGATTATATTGTAACAAAACAAGAACGATTTAACGTTCAATCTTAATATTGAAAAGGAGTTACCATGAAACACACCGCTTCTTCATTTGCAGTAGCCGCATCATTCGTCTTTTTTGTGTACAGCGCCAAAGCCCAGCCGACCCAATCGATTGTGGAAATAGCAACAAGTGATCCACAATTCTCGACGCTGGTCACGGCACTGGACGCAGCCGGTCTGGTTGAAACGTTGCAAGGGGAAGGACCATTCACGGTTTTCGCCCCGACAAACGATGCTTTTGCCGCCTTGCCCGCCGGAACGTTGGATTCATTGCTGCTGCCGGAAAATGTGGATCAGTTGACGAACATTTTGCTGTATCACGTAGTTCCCGGCCGGTTGATGGCTTCTGACGTAGTATCCCGCAGCAAAGCCAAGACCGCAACAACCACCCAGCAATTGGTATCATTCTCGGTTGATAACGGTCAAGCGAAGATTGATAATGCCAACATTGTGGTGACCGATATTGAAGCTACCAATGGTGTAATTCACGTCATTGACGCAGTCATTTTGCCGGAAGAATTGGACAACATTGTCAACACAGCAGTAGCCGCTGGCAGTTTCACTACCTTGGCCTCCGCACTGGAAGCCGCCGGTCTGGTTGATACTTTGGCGAATGATGGACCCTTTACGGTATTTGCGCCAACCGATGAAGCATTTGCCGCGTTGCCGGAAGGAACGGTTGAATCACTTTTAAATGATATCCCAACGTTAACAAATATTTTGCTTTTTCATGTGGTAGAAGGCAAAGTGACTTCCGATGAGGTTATTAACCTTACATCCGCAACCACGCTGAATGGTTCTGATGTTTCGATATCGGTTGTTGACGGAAATGTATTGGTACAAGACTCAACAGTTACTGCGGTGGATATCGATACCACGAATGGCATTATTCATGTAATAAATCAAGTGTTATTACCGGAATCTAACGTCAAATCATGGGAATTATTCAATTAGAAAGTAATTTACGTTTTGAACGAATGTTACATTTGTATGATGTTCGTTCGTCGCTACAGAAATCTTGTTCGATGTACAAACATTACTCATTCTATGCATTCGCAATACCAAACAATCCCATGATCTAGAATTCCGTATTAAAACCAAAAGAAAAGGCGTGGTTAACTCCACGCCTTTTCTTTGCTTATGGATGAGAAACTTGTTTCGCGGCGGTGACCACAAAGCCCTCATCAACGAGTTGGATATCCGCCTCAGAAAAACTTTGTGTAAAATAATTCCACTTCATATAAATAATGACTAATAAGCGCGGCGTAAGCCCTGCGAAAAGAAGGTGTTAAGTATTCATTATGCAGCCCATATCAAATTGCATAGGTATAAGTACCTTCTGTTGGTTCTATGTGATAATATATCGCATTAAAATTGTCGTAATAGGTCAGCCACTTGAAGAGAAATTCCCCCTCCCAAAGGTGGGAGGGTTAGGGGAGGGTTTGAAGCACTGAGCGTTTAACCCCCACCTAGC
>CAYVAZ010000082.1:0-2525 GCA_964449065.1 uncultured bacterium
CACAACAAAAACCTTTTTTCAAGCAAACGTCAATCATGAATTGCGTAACATCAGTTACTAAAGTTCTGGGCGGTTTGTGTAATAAAATAAGTGATTGTGTTCTTCACAACCCCCTCTGTGTCTCCCCCAAACTTGGGGGAGAAGATATTGCGTTCTCAAGTTTGATTGCTTAAATCAATGACATTGACCCTAGCCCCTCTTAACAAGGGGGGGAACAACGGATAGCCAGCCGTCATTTTTTGATTGACAAAGTACTAGGAAGCGGTGGCTTGCACCAAGGCGTGCTTTAATTCATCCATCGAATACGGTTTGGTACAGATTCCTTTAAAGCCGTATTGTTCGTGGTTGGCCATGACCGGGTCGTCGGCATAGCCGCTGGATACAATGCAGTTCGCGTTGGGATCAATCTCCAGTATTTTTTGAACGGCTTCTTTCCCTCCCATGCCGCCCGGGATGGTCAAATCCATGATGACCGCTTCGTAGCGCTCATTGGCAAGCCAAGCGGTTTTATACAATTCTATCGCCTCCTTACCATCTTTCGCGATTTGTACTTGATACCCCATTTTCATCAGCATTCGCTCGACCACATTGCACACCATTTCTTCATCATCCATCACGAGAATTTTGGTGTGCTGATCGACGGGATATGTCTGATGCGGCGGTATTTCGGCAACCGTTTCCTCCCGCGAATCCGAGACGGGAAGATAGACGGTAAAGGTTGTTCCTTTCCCGACTCTTGACTCCAAAGCAATATGGCCTTTGTGCTTTTGAATGATGGAATAGCTGGTGGCCAGCCCCAATCCGCTGCCGGTTTGTTTTGTCGTAAAATAGGGATTAAAAATTTGGTCCCGGTGTTTGGGTTCGATGCCTATCCCTTCGTCTTTCACGGTCAGTTTGATATACCGCCCCGGCTGCAATCCGGGAACTTGGTTTTCCACAATGTGCTCATTTTCCAGTTGAATGTATACCGTTCCACCGTTGGGCATGGCTTGCTGCGCGTTGATCACCAGGTTGGATATCACCTGCTGAATTTGTCCTTTATCCACATTGGCCAGCCAAAGGTCTTCGGATATGGAAAACACCGGTTTGACATTGCTTCCGGTCAAATCAAAGCTCGCGACTTCTCTTACCAACTCATGAAGACTGGTATGTTCCAGAGTCGGCATTCCTCCTTTGGAGAAGGTCAACAACTGGCTGGTTAAGCGTGTCGCGCGGTTTAACGATTTTTCGGCTTCCTGTAAATATTCATAAGCGGGTTGATCCGCGCTGAGTTCCTCTTTCGCGATGGAGATGTTTCCAAATACACCCGTAAGGACATTGTTAAAATCGTGCGCAATCCCTCCGGCCAAAGTGCCTATGCTTTCTAGTTTCTGCATACGCTGGAGTTCGTCTTCGGCCCGTTTGCGTTCGGTAACATCTTGAATGGTAGCAAAGACTTTGACGGGTTGACCGTTTTCGCGTTGAATTTTTCCGACCGTCCGGACAAAAATGACCTTTCCATCCTTGCGAATCAGCCTGTATTCATTCGGGGATAGCTGATCCTTACCTGAGGACAAACACTCTTCAAACCATTTATTGATTCTTGCGCGGTCTTCGGAATGATGCAGTTTGGTTTCTTGTAAGTGCATCGTAGAGATTTCTGAAGCCGAATAGTACAACACATCATCTACTGCTTCCGACCAAATGATTTCATCGGTCTTAATATCCCAGACAAAGTCAACTATTTTGGCGATTTTTTGCGCTTCAATCAAGCGTTTTTCACTTTCCAGCAAGGCTTGTTCGGCCTGTTTGCGGTCGGTGATATCCTGCAAGATTCCTAATGAGCCAACCAGTTGTCCCTTTTCATTGCGTACCGGAACCGCCGCATTGGCAAGCCAACGGGTTTCTCCGGTTTTGGATGTGACCTTATAATCCGCCCGCCAACTCATTTCCTCACCGGCTGCCGAATAGTGGGCGGCTTGTTTGAAGGGGATGGCTTTGGATTGATCGGGGATCAAAGTTTCTTTAGCCATATTCAGCCAAAACTCATACGTGAATTCTTTCTTCGTATAGCCGATCAGTCTTTCGATTCCGTCTCCGACAAAATCATAAGAATCCGTTTCAAAGTTGAGGTAGTAAGGGACCGCGTCAGCCACTTCGATAGCGTTGTGGTAAAGCCGTTCACTTTTTTCTAAATTTTCTTCGGCTTGTTTTTGCTCGGTAATATCTTGAAAGATACCTAGCGACCCAACCACACTGCCGGATTCATCCCGAACTTGAACGGCCGCGTTGGCCAGCCACCGGGTTTCATTGGAACGGGTTTTGATCTTGTAATCCGCCCGCCAGCTGATTCCTTCCCGGCTTTGGGCGCGGCGTATCGCGTCTTCTAGCGAAAGGCCTTCTAGATCTCCCAATAAATGAATCTCTTTTTCCATATCCACCCATAAATCCGGGCTGAATTCCTCCGGCGAATAGCCGGTCATCTGTTTTATACCCTCACCAACAAATTCGTATTGCTCCGTTAAATAATTTTGATAATAGGGGAC
>CAYVAZ010000082.1:2625-16787 GCA_964449065.1 uncultured bacterium
ATTTTTATCCAGCATGGCAATGGCGGCGGGTGCGTTTTCAATAAACGTTTCTAACAGAATATTTTTATACTTGATTTCATCTTCAATCCTTCTACGCCAGCGGTTGGATTGAAAAATAAATTCGCAAATGACACCCATAACCCCCAAGATGACACCAAATAAAACAAGTGATGAAGTGAGATTGGATGTCATGAATAGGATGAGAAAAAGTGCGAACAGCGATTCCATCAGTATGAGTGAAAGATATTTCCGGTACGAAAATAAATAGGCGGCATAAACCGGCGGAATGATTAGAAAGGTCAGTAATTCATCGGTATAAGCAAACCGAAATTGAAGCCAAATCCATAAAAGAAATGTACAGAAAATAATGGAAGCCAACGCCATCAACAAAAAGAAATATTTGTGGATAAAACCGCACATAATCAGATTCCGTGACAAACCATTATCTATTACATGATACGTATAACAGATTTACTCAAAAATGGTAGTATATTGCCGGACTTGATTTTCAAAAGGTTATTATATAATACTTTTAAACTATATATCATATAAAGAATATATAATATGGATGCAACTTCTTTGTTTTCTTTACTTTTTGTCTTCATCCTCATGGTGGTTTTAGTGTTTACCAACATGGCGGTGGATATGGTATTGCTGGGTGGTCTTACCATATTTCTCATTACAGGAATACTCGAGCCTCAGGCCGCTTTGGCCGGATTTTCCAATGAAGGCATGATCACCATCGCGGTTTTGTATGTTGTGGTAGCGGGAATACGGGAAACCGGGGGGATAACCTTTATCGCGACCCGGCTGTTGGGTACGCCCAAAACATTGTTGGAAGCCCAGAGTAGAATCATGGTTCCCACGACTATCATGAGTGCCTTTTTGAACAATACGCCCGTGGTGGCCATGTTGATACCGGCTGTTAACGAGTGGGCAAGAAAAAACCGTCTTCCGGTTTCCAAGTTATTGATTCCATTAAGTTACGCGGCCATTTTGGGGGGGACCTGTTCATTAATCGGCACCAGTACCAATTTGGTCGTCAATGGAGAGATGATATCCGAACTCGGCATGGCTGGTTTCGGCCTCTTCGATATCGCATGGGTTGGAATCCCATGTGCGATTGTTGGTTTTCTCTATATGTTTTTTATTGGACAGTACTTGTTGCCTGACCGTATCCCTCCGATTCAGCGAACGGATGACCCGCGTGAGTATACGGTGGAAATGCTGGTGGAACCCGGCAGCCCTTTAGTGGGGAGGAGTATTGAGCAAGCGGGATTGCGGAATTTACCGGGCATGTTTTTGATTGAAGTTGGGCGGAGACAAACGTTTATTACCGCCGTATCTCCCGATGAAATCTTGCAAGAGAATGACCGGTTAATTTTTGCCGGAGTGGTTGAATCGGTGGTGGATTTACAAAAAATACGCGGGTTGACACCGGCCACCGATCAAGTCTTTAAATTAGATGCTCCCCGCCGCGACCGAATCTTAATTGAAACGGTGGTGTCTCACAGCTGCCCGGTTGTTGGTCAATCTATTCGTGCAGGAAAGTTTCGTTCGCGGTATAACGCGGTGGTAATCGCGGTCGCACGTAATGGAGAACGCGTAAAGCGAAAAATTGGTGATATTGTGTTGCGCGCGGGTGATACACTGCTGCTGGAAACACATCCCTCTTTTTTCGAACAACAAAGGAACTCAAGCGATTTTTATTTGGTCAGCAGAGTGGAAAATTCCACGCCACCGCGGCATGAAAAAGCGTCCATCGCGTTAGCCATTTTAATCGGAATGGTCCTTACGGTTTCAGTAGGATTGTTCAGCATGTTAGAGGCTGCCATGCTCGCCGCGGGGGCGATGTTGATCACCCGCTGCTGTAGTGCAACGGTGGCGCGAAGAAGCGTGGATTGGTCTTTGCTATTGACAATTGGCGCCGCGTTGGGTATTGGTGAAGCGTTGCAAGTGACCGACACGGCTCAAGAGATCGCGGACTTTTTGATAGCAACCGCTGGTGATCATCCTGTCGTCTCTTTGATTGTCGTGTATTTTGTGACGATGTTTTTCACGGAACTAATCACCAATGTTGCGGCTGCCGTTTTGGTGTTTGAGTTGGCGTATGCCACCTCCGTGAATTTGGGAGTGGATTTTCAGCCCTACGCGATAGCGATTATGATGGCGGCTTCCGCGAGTTTTTCGTCTCCGATCGGGTACCAAACCAATCTTATGGTATACGGCCCCGGCGGCTATCAGTTTGAGGATTATCTCAAAGTGGGTATTCCGCTGAATTTGCTGATGGCGGCGACGTCGTTACTCATCATTCCTTGGGTCTGGGATTTGTAGAGGTCCATTTATCCGGGTTTTTCTAAAAAGACATTCAAACAAATGTACTTTGATTGTTTTATTTTAAATTCACCTTTATCTTTTGCTTCGATAAAAAGAATTCCAGAAGAAAAGATCATAATACTGTTTCCATTTTGGATTGTAGAAGAAGCGAGGAACAAGAGCGTTTCAGAGTTGAATAGACAGAATCTGTCGTTGTTTCCCCCCTTGTTAAGGGGGGATCGAAGCACGCTTTCAACAACGCAAAATCCCCCGGAGCCTTCGGCTCCACCCCCTTATGTAAGGGGGTATAACACTGCGCTAACGCTTCTGAATGACGAATCCCATTCATTTCATGTGGATGGGTAAGTTATCACCTATCATGTCAGTCTTGTTGAATTACTAGTTTCTATAGTATAGAATGACCAGGCAGTTGAAAGTATGTAAGCATTTGGAGGATAATACCTATGCTTCGTAGACAGTTTATATCCTATGCTTCACAAGCTTCTTTGATGGCCGGTGTATCGCGTTTTGCTTGTGCACAAACAAACCAACCAAAACTCATGCTTTATTCCGGATGGAATACCAAAAACATTGGCGATCAAGGCCACACACCCGGAACCCTGCGGTATCTCGATTCGCATTTCCCGGAAGCAAAAATATCACTTTGGCTCAGCAGCACCAATGATGAAACCGTCGCGATGTTGAAAAACCGGTTCCCCAACATCACGATCGTCCGGGGCAGCATCAATCGGGAGGCAAAGGCCGACCATCCCGATTTACAAGCCGCCTTTGATGAAGCCGATTTGTTTATCCAAAACTCTGGAATGTCTTACAACGCGTTTTGGAACCCGCCTCACATCTTAGAAACCTGCAATACCCATAACAAGCCAATCTGTCTCTATGCGCAATCCTTTGACGGGTTGCGGGAGGAAGACAAAGACCACATGATCAAGCAACTCTCGCAGGCGGCTGCAATTTACTGCCGTGACAATGAATCGTACTACTTCCTGCGCGGCATCGGCGTGAACTCTCCTATCCTCGAATTCGGCCCCGACGGCTGCTTTGGCATTGATCTGCTGAACGACAAAAAAGCGTTTTCCTTTATGGATCAACATGGGTTGGAATCCAAGAAGTTTCTTGTGGTGATCATCCGTACCAATTCATCCGCGTCCAAAAAACCTTCCGGAACATCGGGTAACCGTTTGAACCCGGCCGATCCGACTTCCGATGAAGAAAGGCAGAACGAATTGTGGGCAAGTAAATTGCGCGGCATCATAACCCATTGGGTGAACGAAACCGGATTAAAAGTCATGCTGGCTCCGGAAGTTGAGAAAGAGATCGTACACTCCAAACGGCTGCTGTATGACCGGCTGCCTTCTGATATCCAAGCCAAGGTGGTGCACAAGGCGGAATGGTGGAATATGGATGAGGCCAGTTCGATCTACAAACAGGCACATACGGTGGTTTCGATGGAACCGCATTCCCTGATTATGTCTCTGGCACACCGGACTCCGGTGATTCATCTTTTCAGCAAAAAACATGGCTTCAAAGCGTGGATGTTCCGCGACATCGGCCTGCCGGAATGGTTGTATAACATCGATGAAGTACCGGTTCAGCGTCCCATCAAAGCGTTAATGGATATTCACTCCAACTACAATCGCGCGGTAACAAAAGTAGACCGCGCAATAACCTTTGTTGAGCAACGCTCAAAAGAAATGGTTCACGATATAAAAAGTATAGTTGTTTAAAAAGTGTAGATGTGCCTCAGTAGAGTCAGTATGGTTATTGCGGAAATGTGGTGAGAATTTCTGGTCTCTCAAATGGACAAGGTAATACTTGACCCAATGCCAGTGATTTAAGCAATCAAACTTGAAAACGCAATATCTTCTCCCCCAAGTTTGGGGGAGACACAGAGGGGGTTGTGAAGAACGCAATCACTTATTTTATTACACAAATCGCCTGTAATTTTACTAGAGCGTTTCAGAGTTGAATAGACGGGTAGCACCGGCTTCCAGCCGGTACATGGATGTACACGTTGTACCTCTACGCAAACCTGAATTGATCTAGAGCAATTCAAGATTGGATAGAGAGATTGGATAGTCAGAGAATTGGTATTGCACTTGCCGTAGGGGCACATTGCAATGTGCCCCTAGACAACGTCTACGCAAACCTGAAATGCGCTAAAAGTGGTGGGGAGCATCGGCTTCCAGCCGGTGCGTCAATCTCTAAGCCATACGGCTAAACTTGCCCGTTTCTATCAGACCATATTTCATGAGATAGAAATAATCCGGGCTTGTTCGCGTCCATGATAGACGATATTGTGGTTGAAATCCCTTGGACTGGAATCAGCATAGTCGTTATTCGCGGTTAAAATCATTCGGAGAAATCCGTGACTCAAGATGATTTGTGTACGGAAAGTAGCCCCCAAGTTGGGGGAGACAAAGAGGGGGTTGTGAAGAACGCAATCACCCAATTCATTACACAAATCGCCCGGATTTTTTTAGTCAATGACATTGAGTTAGAGGGGGGGTGAGTACGTCAATGATGACCGATTAAGTTGACCGCGGTTTATTGCAACTTCCCTTTTTCAATCAATTCTTTTTGGCGCTCTTCCCAGGAAAAACATTCCGCTAAGATTCGCCCGTTCTTGTGTATCCTGATGATTGATCTTATGTTATACTAAATGGCTTTTTGAAAATTAGAATCAATTCATTTCATTTCGGGACGCTAGGCAGTGGATTATGGCTACGGTAACACGCGAACAACTCATTAAATATGTGAAAGGGCTTGAAAACAAACTCAAGCAATACAAGGTCGAACTGCAAAAGCGCGACGAAGAGTTAGACGTGTTGCGCAAGCAGGTTTCCTTCTTGCAAGAAGTGAAACAGCCGGACCCCCCCGTTGCTGAAGCGGCGCAACCCCAGCAAGAAGAACAGCAAACCACCACCGCAGTCATGGAACCTCCTCAACAACTGGATGACCAACAAGTTACTGAACAGAAATTCAATATACCGAAAAAAGTGAAGCCGTTAGAAGAAAATAAACCTAAATCATTTATCAAAAAAGCGGAAGTAGGGGCGGACCAACGCTTAAAAGAAGCGGAAGAAGCAAAGTATCAAGAAAAAGAAGAAGAACCGCCAGAACAAATCGAAGAAACATCAGCGGAAGAAGAAACGGAAGAGCCGGAAGAAGAACAGGGGTTTGTCCCGTCAGTCAATTTTGAATCCGGTGAATTTTTGGAAGCGGTTCTGGATGGAGAAGAAGACGCGGAGGAAATGAAATCGCGTTTGGAGCAGTTGTTAAACTGCGATAAGGACGAACGGCGGCAGATTTTGATGTCGATGACCGCGCTGCATTGGCAGATGATCGGGAAGATGGGTAAACGGATATCCAGCGGCCTTTCTTGGGAAAAACGTTTGTTTATGCGCTATGGGATGCTGGATGAACGTCTCATGGAAGAACGCATGGATGTATGGGAGCAGTTGTATCTCGATAAAAGCAAACCGGATGACACCGGCTTGTATTTTTTGGATGAATGGCTGGAAGAAATTGCTAAAGGGAACCTTAAGTTCAGCACGATTGATGAAATGACATTGGGCGGCCGGAAACCGGATCATAATGCACGGGGGGAAGTGGCTCTTGGGTATGAATTAATGAACATTGAGAGCATGCAGCGGATGGCGGTGGGCGCGCGCGCCAATTTGGTTTCGTTATGTGTGCAGGAATACTGCCAGCCCTCACGCGACAACCCGGTACTAAACCGCAAATGGATGCGGGAAAATCTTCCGGAGATCAAAAAGTGCGATAAGTTAATGTTTTACCGTAAACGAAAAGGGGATGAATATGAAGTCGACCCCCTCTTTATCGTGTCTCCCGGGTACGGCCAAAACGCGGGGTGTTGGGAACCGTGGAGCCAGGGGCATAAGAAAGATTCCGGCCCGCGGATATGCCTGTGCGCGTTTCCGCAGCGAAACACCAAAAAAGCGGTACTAACAGGGTTGGCCGAATACCGCTGGGAATACGCCAAAGAAGATGCCATGCACTATTGGCTGACGGAAGGCTTAACCGGAAATTGGCTGCAACTCTTTAACAAAAAAGAACAGCGCAAAGATTTAAAACAAATATTTGTCGATAACTTCCACTTATGGGTACTTTATGAATCCCGCCGCATCCCCAAAATGGAAAAACGCTTCCGCGAATTCTTTTGGTTTAATGTACCGTTTGCAGATGAGATTAAAGAAGGCCTCAAAGGCGGCGGTGTGTTTATGAAATACATCGAAAATGAAGAACGCAAAAAGCAAAAAGAAAAAGAAGAACAAGAAGAAATCGAACGCATCAAAGCAGAACGCGAAAAACGAAAAGCCGCCCGCCAAGCGGGGGCGGGATAAAATAGAGAAGCAGAGTCAGGCCGTTTTGAAGTGTGAAGCGAACCGAAAATTTTAGTCACGAATGCTCTTCTATGATTCTAAGGATAGAAAGTGGAATACGAACCGATTCTTGCCGATTTCGATAACACGTGGAAAGAAGGCTTGGACGTCTTTTTGAAGGAATTTATTCATTTTTTTCTTCCCGCGGTGTATAATGAAATCGATTGGAACAAAGGGTATGAATCGCAAGAACAAGAATTACGGGAAATTATTCCGGGAGGAAGCGCCAATAAAAACTTTGTTGACAAATTGTTTAAGGTTTACCGAAAAGACGGCGAAGAAACGTGGGTTTATATCCACATTGAGATCCAATCACAGTTCGATACGAACATGCCTAAGCGAATGTACATCTACCATTGCAAATTGGTTTCGCAGCAAAAAATGCCGTTAATGAGCTTGATTATATTGGGTGATGAAAATCCCAATTGGCGGCCGGAACGGTATCAACATGAAGTATTGGGCAGTGAAGTGATTCTGAAATTTCAGACAGTAAAATTGTTGGATTATAAAAACCGGTTGGAAGATATAAGAGCCAGTAAAAATCCTTTTGGCTTTTTCGTAATCGCTCATCTCAAAACATTGGAAACCAAGAAAAATCTAAAAAAGCGGTTTGATTATAAAGAAGAAATTACCAAAGAATTGTTGGAAGAAGGATTGTCGCATAAAGAAGCCGTAGACCTCTTTAAATTGATTGATGCTTTAATGAAATTGCCGAAAGAACTAGAACAGGATTATATCAAGACAATTCGTCAGTATCAGGAGGAAAAGAAAATGGCTTTTATCGCTCCGTTTGAAGAACTGGCTATGGAAAAAGGCCGTCAAGAAGGAAGTATTACGGAAGCTCAGTCCTCATTGACTGATATTTTGATGGTATTGTTTGGAGAATTGCCTGATTCTTTATTGAATGCCATTCAAAACGAGCAGGATGTTAACCGTTTAAGAGACTTACGGAAACGAGCTATAAAAATAAGTTCTATTGAGGAATTTGAAAGAACAATGAATGAATAGGTATCCGAATCATTCTGGGTACCGCAATTTTAAAATAACTATAATACTGTTAATCTTATGCAACTATTCATTATTCGCCACTCACTAGCAGTCGAAATGATTGAATCGGGTGTGGAAGACGACGCACAGCGTTGGCTTTCCAGCGAAGGCATCGAACGCATAGAAGATATTTCCGAAGGGATTAAAAAACTGATCCCTGAAATTGATTGTATCTTCACCAGCCCGTTTGTACGGGCAGAGCAGACCGCGAATATCATCGCGCAGGCGTATTCTACCCCTCCTCCCGTTGAAGTGACACCATTATTACAGCCGGGTGCGGATATCTCAGCAATCGACAAATTAGCCCAAAAAATTCTGGACGATGGCAAAGCAGCCTTCGTGGGGCATCAGCCGGATTGCAGCCGGATCATCAATGAACTCATCGGTGGAACCAATCCCGAGGCGATTGAAATGCGCAAAGGGGCCGTCTGCCGCATTGATGTAAAGGGCGCACCGCTACCGGGCAGCGGGTTGTTGATGTGGCTCTTGCAGCCGCGGGTTTTGCGCGCGGTTGGGAAATAGGTAAAATACATCTTACCTTTTAATTGTTTATATGATCCTAACCCATCTCCAAATACGGCAGTTTCGCAACATCGCCCAGGCCTCATTTCCCCTGCATGAGGGGCTGAATCTGTTTGAAGGCCAGAATGCGCAGGGCAAAACCGCTGTGATTGAAGCGGCGTTGTTTTTGGCGACATCACTTTCCCACCGCACCCGCCGTGAAGAAGAACTCATCCGCTGGGGAGAAGATACCGCGTATCTAAAAGGCACTGTGGATGATGCCGCCGAAGAGATTGCGTTGGAATGCGGCATAAGCAAACAAAAAAAAGTGGTCAAAGTCGATGGTGTTCCCCTCCCAAAAATTGGTGCGTTGTACGGCAAACTGCGTGTGGTGCTGATGGCTCCCGAAGATTTGGAAATCATCACCGGCAGCCCACAAATCCGGCGGCGCTTTTTGGATATGGCGATTTCACAACTCGATCCCCAATACATTTCCTGCTTGCAAAAATTCAAAAAGTCCCTAAAGCAGCGCAATCATCTTTTAAAGCGCTTGCAGATGAACCGTTCGTCTAATCCCCAAGCCGAACTGGCAGCATGGGATATGCACTACATCACCCATGCGGTACAAGTCATTGTCCGGCGTATCAATGCGCTAAATGAATTGCAGCCTCTTGCCGAAAACCTGTATGCAGGCTTGGCGGATGACGGACCTTTTTCCATTCAATATTCGCTGGAATTGCAGCCGGATGAAGACGCGGTGCGCGAATACCTGACTCAAAAGTTGAAAAAAACTCTTCAGCATGATGTAGACCGCGGCAGCACGCATCACGGGCCCCACCGGGATGATGTGGTCTGCATACTGGATGGCAGGAACTTAAACATCTTCGGTTCGCAGGGACAGCGCCGTACGGCGGCCCTGGCGTTGCGCATGACCGAAGCGCATTGGTGCCGGCAAGTGACATCGGCCAACCCACTGCTGTTGATTGACGATGTGGTGTATGAAATGGATAATAACAGACGCAAACGGTTTTGGGACTTGATGAATACAACCGCTCAGGTCATCATCACCACAACAGACCGTACCCAATTGGGCATACGGCAGCAACCTTCAGTGATTTATCAGGTGCAAAATGGACAAATATATTCTGATGGACCGTGACGGCGTCATCAATGTCAAAAAAGAGATACCAATTAAAAGTCTAAACGATTTCGCCATTCTTCCCAATGTGGCGGAGGCGTTTTATGAGATGCAGCGCCAGGGGATAAACGGTTTGGTGCTGGATAACGATGAAGCGCTTGCCAGCGGCGATGCCGATTTTGCCACCATCAATCAAATCAATTCATGCATTGAAAGCCACGTGAGTGAATCCGGTGGACGAGTACATGATGTGCTGGTATGTCCCAGCAATGACGATGTAAAATACCCTAATCCTGCTTTGATTGAAAAAGCGGCAGAAAAGTATGGATTGGATTTACAATCCACTTTTTTTGTCACCGCTTCTCTGGAAGGCTTGCAGGCAGGATGGGCGGCCAACTGCCGTACCGCATTTGTAAAAACCGGCAAACCCTTTAAAACCATGCAATATATTCAATCCCATGAAACACCATTGGAAATGGTCATGCCCGATTTGCTTGCTGCGGTCATAAAAATTATCGCAAAATATAAAGAAGCATAAAGTAACCCGGAAAGGTTTTTTGATGAAATATCTCTATCCATTATTCTTGTTAAGTTGGATTTGCAACTCCTCTTCCTCAGCCCAACCGTTTTTGAAGAGTCAACTAATCTTCCCGTTAGAGCATTGGCATAATCACGGCTCGTGCATTGTTCAGCAGCCGGATGGGAACGTTTTGGTTTGCTGGTTTCACGGTTCGGGTGAGCGTACCGCGGATGATGTTGCCATTTACGGTGCCCGTTTGATTCAAGGAGAAGACGAATGGCGCGGCCCGTTCGTCATGGCGGATGTCAAAGCGTTTCCCGATACCAACTGCTGCATGATGATTGAGCCTACCGGTAAACTGTGGCTGATTTGGCCGACGATTATGGCTAACCAATGGGAAACCGCTTTGTTGAATATCAATACCACGTATGACTATCAGGAAGATAAAGATTTGCCTCCGCATTGGGGGTGGCATGAAATCCTTCACATCAAACCGGGTGAGAAGTTCGCGGAAACTGCGTTGCCTGTTATAGAAGAGTATAAGAAGAATTTGGAGGGAACTTCTTCCCGGTATTTAGAGTATATGGAACGTTTGAAAGAGCGGGTGCAGGACAAGTACTTCCGGCGCATGGGATGGATGACACGCGCGCATCCAACGATTCTTTCAACGGGAAGAATCATCATTCCGCTGTATTCGGATGGCTATAGCTTTTCATTGATGGCGTTAACGGATGACAGCGGAGAGACGTGGCAGTTTTCCACCCCGCTTGTGGGTGGGGGCAATATTCAGCCCAGTATCGTCGAGAAAAAAGACGGCACGTTGGTTGCCATCATGCGGGATAACGGACCTGCCCCGAAGCGTGCCCATATAAGCGAATCAACCGATGGCGGCATGACGTGGAGTGCGGTAAGAGATTCGGATATTCCCAATCCCGGCGCTGGGTTGGAATGGATCGTGCTGTCTTCCGGCGAGTGGGCTTTGATCTACAATGATTCCGAAAATGGACGCCACAGTTTGGCTGTATCGATTTCGGATGACGAAGGGAAAACGTGGAAATGGACACGCCATCTGGAACGCGTTGAACCGGATAAAGGTTCTTTCCATTATCCATCCATCATCCAGGCAAAAGACGGTACCCTGCATGCGTCATACAGCTATTTTGGAGACCGGGAGAAATTGGGAGAAGACCGGAAATCGATTAAATATGCTCATTTCAATATTGAATGGGTGAAAGCCACACAATAGGATAGGGATAAACCTTTTTGTTATTTTTTTTATTTTGAACTGTTTTGAAAAGCGGATTAGATTGGTATAATTTCATCAGTTTATAATATTTTGATGCCAGTGAGTTTTTAGGGATAGAGTTCTCCATGAATCCAGTCGAAATGCTGCAAACATTGGATACGATTTTGGGTCATTTAGATCGAATGCTAAGTCTGGATGACCGCGAATTGCATCATGCCTTGCAATCGTTTTCGAAAGAGTTCCCTCACGAAAGCAAAGAATTGCTGGGCATGCTCCGGGAGCGGAAAACGCTCGAAGAAGAACGGTTGCGAATCTTTCAAATAAAGGTTGATTTTATCGGGGAATGGTTGAAGAAAATTCGTAAGCAGCCATTGCATGATACGGAAGAAATCGATCAAATGCTTCGTCTACTGAATTTGGACCCAGACGAAATCGAAGAAATTGTCCAGCAAAAATACAAAGACGTATCGTGATTATATCCTCATCGAATCAATCATACCGTTTTCAAAGAATTCAGTTTTTTTTATATGAAGGGTTTTAATTGAGGTTCAATTGATAAGACCTAATACCAAAAGAAAAATAAACCAAAAGAAAAATAAAATGCCCGCATTCGGTGCAACCTGCGCGTATCCGGACAAAATGGGCGTTTGGACAATAACAACGTGATTTGACTTAGACTTCCTTTCGCTTTTACATAAAACGGAATCTTCATGCGTAAGCATCATGCATAATCATAGTCTATAAGGGTTGAGCCTGCTGATGATTACCAACATTTTTCATTTCAATTGGGATAGTCATGTTTTTCCAGTTCGGTTTTTAGTTGCTGTTTGAATTCTTTTATCGACTGCGTTTGAAACACCTCTTTCAATAATCTTTTAAGTGTAGGAATCGAATCGATTTGTTGAATTTGTTGTTTAACCGTTTTTGGTATGCCGCTATATTTTTCCTCCAATTGCTCCAGCACAGTTTCCTGGAGAGCATTCAATTTCCCTTGTTGGATCCCTTGTTGGATCCCCTGTTGGATCCCCTGTTGGATGCCCTCTTCAATGAATGACTCTGCGATTGTTGTCATGGCTTCCTCTCCTTTTGGATGCAGCGTCTCGTGTGCAATTTGAATCATCTCGTCTTTGTTTTTCTGGTTGGTTATACTATAAAAATAGGTTATAACACTTTTCAAAAAGTCCAACCCTTTTTTGTGGCTGAATAATTCACGAGCCAACTCAAAGGTTTCGATGAAGCGTTGAGGAGATTGACTGATGGCGTATGCCCGAAGAGCGGAAACAAACACTTTCAGAAACACCTCACCCCGCAATTGGAGTTCTTTCCGGGGAGAAAAATCAAGCAAGAGATATTCATAGGTTGGTATAAAACGCTGAAATGGTTTGCTTGTTTGGAACAAGTCAGCGAACTGAGTCGAAACACGCCATTTCTGTTTTCCATGGTAAATTACAATAGGCAAGACCGGAGTTAAAAACTTAGCATTGCTGTTTTTACGGTCATTTTCCCAAATTTGATTTAAGTATTTGTTTACCTGTTGGCAGATCCAATATTCCGGGCGGCTTTTGTGTTCAAACAACAAATACAAATAGGATGGCGTTTGATCCTTCAGTTGAACGGAATACAATAAATCTGAATAATATTCTTTTAATTCTTCATCGATGAAACTGTCTTTTTCCAAATGAAGGGTATTGAGGTTCAGTTGGGAAACGATGTCCGGTTCCAAGTAATGTTCGATTAGATTTGCAGTTAGATCAAAATTGGATAGAGCACTTTTGATAAATCTGTCGTTTGGATTGGGAATTTGTTTCATCAGAGATGCCCTGCCTACTAATGAAGTTAAGCAAAAATCAACTCTTACACGCGTATTGTTTTTCCCTTTTGATCGGATTCATAAGCCGCCAAAGCGGCGAGCAGCGAATGTCTGCCTTCATCCAATCCCATCGGTGGTGGTGTCCCTTTTTTAACGCAGCGGATGAATTGATCCATTTGAGTGGGCCAGCCCCCTTTGAGCGGTTCTTTCTCGATTAACTTTTTGCGTGAAGTTCGCTTGCCGGACGGTGTGGTGGTTCCGGTTAGGATATAGGCGGTATCGTTGTAATCGATGACGATGCAGCCTTTGTCGCCATAGAGTTCAATTCCCGCGAAGCCCTGCTGTGTGGTCCAGCCCGCTTCGGCATACCCCATTGTGCCGGATGCAAACTTGAATTGCATAATGGCGTTGTCTTCAACTGGAATCTTTTTCACCAAGGTATCCACAAACGCGTTAATGTTTTCGATTTTACCGAAGAAGTATGACGCCAAATCAATGGCATGGATGCCCATATCAAACAAAGCGCCGCCACCGGATTGCGCGGGAGTGAAGAAGGATTTACTCATCATCCAGCCTTGATCGGGGCCGCCGTGCGCGAAGCGGATACGGATCATAAACGGTTTGCCGATGTCGCCGCGCTCCAGCGCTTTCTTGGCTTTGATGTTGCCTTGAAAGGTGCGGTGGGTAAATGCCATCATAAAAATGGTGCCGGATTTCGTGACGGCGTTTTCGATGCGCTTAATGTCTTTCTTATCCACACACATGGGTTTTTCACACAACACGTGGCAGCCCTGTTTAAGGGCGGCGATGGCTTGATCGGCGTGAAAGCGGTTGGGCGAACACACGCTAACCATATCGGGTTGTTCTTTCTCCAGCATCTCTTCTATGTTGGTATATCCATTCGGAATGTTGAACGTCTTCATCGCCAGTTCACGGTTTTTCTTTCCGGGATCGACAACCGCGGTCAGTTCGACATTTTTGGCGGATTGGTATCCGGGGATATGGCAATGGTGCGCGATGGCTCCGCACCCAACAACGGCGGCTTTCAGTTTTTTCATAACGCTAACCCTCTCAATTTTTGATTAGGGAATGATAATGATCAACCCACTTTTTTGTTAGTGTTAGATAGCCGTCAGGCGGGAGCGGCAAAAAATCTT
>CAYVAZ010000083.1:0-6236 GCA_964449065.1 uncultured bacterium
CTACTCATTTCTTTGACCCTTTCAGGGTCAGATTTTCTCTCACATTTCCAGGGGCTGCGCTTTCTTCGGTTACTCTGCCCCTGGCTATCATCTGTAACCCCGTTGGTGTAAACAGCTTAACCGATTGCTTCGTTTGATTGCCCAGGATACGACTTCGAAAAAATCGGTTGAATCATTCTAGTACAGTGTCAACGATTTATTGACGGGTATCGATCCCCCCTAGCCCCCCTTAACAAGGGGGGGGGACAACTGAAATCCAGCCGTCATTTTTAGATTGACACAATACTAGTTTATGGTTCTCTTCGCACCCCCTCTGTCCTCCTTGCGTTGGACATCTCTCCCAAAGGCTTTGGGGGAGACAAATGGTTGTTTTTAGGTTGATTTCCTTCAGTCAATGACATTGCCCTCTAACTCCCCTCAATCTTGGGGGGAGAATATTGAGGCCTTCGAAAGACATATAAGCCACGCATCAAATATTATTTTTTTGAAAGGTATTAGTTTACTTACCTTATAACTTTCTATTACAATCCATACAACATTTCAGATTTTTTGCTGACATTTTTCAGAAGAATTTATATAATTTTTATCGAATGGATTCAATACTTATGGACTAAATTTTGCATGTTATAAGGACAAAAAAAGTATGAGAAATTTGGAGTAAGAGCAATTAAATTTGAAACGAATCACGAGATACAGAACCGATGGGTCTTAACCCCCTGTAATACAAAAACTTAGACATAAAAGCGTATCGGGAACGGGTTTTCGTTCTCCTTACCTCCTGTATCAGGATGCGAGATAATCCCCCTTCTTCTCTCTCACATCCTGATTTTTTTTGCTTAAAAAGCAGCAAAAACTGCCTGTTATTAAACAGGAAAGCCCCGAAACAAACGGCTTCGGGGCTTTTTTGAGTAATTCATGTTTGAGTAGATAGAAAGAGATCGTCTTTGATTCCCCCTACCCAAATGTCATTGACTTAATAAAATTCCGGGCGATTTGTGTAATAGAATAAGTGATTGCGTGCTTCACACCCCCCACTGTATCTACCCCAAACTGGGGGGGGGGAGATATTGCGAATTCAAGTTTAGTTGCTTAAATCTACACCATTGGCCCTACCCCCCTTAATTAGGGGGGAGAAAAGCGACAGATTCTGTCTATTCAACTCTGAAACGCTCTAAGAGAATCAATTATTCACAGTGAGAATCAATTATTCACAGTTTACAATTTTGCGAGCGTTTCCCGGGCTTCTTCAACATATTTGCTTTGTGGATAGTCATTCAAAAGTTTTTGATAGGCTTCTTTTGCTTGCGTAGGGTTATCCAGATACCGGTGATAGGTGCGGGCGATCCGAATAAGGGCTGCCGGGGCTTCCGGGGCCTGTGGAAAATTGTCTATGATAATTTGAAACTCTTGAATCACTCGTTGGAACCATTCTTTTTGCAATCCGCGGCGCACGTTAAAGATTGTATGATGCTGCAAATCGCGGGCGACTTCGTATTGCTCTTTGGCGGCCAATATATCCAGTGCTGAAGGTTCATCCGATGCCACCGGGCGTTCTTCCAAGGCTTTGACTTTTTCTTCCACTTTTTGCGCTTGTTCTTGCACGGTTTGTTCCTGCATCTGTAACTTTTTTTTCAGGCCGGAAATTTCATTTTCCTGCGTGGCTAATTTGCTTTGCAGTGATTGGATGGATTCCTGCATTTGCTGCTGGTTAGAAAGAATTTGCTGCAAGAGCGCTTCGATGTTTTTGCCGGCCCCGCTTTGTGCCAATGCTGCCGCGGCGATCAACGTACAAATGCATACAATCGAGATAATACGTGTTTTCATCATGGGTCTCTTCCTTTTCGGTTTCAGAAAAAAGAATGAAATGGTCCGCCTCTGCCGTGTGCGTTAATTTTTAAAGACCTGCCTCAACAGGTGGGCTCCTACATCAGCATCAAAGACCGTCCCGAGATGGGCATGGCTAAGGTTGCCAAGCAAGGATCCCAATTTAATGGTATAGCCTTAAAAATTAAGTGCGCATCACGCGCAGCGCAGAGTCTCATTCCATTCTTTCGTTTAGGCGATTCGCAGGTTTATTGTACTCACACCTTATGCCGGATTCAATTGCTTTTTACCGGTTTCTTTCTTTCACCTTGATCCTATCCCCATCCCTTATCACAATCCTATCCATGATGAAACAGCAGCGTTTATTTGTACCTACCCTGTGCGCATTGTTGGCGGTCGTCGTGTTCTCGACTTCCGGTTTGTGCATCAAAGCGATTCCATTGGAATCGCTTTCGATATCGTTATTGCGGTCGGCCATGGCTGTGGTTTTCTTTTCGCTGTATTTTCTGGTGCAAGGCCGATTCACAGAAGCCTTTCGCATTCGTCCCTTGGGGTGGGTCATCGCGGTGGCATACACGGTGACCCTGACGCTGTTTTGCGTCTCGATGAAATTGACCACGGCCGCCAATACTATTTTTTTGCAGTACACCATGCCCGCTTGGGTGTTGATTGGCGGGGCGATTTGGCTGAAAGAGCGGGTAACCGTCAGCCGGGTTCTATCCATACTGGTGTGTTTGGCGGGGATGCTGTTGTTTTTTCAAGGAGAAATTCAAGCCCATGACTGGTATGGCAATCTCACCGCCCTGCTATCCGGCTTTAGTTTCGCCGTGATGACACTGTGCCTGCGGGTAGAGCGGGAGCAAAATCCGCTTTCCACTATCTTGCTTGGAAACATACTCACGGTGGCGACGAATGTTCCCTTGGTGTTGTGGTTGTATCCGGAGCAATTCCCATTGATATTCGAATCATCGTGGCCGGCATGGGGAGCGATTGTATGGCTGGGATGTTTTCAAATCGGCGTGGCGTATATTTTATTTACCACCGCGTTGCGTTGGCTTCCCGCGATAGAAGTGGCGATCCTTTCCTTGCTGGAACCGGTATTAAACCCGTTTTTGGTATTGATCTTTTTAGGCGAAGTTCCTAGCAATTGGGCCATCTCCGGGGGAATCGTCATCATGCTGTCGGTTTTGATTCGGGCCTTTAGCATAACAGAACGCAAAGCAAAGGAAGCGGTGGAACCAGTATGATTGAAACTTTGCGGCATGATTTTGTGACGTATCGTGAATTGGTTAAGCAACTCGCGCTGCGGGATTTAAAATCGCGGTATAAGGTCTCTGTGTTGGGCTTTTTTTGGAGCCTGCTGCGGCCGCTGTTAACCATCGCCGTGCTGGCAGCCGTGTTTTCGTTAGTGGGAATTCCCAGTGAAATTTATGATGTTCCATACTGGGTGGTACTGACCATCGCGTATGTTCCCTGGTTTTATTTTTCCACCGCGATACTGGAGGGAACGCAATCGCTGGTCGCCAACGCGCATTTGGTCAAGAAGGTATACAGTCCACGCGCGGTGTATCCATCCGCGGTCGTGTTATCCAATCTGATCAATTTTTTACTCTCATTAATGGTGTTAGTTCCATTGATTTATTTGCTTTCAGATGCCGAATTGAGTTTAAGCTTGCTCATGCTGCCGTTGGTTATTGGATTTCATACACTCTTTTTGTTGGGGCTTTGCTATCTATTTGCGACGACAAATGTATTGTATCGAGATACCACCCAGATCAATGAGTTTTTGGTGTTTGTGTGGTTTTATGTGTCACCGGTGTTGTATGATATGTATATTGTTCGAGACCGTTTAGCGGAGAAGTTCCAGTGGCTGTATCTAGCCAATCCGATGGTGGGGATTATAGAGTGGTACCGCTATTGTTTGCTTTCTTCGCTGCAACTGGATCATCCATGGTATGAGCAAACGGTGATGATGAAAGGGATCCCCTATTCAGCAGCGGTTTGCGTTATCGTGTTTTTTGGGGGATATGTTTATCTAAAAAAACTGGAAACGCGGGCGGTGGATCAGCTGTAACTACGCATTTCAGCTTGCCTTCAACAATTTAGCGTTGCGATAGCCATTTCTCGTTCACATTTTGCCGGATTCAAAGTACTGTAGAAGTATTCCATATCGCAGGAGGAGTTCATGATGTCAACCAACCGCAGAACATTTCTACAAACAACGACTGCCGCGGCAGGGTCCCTGGCTCTGGGTTCGCACAGACCGGGCAAAATCGCACAGGCTCAAGAATCAAAAAAACGCCCGAACATTCTCTTCTTTTTTCCGGACCAGCACCGCTTTGATTGGGTAGGAACAAGTTCCGGTATTCCTGTGCCGACGCCTCACTTCAATCAACTGGCCAAAGATGGGGTGTTATTTACCAACACCTATTGTCCTTCTCCGCTATGTGCGCCGTCACGGGCTTGTTTGGCAGCAGGGAAAGAGTATCACCGGGCACGGGTACGCGATAACGGCATCGATTACCCCATCGATCAACGCACCTTCTACACCATGCTGCGGGAGTCGGGCTATCACGTGATGGGCTGCGGCAAGTTTGATCTTCATAAAGCGTCTCCAATTTGGGGTATCGAAGGCACAACCCTGACGCAGGAATGGGGATTCTCGGACGCGATAGACAATGCGGGCAAATGGGACGCCTATAACAGCGGGAAAACCGAACCGAACGATCCGTATATGCACTATCTGTATCAACACGAACTGGCTGAAGTGCATTTGAACGATCTGAAAAAGCGGCGGGGGAAGTCGTTTGAAGCGACGTTCTCAACTGATTTGCCGGATCATGCCTACTGCGACAATTGGATTGCGGAAAAAGGGCTGGAGCTCATCAGGCGTTCTCCCGAAGACAAACCGTGGTTCATTCAAGTCAACTTTGCCGGCCCTCATGATCCGATGGATATCACACACCGCATGGAAAAACACTGCCGTGATCATGACTATCCCCAACCCAACCGCAATACGCAGTTTGATGAGAAAACCCACAATGCCATCCGGCAAAATTACTCGGCGATGGTGACCAACATTGACCGCTGGCTGGGTGTGTATATTGAAGAACTAAAAAAACGCGGTGAATTAGAAAACACCATCATCGTCTATAGCAGCGATCATGGGGAGATGTTGGGGGATCACAATCTTTGGTCAAAAACCAAACCGCATCAGCCTTCGGTCGGGGTTCCACTGGCGATGGCGGGGCCAGGGATCAAACCGGGGATCCAAACGGATGCTTTGGTGAGCCTCATTGATCTTACGGCTACCTATTTGGATTACGCTGATCTTGAAATCCCCAATGATATGGATGGGATATCCTTACGCGATCTGCTATCCGGACAAACAAGCAAACACCGGGATGTCCTGTATTCCGCCCTACGGGGTTGGCGCTGCGCGTACGACGGGCAGTATAAAGTGGTAGAGGGATACTATCCGGGAGACAAGCCCTGGTTGTTTGATCTGTCGGACGATCCGCTTGAAAACCATAACATCGCGGATAAAGCGGAGAATCATGTCAACCGGTTAATCAAAGCGATGGATTCAATGAGGGCATAGTGTATGAGTAAAAAAGTCATCATCACCGGAGCATCCAAAGGCATCGGCAAAGGCATAGCGGATGTGTTTGCCGAAAAAGGATATCACCTGGGTTTAATCGCCCGTTCCTCTGATTTGTTGGAAGATATGCGGTATAAGATTATCTCCAACGGAGGGGTTTGCCATGTTTCGAATTGTGATTTACGTGACCAAGAACATGTCACATTGGCCGTGCAAAAGCAAATCGAATTGCTGGGTGGAGTAGACGCGCTCATAAACAACGCAGGACAAATCATCCGCAAAAGTGTACTGGATATCTCACTCGACGAATGGCACGCGATGATGGATACCAACGTCAACGGGGTGTTTTATACCACCCGTGCTGTACTTCCTACAATGAAAGAACAAGGCAGCGGGCATATTATCAATATATCCTCCATCTCCGGGAAACTGCCGCTGCCCGGCGGCAGCGGATATGCCGCATCAAAATACGCGGTCACCGGTTTTTCGGAATCGCTGTTTCAAGAGGTGCGCCAGTGGGGGATTAAAGTTACAACCGTGTTCCCCGGCTCGGTCGATAGCGCTTCACACCGCCATAACCCGAAAGAAGATCATTCCTGGAAAGTACGGCCGGAAGATGTGGGGATAGCGTGTCATGATATTCTATCCGCGCGGGGGAATACATTGATCAGCCAGTTGGAAATTCGGCCAAGTAAAAAGCCGGGGTGATCATGAAACCTACCATCTATATTGAAACCAGTGTAATCAGTTATCTCGTCGCCAAGCCCAGCCGCGATATTGTGGTAGCCGCCAATCAGCAAGTCACCCGTGA
>CAYVAZ010000083.1:6336-16784 GCA_964449065.1 uncultured bacterium
TTCGCCATTTTAGAGATGAATTCTGACATTCAAACTTTTGCGGATTATTTAATTCAATCCACTTCGCTTACATTAAAAGCGGAACGGGATGCATTTCACATCGCATTTGCAACTCACTACAATATCGATTATCTAGCAACTTGGAATTGTACTCATATTGCCAATGCACATATTCGCAAAGAAATTACTGGAAAATGCGTAAGGTACGGATATACTATGCCTACAATATGTACTCCACTGGAATTATTAGGAGGAGAAGATCATGTGGAAAGACCCAATAGTTGAAGAAATACGCAAACATAGTGAAGAGTATTTTGCATCTTTTAACCATGATTTAGATGCCATTTATAAAGATATAAAAAAACGGGAAGAAAAGTTAAAAAACGAGGGCTGGAAATTTGTTACCCCCGCTGAGATGCAGGCACGAAATCAAGAATAATACTTCTAACATCCCTTACTTTTTCCCCACAACGATCAAACTGTTGTGAGAGTGGAAGGGGATGTGCTCCACCATCTTGGCGATGGGGAGGAGCCATTCGAACATGGTCATTTGATTGGCTGAGAGCGTTTTTCTACCTAATAGTTTACCGGACACACGCCAGCCGAATCCACCGAAGCGGTTGAAGCCTTTGCACTCCAATACCTTAAACCCCGCTTCTTCCATCTTGGCCGTGAGTTCTTCTTTGGTATACCGCCGGTAATGGCCTAACGTTTTGTCGACTTCGGTATAGTTGGATGGATCATTCGGGACCAAGATGATTGCCGTGCCTCCCGGTTTTAACACCGAATGGAAATTCTTCATGGTTTCCACATCCTGTTCGATGTGTTCAACTACGTTGATGCAGAACACGCTATCAAAGTTGCCGTCCGCGGCTGCTTTTTGCAGGTCTTCCCTGCTGGATAGGTCGGCGTGTGAAATCGAAAAGTTATCCAAATTTCCGAAGGATTGTTTTAACCGTTCGATATAAATATTATCCAAATCCACACACTTGAGGCGGCGTTTGTGCAATACCAATTCTGTAAGATTGCCAATACCGCTGCCTGCTTCCAGCACTTCATCGCCCAAGTAGTTTTCAAACTGAGAGAACAGCCAACGGTTGAATCTTTTGGCGCGGCGGACAGCCTGCAAGATGGCAAAACCGTCGTGGTTGGTGTATTCCCGGTCAAAAAAACGGTAGCGGAAAATAGCCATCATGGCATAATACGCGTCCAATGCGCCGATTTTTTTTCCTTCCGCATACGTTCGGCCCTGATACGAGATCGGCACTTCGTAGATTCGGGCTCCCCACGCCGCCAATTTGATGGTGAGTTCGGGCTCCAGATCAAATCCTTTGCTTTGGATGATCAGGCTTTTTAATATTTGCGTCCGGATCAGTTTGTAGCAGGTTTCCATATCGGTGAGGTTCAGGTCGTTCAACACATTGGTCGTCAATGTAAGGATATTGTTGGCCATGGTGTGCCAAAAGAACATCGCCCGGCGGTATTCGCCGGTCAAAAAGCGGGACCCGAATACGGCATCGGCGATGCCCAATTCCACCGGTTTTAACAGTTTTTCATAATCATTGGGGTCGTATTCCAAATCGGCATCTTGGATGATCGCCCAATCGCCGGTGATGTGTTTGATGCCGGTACGCACCGCTTCGCCTTTGCCGCCGTTGTGTTCGTGAAAGATATAGCGGATGCAATCGTGATCGCGGGCAAATTCCTGAATCAGTTCCCGGCTTCCGTCTTTGGAACCATCATCTACAATGACCAATTCACGTTCGCAGGGCAAGGGGGCGTTCAACACCTTATTGAGCAAGGTCCGCAGCGTGCGGATCTCGTTATACACCGGTATGATAATACTGAGTTTGTTGATGGATGAAGACATAATTGTCAAAAAGCCATTGTTCCATTAATCTTGAGTATCAAGAGACGAATTGTAACCTCTTTTCTAAAAATACGGGACACCCGTAAACCCTGAAGTGTGAAATGGTAAAGAACCATCAGAAATGTGATACTGCGATTCATTTATGAGTACAACACCACACCCCCAATCCGTTGCCGATCAAGATTATTCGCCGATGATGCAGCAGTACCTGCAGATGAAGGAGAAATGCGGCGACGCGATTCTATTATTCCGCTGCGGCGATTTTTATGAAATGTTTATGGATGACGCCGTTAAGGGATCAGAAATTTTGGATATCGCGCTCACCCGCAAGATGGTGGGTAAGGGGAAATCCGTCCCATTGGCAGGCATTCCCTATCATGCCGCGCAAAATTATATTTATAAACTCACCCGCACCGGCTGCCGCGTCGCGGTTTGCGAGCAGACAGAAGAGGCTCCGCAAAAAGGCAAAAAAGTCATCGAACGCGAAGTGGTACGCACCATTTCCCCCGGCACGGTCATCGATTCGGATGTGATTGACAGCAAAGAAAACAATTATCTCGCCGCATTGTACGATGGCGGGATGAACGGCTGGGGGTTGGCCTGTGTCGATGTTACCACGGGTGAATTTCAAGCCACGTGGGAAAGCGGCGCCAACAGCAGTCGGCAAATTCTCAGTGAAATAGGCACGCTCACCCCCAGCGAAATCCTGCTTAGCCGGGAACTGGATACCGAGCAGAATTTGCAAAAAGAAATTCAGTCGCAATCGCAATGTATGTTTACGTATGTTTCACCGGCATCGTTTGATGCTTCCCAATTTAAGAAAAGAGAACTACAGGAAGAGTTGTTGGAGTCATCCGCAAGCCGGTCTGACAAAGAGATGGCCTATTGTGCAGGCAACGCGATATTGGCGTATTTGGATGAGCACCAAAAGGAAACACTGAATTACATTCAGTCCATCCAACTTTACCGCCGCAGCCGGTTCATGATGATCGACAAAAATACCGAACGCAATCTCGAACTGCTGATCGGCATGGGGGATGGCGGGAAGAAGAACTCGCTGCTAGGGGTTTTGGATCTCACCGTGACCGCAATGGGGGGACGATTGCTTCGCCAATGGATATTACGGCCATTGCTGGATGTGGATGCGATTCAAAAACGCCAAAGCATGGTTGGCTTGCTGGTCGAACAACCGCATCAGCGGGAAGAACTGCGCACCGCCCTTCGTTCCGTGCATGATGTCGAACGGCTTTTGGGACGGGTTACTTTCGGTAACGCCAATGCCCGCGATCTTACGGCAATCCGCACCACGTTGGAACAAATACCTACACTCAATCAAGTCCTTGCAGGATGCGGGGATCCTCCCACCATCAAACAAGCCTTGCTGCCAACTGATGATAGCCAGAATAACGAGACCGTATCGCCCGGAGGCGAATTGCTGGATCCGGTGATGGAAGTCATGGAACTGTTGCAAGCGGCTTTGGTGGATGAGCCACCGCTTACGGTTCGGGAAGGCGGTATGATCCGCGAAGGATACGATGAAGAACTGGATGAACTGCGCGGCATCTCGAAAGACGGCCGAAGTTACATCGCCAAATTGCAGGAAGAGGAACGGGCAAAAACGGGCATCCCCTCTTTAAAGGTCTCTTACAACAAAGTGTTTGGATACTACATCGAAGTCACTCACACGCACAAAGACAAAGTGCCTGACAGTTACATCCGCAAGCAAACCCTTACCAATGCCGAACGCTTTATTACCCCGGAATTAAAAGAATTTGAGGCCAAGGTGTTGCACGCGGAAGACCGCATGAAAGAGGTGGAATATCAACTGCTGCAAACGTTATTGCAGGCCGTGTTGGGATACGCCCCACGATTGAAAACCATTGCTTCGATGCTGGCTAAGTTGGATGTGTATCACTGCCTGGCAGAGGCGGCTTCGCGCTATCAATACCAATGCCCGGAAGTGAATGACAGCGGCGATATCATCATCGACGAGGGAAGGCATCCGGTGGTGGAGCGGGTTCCGATAGTGGAATCGTTTGTTCCCAATGATACCCGGATGCTGCAAGATTCCGAGCAGATTCTAATGATCACCGGCCCCAATATGGCGGGGAAATCAACCTATATTCGGCAGGTAGCCTTGCTCACGTTGATGGCGCAGACCGGTTCGTTTATCCCGGCGCGGTCGGCTTCGATTGGAATTGTTGACCGCTTGTTCAGCCGGGTGGGTGCTTCGGATGACTTGGCACGGGGGCGCTCTACTTTCATGGTCGAAATGAGTGAAACCTCATACATTTTAAATAATGCCACTCCCAAAAGTTTAATTATTTTGGATGAAATCGGCCGGGGGACGAGCACATTTGACGGCATCTCTCTCGCTTGGTCGATTGTGGAATATCTGCATGGCATTCGCGGCGGCAAAGGTGTCAAAACACTTTTCGCGACGCACTATCATGAAATCGCCGCTTTAGCCGAAACGCATAAGCGTGCCGTCAACTATCATGTTCAAGTGAGTGAAGAAGGCAATCAAATCCGCTTTTTGTACCGGATCGGAAAAGGCCATACCGATCATTCGTATGGAATCCATGTCGCCGATTTGGCCGGGGTGCCGAAACGGGTGACGAACCGCGCCCGTAAAATTTTACAGCGCTTGGAGCGGGGCGAACATTTGGTGCAAAGCGTTTCCAAGCAACAAAGCGATGAACCGTTTCAGGTTTCGTTGTTTACCATGTTGGAGGAGCCGTTGCGTGCAAAACTGGCGGATATCGACCTGGATACACTCTCTCCTGTAGAAGCGTGGCAAGTACTTTCGGAACTGGTCAACGAGGCGAAAAACGGGTAAACTCATTGATACAGTTACTGATATCACGATCATGATTACATGAGGTTAATCCATGCCGAATAATGTTTGGGACTATATAGAGATCGATGAATCGGGCTTATCTCCTTGCCGCAATTGCGGCCAGGAAATGATCGCGACTTTACCGCATTGTAAAATGTGCGATAAGCATATGAATACCTCCATCCTGCCGATTTGCCGTTCGTTTTTAACCAAAAATCAACGGGAAATTACCGATTTAAAGTCGCAAACCAAGGGCGATATGGAAAAACTTCAGGATAAAAAAAATCTGCGTGAAGTGGCGATTGCTAAGGTACTGGATCAGTTCCCTTTTGACCTATCGGCAAAGACCTCCAAGTTCCAAAAAATGCTGGATACGGATGGGGTGTGGTTTGCACATGTTAACAGTTTTTTAATGGTCAAAAACCTGCGTCCACTGGGGACAGACATCAAGGATTTGGTAAAAGAACCGTTATACAAAATGATGCGGGAAACGTTTTATGATTTTCTCAAAAAAGGAGAAAAATCATTAGACCAAGAAGCACGGGAAACCATCATGAATGTGTACCGCATTCCAAAATCCAATTTGGACGGCAGTAAAGTCATTTTGAACATGATTCAAGAACTGGAACGGCAAGAGAAGATTCAAATTTACCGCGAAAAGAACAAATGCATAAAATGTGGAGCGGAATGTGAAACCGGCCAGATACACTGCACGGAATGCGAAGACGAAGAAGCGTTAAAAAACCGCCAAGCCATATCTTCCAACATGCCCGCTCCTATTTTGCAGCCACAGCAGCCGGTTTCCCGGTCTTCCGGCATGCACATGAAAAAAGATACATAGATTTATTTCACGACCTTCCATAACCCGACCTCTACCGTTCCATAACGGTAAGTTTGTACATGCTGAACCCAATCCGGTGGATTTTCAAACAGCGGTTCAACGGCTTGAGGATCCGCATATTGCAGCAGCCATTTTCCGCGCGGAAGCAACAGCAAATCGTATCCCTGTTCGAGGCAGATTTCCCGCAAACGTTCTAACGATTCAAACACGACGTTCCCATCATCCGTAAACAAATGCCGTTCATAAATACGTTTTGACCAATTGTGTTTTGCAAGGTAAAACTGGCTTGTATCGTTCCCCATCGGCGCGAACACTTTCTCTTCCGGCTTTGTCCGTTCCATCAAATCAGGAATGATGATGTGATACGGAACATACGTACTTTCCCAGTTCGAAAAGTTTATATAAGAGCGGTCTCCCATTGCCCTGCCCCACTCATACGGTGTATGCTCACGCGGCATCCACAAACACACCCATATCAAATAGGCGGGAATCAATCCGTAAAATAAGCAATAGCGTAGGGTACGTTGGGGGGGGATAATACGGTCTAAAAATAAAGCCGCGGCAACAATTAAACCCAAGTAGTAGGGCAACGCCTGCCGGACATTGAAATACGCCATTGACATCACCGTAAGGATCATATGCGGAATCACCCAACTGATCCAATAGGGAAGAAAACGGCTGCGTGAAAACATAACAAATATACTTCCCGCTAAAAATGCAATGAATACAGCATACGTGACTCCTTGCGGTATGGCTTCGATGTTGTCGGTAAAACGGCTCCAATTGGGCATCACTATTTTGCTAGGGGTATCACTGCTGAAGGAAGAAAGTTTGAGGTAAAGATAAAAAGTCACGGTTGGGATAGTGTTCGCGAGGATTTCTTTGCCATATTGTGAGAGCGGTTTTGAGGTTCCCTCTCTTAAAGCATTCCATACCCACATCACCGCGAAGGCAGGAATGACAATCACGTTGGTGTGTTTATACAAACAGCCCATCGTGGCCATGAATGAACCCGTCATCAAATCATAAGAGTCCCCTTTTTCCCAATAGCGAATCCAATAGAAAAAAGTGGCGAGTACAAAAAATAAACTCCCACCTTCAATCAGGTGCGTGTTGCCGTAATGAAAAATCGGCGGCAATAGCAAAAACACGATCGCGGACAGCCGTGCCGCATGAATCGAACCGAACAGCCTTGCGGTTTGATAGATGTAATACGCCCCGCCATAAAACAAGATTAATTGCAGCACCCTTCCGACCCATTCCTGGATGCCGAAGAGGATGTAGAGCGGAATCAGCATCAGTTTGGAAATGGGCTGATAGCGGAAGATGGTTTCGATATCGCCGAAGCGATCCGGGAGAGCGGTGACTTTAACCGTATAAACATACGCGGCAGTGATGAGGATTAAACCAAAAAAGAGCAGCCATAGCCTATCAAAACACCGGGATGAAATACGTTGAATCCCATGAAAAATTGAAGAGCGGATCGATGAGGAAATCAAAAGAATGAACACGATCAGAACCATTAAGGGGATTAAAACATAGGAAACTGGAAACCCTATAATGGAAGATAACGGCGAAATAACTTTTGAAGCCACCAAAGCAGGTACGGAGGCATGATCAATCATATCCAATCCGGTGATCACGGGTAAATTTAAAAAGGGGATGTGAAGAATGCTGACGACGGCAAAGAGGAGAATCCAAAACCATCGATCGTGCTGAGTGGGTTGCTGTTCCTGTCTTTCAACAGATAAGTAGCGAAAGGCATATCCCATTAC
The DNA here is from genome assembly GCA_964449065.1 of uncultured bacterium. Taxonomy (GTDB): domain Bacteria; phylum Hinthialibacterota; class Hinthialibacteria; order Hinthialibacterales; family Hinthialibacteraceae; genus CAYVAZ01. Next base: position 13,662 of record CAYVAZ010000083.1, read on the forward strand.
CACTCCAATCACCATTAGCCCGCAAGCCATCCACAGGCGAAGAGAATCATGTTGGGGGATATACCACAATGGATACCACAAAAAACACGCCCACCATATAAGTATGAATAAAAAAACTTGCAGTTGTTTGCTCATAGGTTTGAGATTGTATGAGTACAGTTGAGATTGTCGAGGTGATTAGGGGTTGTATTTTTCATCCAGTAAATATACATCGACGATGGAATCCAAGCGGGATACTTTGAGGATTTCGGCGACATGCGGGCGGGCCAGGACGCGTATTGTTTTGTCTTGGTCTTTGATGTTTTGCCATACTCGTACCACGATCCCCAAAATACGGCTGTTCATGCCCTGCAAATCGCGGAAGTCGAATACGACGGAATCCTGCGTAACGTTTTTCGTCTTTATCAACATGTCTTCCATAAACGCTTCTGCCGCCTTGGGATCAATCCGCCCTTTCACATGAATGTACATGGCTTCACTAATATCATACATGAACGTTTCTCCTGCAGAAAATGCACCCATAACCGATAGCCTATCTAGCCTATTCGTTCTACATCCGTATAAGACACCTTCCACCGCTGCTTTATTTTAACCAAATCGATCACGATTTGCAGACGCCTGCCGCTGAATTGGTTCAACCGGGAACTTCCAAACGCTCCGCCCGATTCCATATCCGCGTCGATTTTACATTCCACGGCTACCTTTGCTTTATCTTCATTTAACTCGATATCAACACTATACATTTGAATGGTGCGGGATGATGTCGCGTCAAAAAAGAAACGCAGCGTTTGTAAGACTTGCGCCTTATCCGCACCGCCGCGGTCAGTATAACCCGGGGCGAAAACATCCGACAAGGTTAAAATCGATCCGCTTTCAAAGCCGTGCTTGCTTTTTTGAACCAACCGGTGAATGCGGTCTTCATCCGTGATCAAGACGTAGGTGAAGATAAACCACGCACCGATTATCAGCAATGCCAAACCACCGATGAATACAAAAACATTACGCATTTCCAATACTCCAAGGATTAGGGATCAATACAATATAGCATAATAAATAAGGCTTCACATCAATCCCTCCCATTCATCGTAAAAGCGGGAGAGGAACTCGATCATAAACTGATGGCGGTCTTGTGCGATTTGTTTCGCTGCCCGTGTATTCATACGATCCTTCAGCAATAACAGTTTCTCATAAAAGTGATGCAGGGTTGTTCCTTTAGAAGCCTTATATTCCTCAAACGAGTTATGCATGGTGTGTTCCGTATCGGGATCATGCATCATGCTTCCCTTATGGCCGCCAAAGGCAAACGTACGCGCAATCCCAATCGCGCCGATAGCATCAAGACGGTCAGCATCCTGCACAATCTTGCCTTCCAAGGTCTTCATTGGCGTTTTAACATTTGCTCCCTTGAAAGAGACGGTTTGGATGATATCTTCCACCTGCTGGATCATGTCATCTTCGACTGCGATTGATTCCAGCCATTTGCGCGCCGCTTTCGGCCCGGCGGTTTCATCGCCATCATGAAACTTCCAATCCGCGATGTCATGCAGCAGGGCCGCCAGCTGGATCACGAATAAATCCCCCTGCTCTTCCTTCCCCAACCGAATCGCCATCTGCCATACGCGGTAGACATGCCACCAATCATGGCCGCTGCCTTCGCCGCTCATCTTTTCTTTTACATAGTCAGCGGTTTTCTTTACACAATCTTCCCGGTTCATCGTTTACCTGACACTTAGTATGATATGGCGATATATTGTACGTAAACTTGAACAATACAAAGAGGAACCATGACCAACCGACGCCGATTTGCCAAAACCCTTCTTGGAGCCGCTCTTGCGCCCACCATCATTCCCGCGAAAGTCTTGGGACAGCAGGCACCCAGCAACCTTGTCACGATGGGCATCATCGGGATTGGATTCATCGGGCAGGATATGACCCGCGGTTTTGTAAACGATGACCGCACCCGCGTTTTGGCGGTGTGCGATGTCAATCGCGAAAGTCTGGGCTATTGGAACGGCGGTGCCGGCGGCCGTGAAGTCGGCAAGCGCATTGTCAACGCGCACTACCAAAATGAAGACTGCATTCCTTATTCCGATTACAGAGACATGATGGCCAATGATGACATCGACTCGGTCGTCATCTGCACGCCCGACCATTGGCACGCTATCATCGCGATTGCGGCGGCCCGTGCCGGCAAGGATATCTACTGCCAAAAACCGCTGGCGCTTACCATTAACGAAGGCCGCGCCATCGTCAACGAAGTGAACAAAGCCGGGGTCGTCTGGCTGACCGGAACGCAGCAGCGTTCCGACTTCAATTTTCGGCGCGCTTGTGAACTTGCCATCAACGGACGGATCGGCAAAGTGCATACCGTGCATGTCGGCCTGCCCGGCGGTACACCGGACTTCAGCACCAACGGCAATAAAACCGAACCGGTTCCGGTGCCGGAGGGGTTTGATTACGATCTGTGGCTGGGACAAGCTCCGGAAGCGCCGTACAGCCCGGCACGCTGCTTTGTGAATTTCCGCTGGATTTACGATTATGCCGGCGGAATGATTACCGACTGGGGAGCCCATCACATCGACATCGCGCACTGGGGCATGCAGACCACCAAAACGGGACCGTTCCGCATAAAGAATGCGCGCGCGACCTTCCAAACCAACCACCCGCTCTACAACACCGCGACGGATTATTATTACGAAGCCGAATACGCCAACGGTATCACCATGACGGTATCCAACACCAACCGTGGAGGCGTGACCTTCGTGGGAACAGAGGGCTGGGTATGGGCCAACCGGGGCGTGCATGAAGCTTCTTCACCTGAAATACTGAATGCAGTGATTGGGGATGATGAAGTGAAACTGCCGGTCAGCAACAATCACCTGCGCCATTTCATCGACAGCGTGCTTGCTCGTTCCGAAGAAACGGTTGCCCCGGTAGAAGACGCCCACCGTTCGATCACAGTCGGGCATTTGGGAAATATCGCCATCCGTTTGGGACGTACGAATTTGCAATGGGATCCGGACAAAGAGCATGTTATCAATGATGCATCGGCTGAATTGATGACCCGGCGCGACAAACGCCCGCCGTGGGGAGATGATTTCCCGGCGGGGACATCGATTGCGC
>CAYVAZ010000084.1:0-9394 GCA_964449065.1 uncultured bacterium
TTTGCGGACCGGGTTGTGATGCCTTGTACTCATGGTAAAACCCTGGAAGAGACGATACAAAGCGGTGAAGAAGTGATTGAAATGTACTTAGAAGCTTGGAAGGAAGAGGGGGAAGATATCCCCGAACCCAGTACGCTTCAGGCGGCCTTATGATTAAGGAATTGAGGAAAGACCGGATTCCATACGTAAATATATCCCAAGGTACATCCCTACCTTTGTCAGTTTACATCTTTCCATGATATGATAATGCTATTGAAATTATGGAGGAAAATTATGCAAAAAATACTGGTATCATTCTTTGCTGTACTCGTTGTTACCGTGCAGTCTTATGCGGTAGATGTCACTCCGTTGCCGCTGGGCGCACAGGCGCCAGACTTTAACCTGCCCGGTGTAGATGGGAAGACGCATGCGCTCGGCGATTTTGCGGACGCGAACGTGCTGGTGGTGGTGTTTACCTGCAACCACTGCCCGACCGCGCAGGCCTATGAGCCGCGATTGATGGAATACACCCGCGAATATAAAAGCAAAGGCGTTCAATTTGTAATGATCTCACCCAACGATGACAAAGCGGTGCGGTTGGATGAATTGGGCTATACCGATCTCAACGATTCGCTGGAAGACATGAAACTGCGCGCTGAAGACAAAGGCTTTAATTTCCCTTATTTGTATGATGGAGAAACTCAAAAAGTCTCAATAGCATACGGCGCGGTAGCGACCCCGCACGCGTTTGTGTTTGATGAAAGCCGCAAGCTGCGCTACCGGGGGGCGGTCGATAATAGTGAGAATCCCGCGAAGGTGGAGAAGCATTTTATGACCGATGCCATTGATGCCGTGCTGGCAGGCAAAGAAGTTCCCGATGCGGAAACCAAACCGTTTGGGTGCTCGATCAAGTGGTCGGATAAACGGGAATCGGCAAAAGAATCGTTGGAGAAATGGAATCAGGAAACCGCCGAGTTAAAAGAACTGGATAAAGAAGGGCTTAAAGCGTTGATGAAGAATGATTCAGATGAACTGTATGTGATCAACGTTTGGGCGACATGGTGCGCTCCCTGCGTGGAAGAGTTTCCCGATTTGATTGAAATCCACCGCATGTACCGCAAGCGCCCGTTTGAGTTAATTACCATCTGCGCGGACCCCATCGAAAAGAAAGACAACGCGCTGAAGTTCTTAAACGAACAAAACGCATCCTGCACGAACTATATGTACGCGGAAAACGACAAAGTTGAAATGATGGAAATGATTGACAAAAACGCGCCGGGCGCGATACCGTATACCATACTCGTGATGCCCGGTGGTGAAATCGTTTACCGGCATGTCGAGGCGATTGATCCCCTGGAAGTGAAGCGGGAAATTGTGAAACATATTGGGAATACGTATTTTAAAACCTTACAGTAATAGTACAACCTTACAGTAATAGAAGGAGAATGCATGCGTTTACATTTTGGAATTGCGATTGTTATGCTCATGGTTGGGCTGAATTCTTTTGCCCAAGACAACATTCAAATCGAGTTGGAATTGATCTCGGATGAACTGATATCCCCGGTAGCGGGTGTCTCCGCCAATGACGGCAGCGGCCGCATGTTTATCGTGCAGCAAACCGGGCAGATTCGCATCCTGCAAGACGGAAATGTGTTGGAAGAACCATTTTTGGATTTGCGGGAGCTGATTCCGCGCGATTTTGTGTTCCCTAGTTCAGCGTTTGATGAGCGCGGCTTTTTGGGGATGGCGCTGCATCCCAACTTTGCGGAAAACGGACGCTTTTTTGTTTATTATTCAGCACGCGGCGGCAGTTCCGGCTCGAACCATCAATCCGTAGTGGCGGAATACAGCGTTAGCGCCGATGACCCTAACAAAGCGGATTCCGAAAGCCGGGTTATCCTTACCGTTGATCAGCCGGAAAGCAATCATAACGCCGGGCAAATGGCCTTTGGCCCAACGGATGGTATGTTGTACATCGGCTTGGGCGATGGCGGCGGCGGGGGTGATCAGCACGGCGCTATCGGTAATGGTCAAAACACCAACAATATTTTGGGCGCAATTATCCGCATTGATGTGGACGGTGCAGAGCCGTATGAAATCCCGGAAGACAATCCGTTTGTCGGTCAAGACGGTGAAGATGAAATTTGGGCGTATGGATTACGGAATCCCTGGCGGTTTTCATTCGACCGCGGTGGTACCCATGAATTGTTCTGCGCCGATGTCGGACAAAACCGGTTGGAAGAAGTGAATATCATTACCCGCGGCGGCAACTACGGCTGGCGGATTATGGAAGGCACGGATTGCTTCATCCCCAGCACCGGCTGTGACCAGACCGGACTCATTTTACCGATTGCCGAGTACCCCCACTCGCAGGGGATATCGGTCACCGGCGGCTATGTGTACCGGGGGCAGCGTTTCAGCAGTTTGTTTGGAAATTATGTGTTTGCCGATTGGCAGGGGTCCATGTTTTATTTAGAGCGGAATGTGGACAACACATGGACGATGAAGAATTTTATTGTAGACCCCGACGCGCGGCGTGAGTTTTTGCAAAACCGTTCCGGGCAGCATATCACCAGCTTTGCGGAAGATGAAAACGGGGAAATTTATGTATTGGGAGACCCGCTCAATTCCTCATCGGCGCAGCGTCCGGGGACCATTCATCTGCTGACTGTTCCCGGAGATGAACCGGTAAGTGTGGAGCAGTGGGAGAAACTGTAAGACTAAGTTGCTTTGACAAAGTGAGTTCTACTTTATGTTTAATATTACGGTGATGCAACATGATGGGCAATGCCGTATCTTGCCCATCGCGATTATGGGTATAAGAGGTAAATCATGATGGATACAAAACGACCGCGCCCAACTATGAGGCTATTCTAACTGATATTTTCATTGCATCTTGGTATGATTTTTATAAAAAAAAATCCCGTATTAAAGCGCTTGATACTGAATCATACCAAGAAAAATAAGAGCGTTAATCAAAGATTTGGAAAAAGCCGAATTCATCAATCGTGGTAGAAAAGGCAGCCATAGGAATTTTGAACATCCAAAAGGAATACGGGTTACGATTTCCGGGAACGTTGGCGATGACGCCAAACCCTACCAAGAAAAGGAAGTGAAAAGAAGCATTGAGGAGTCTCAAAGATGACCGAAAGCGCAAAGTACATCAAGATCGTTGAATGGTCGGAAGAAGACCAATGTTTCATAGGTTATTGTCCGGGAATTGTAGGTCCATGTTGTCATGGTGATGACGAAATCGAAGTCTACCGGGAATTGTGTGGGATTGTTGATGAGTGGCTGGAAATCACTCACCAACAAAATAAGGCGCTACCATCCCCAACGATTGGCAGGAACATCACCGAACTGTTACTGTCTGCCTGAACGAACCAACTGTAGGATGGGCAATGCCGTATCTTGCCCATCGGGATTATGGGTATGAGAGGTAAATCATGATGGATGCAAACGACCGTGCCCATCCGGGCTGTGGGATCGTTCCGGCTCAAGTAGAGATGGCTATACCTCACCAAAGGATATGGCAGTCGAAATGGTTGAAGAGGCAGCCAACGCATATGCTTCTACTTGCCGCAAATGTCCAGGTAAAAACGCAAGCAATTGAAGAAATTTCTTGCTGATCAAAAAATGTTTTGTATTAAAACCATAGTAACAGGTAAGCGGTATGAGGTGAAAAAAAATGGTTTGATTTACTTTTTTCCTCCCCCAATGCAATGGGGGAGGTTAGGAGGGGGTTAAGGCATTTTCTCAAAGAATCGAATCAACCCTCCCCTAACCCCTCCCAGGCTTGGGAGGGGAAACCTCTCTTCAAACGGCTGACCTATTACTTTACGGATTATGGCTCTCTTCACACCCCTCTGTCCTCCTTACGTCGGACATCTCCCCCAATCATTTTGGGGGAGACAATGGCATCGGCAAGCTGGAAGCCTGCACCACCATAAAAGACTGTTTGCTGTTCCGTCATTCATAGTGAACTTTTCTATTTGAAAACGGTATAAGATCACAAGAACACAGTTAAATTATTTCAGATAGCAAATATGATTTGAAGAATAGGGGAAGCGGTAATATGCTTCCCCTAACTGTTTTATACTCTTCAAGTATTCTTATACCAAAATAATGAGATGTCCGCTTTCGGTGCGGCTGGTGGGCTGCCGGACATAAGCCGTGTGATATAACTTAGACTCTCTCCCGCTTTTGCGTAGAGCGTAGTCACAGTCTTTAGAGGGTTGAGCCCACCCTACAATTAGTCCGGACAGTTTTCATTTCGATTGGTATTGGTTTCAACTTCATCACAGAATATTTTTCAGAAAGGAGCCTTGGTTATGGATGCATCGAGCCATCCGATGTTTGGCAAGTTAATCGAACCGGAAATCAAAGAATTGATTGCCCAAAAAGACTACAAGGCTCTGCGCGAAACGTTGTTGGAGTTGGACCCTGCCGATATTGCGGAATCGCTGCAAGTGCTGTCGGATGAAGAGCGGGGGTTGGTGTTTCGTATCCTTCCCCATGATGCGGCCGCCGATGTGTTTGAGCATTTGGAATTTCTTGACCAGGAAACCTTGATTCATTCGCTCAGCAATGAACATGCCGCGCGGCTGCTGGATGAAATGGACCCGGACGACCGGACCGCGTTTTTGGAAGACTTGCCGGGGATGGTTGCCCGCCGCTTTATCAGCTTGTTGTCACCGGAAGAACGGAATATTGCCACCCGTTTATTGGGATATCCGGAAGATTCGATCGCGCGGAGGGCCACCCCGGAATTTATTGATATCCAAGAAGATTGGACGGTCAAGCAGGCGTTAAAGCATATTCGCCAAATTGGTGAAGAAAAAGAAACCATTAATACGGTTTATGTTGTTGATTCAAAGAAAAGGCTGGTCGATGATTTGCGGTTGAAGCAATTGATATTCGCTTCGCCCAAAGCCAAAATTTCGGATTTAATGGACCGCCAGTTTATTGCCTTACACGCATTGGATGATCAAGAACACGCGATTGAAGTTATGTCGGATTATGACCGGTTTGTGCTGCCGGTTGTCGAACGCGATGGAACGTTGATGGGGATCGTGACATCCGATGATATCTTTGACGTGGCGGAAGAAGAAGCCACCGAAGACATCCACCGGCTGGGGGGGATGGAAGCGTTGGATATCCCCTATTCAGACGCGGGCGTGTTGAAGATGGTGCGAAAGCGGGTGGGGTGGCTGATCGTATTGTTCATCGGCGGAATATTGACTTCGGTAACCCTAAACCAATATGAAAAAGCGCTCAGCCAGTTGACGGTGTTGATGTTCTTTTTCCCATTGATTGTAAGCAGCGGAGGGAATTCGGGATCGCAGGCGGCGACATTGGTTATTCGCGCGATGGCCTTGCAGGAAGTGCAGTTGAAGGATTGGTACAAGGTTATGATGCGTGAGCTGGCTTCGGGATTTTTACTGGGATTTATTTTAGGAATCTTTGCCAGCATTGTTTTGCAGTTTTGGCCGATTGAAGCCGTACAGGGTGTTTATGTGTGGCAGATTGTTCTGACGGTATCGGTCGCGGTGATGGGAACGGTGATGATCGGGACTTTGGTGGGCTCGATGCTGCCGTTTGTTTTGCGGAAAGCGGGGCTGGACCCGGCGATGTCGTCTACACCGTTTGTGGCGACCATCGCGGATATTGCCGGAGTAATTGTGTACTTTACCGTTGCCCAGGTTTTGCTGTCACACGTTTTAACGTAAAAGAATTAGCGTGAAGGAATTTAGCCATGCCGACCATTTATGCCATCCAATTCAACCCGGTTTGGGAAGATAAACAAGCAAACTTTGACCGGGTAAACACTATGATTGATGGACACCGTTTCAAACCAGGGAGTTTGGTTGTGCTTCCGGAAATGTTCGCGACGGGGTTTGCCATGAATCCCCAAGTGACGGCAAAGGATGAACCGGATTTAACATTGAACTATCTAAAAGAAATCGCGGCAAAACACAATGTTTATGTTATGGCAGGGATGGTGGAACCAGGGGACGGCGGCAAAGGAAGGAATGTATCGGTCACCGTGAATCCGGAAGGCGAGAGAGTGTGCCGCTATCAAAAGATTCAGCCCATTTCGTTATCCGGTGAGCCGGATTGCCATGAAGCGGGTAATGAAGTTGTTACATTTTCCTGGGGGCAATTTACGGTATCGCCCTATATTTGTTATGACCTGCGTTTCCCGGAATGGTTTCGAAAAGGGGCGGATTTGGGAGCGACGTTGTATATCGTGATTGCCTCATGGCCGGATGCGCGGATTCAGCATTGGATCAAACTCTTGCAAGCGCGCGCGATTGAAAACCAAGCGTATGTGGTTGGAGTGAACCGGTATGGTGAAGATCCGAACGCGTTTATGCCGGGGCGCAGTCTTGTAGTGGATCCTTTAGGAAATATTCTCGCCGATGCGGGCGAAGAAGAGACAATCATACAAGCAGAAGTTGAGATTGATATAGTGAATCAATTTCGCAGCGACTTGCCCTTTTTGCGTGACCGCCGCCAGGAAGTACAATTACAAGTATAATTTGAAAAAGCTTAGTGGGTTTATTTTGTTCTTGGCGGTGTAAGGGGTAAGGTAGAAATAGGACAACAACGCTTTACTACAGCCGCACGTCCCTTTTTTACCAGTCCAATGTAAGCTTATCATCTTTAAATACGATAGGGGCGCTCATATCAGCACCAAGCCGTTTTGCTGCATTCAGATAAGGGGCAGCTTTTTCACGTTGCCCGGTAATGAGATAGAGTGCACCTAAATATTTGTTAATCGCTCCGTTGTTCGGGTATTTTTTCACTCCTTCTTGCAGAAGTTTACTTGCGCGTTTTAGGTTCTCATCGTTGAGGTTATTTTTTGATACTTGAGACAGATACAAAATGGATAAATTTTGATAAGCGTTTGCGGTTGGGTTTTCCTCCATTTCAAAATATTGTTCAAAATATTTGATGGCATCCGGAAAACGAAGCAGTTGAGTATACGAATTTGCAAGATACAAATAATCGAGAGGGTCCCTATTTACTTCTAATGGTTCAATTAATTCAATCACTTTTTGATATTGCTTGGTTTTATAATATGATTTAGCCAAAATCCTACCAACCCAAGGTTCTTTTAGTTCATTATAATATTTTTCGTACAGGTCAATTAGTATAGAATACTGTTCAAGGTGAAATAATTGAATTGATTCGACATCAATGATTGTGTTCTCATTTGATTTGAAATATTGCCAAGATGATATTAAAAATTGAATAGAAAGTTCAGATATTCTTACTTTATCTAATAAATAGTACTTCTCATCTATAGAATGTTCCCAATTCATGATACAAGATACAGTTTTAAGATCATAACAACCTAATATATGTAGAAGTTCGTGACAAAAAAGCATTTTATTAAGATTATCTTGTCTAGATACTGCATTTTCTAAAAAGACAACAAGTGAAGCCTTTTCTTGAACAGCGAAGCCAAAATTTTCTGTTTTGGAATTCATGATTAACACAATAACGGAATCATTGTTATTCCGTTCAAGACGCAGTTGTTCCACTATTTCACGCCCTTGTTCTCGCATTGTTTCAGATTCAAAAGGAGAGGCTTCGCTGATCCGTTTAACCTCTTTCATCTGTACAACCAGAGGAATATAGGGCTTCAAGAACCGATTTGTATAATCAAGCCAAGACTCAACCTCAGATATTTCTTCATTTGTTATTGCTTCATCTTCTGATAGGATATAGAAAGTGGTGTATAGGATTTTCCGTTCCTCAGCATTATACTCAGAACAATTCCATAAGATTAAGAATAAAACAAGACAAAATAAGATTTTGATGTGAGGCTTTACTATCATTTTAACTGCCTTTCCACTTTACAATCTTTTAATATCTATAACCCCATATTTCAACAGCCGCATAATATGTTTTAATGCTTCATCGCTGTCAAAATCGTAGCCCTCGGCTAAATAATCTTGTAGAGTGCGCAAATTGCCAACCGGGTTAGTATGAATAAAATCCTGCAAAACCTTTAAACCAACTGCGAAGTGATTTACCGTCTTTGCGTGACCGCCGCCAGAACTTATGAGTTGGAATGCTGTGCTTTGGGGGCGAACAAGATCACGATGACTCCAAGCAAATAGATAGATGCGGTGAAAATCGCTCCGGTTTGATAACTGCCGAAGAAGTTGGTCACGGCTCCGGTACCTAAAACGCCTAAACCCGCGATAATACGCCCTCCGTTATAGCAAAAGCCTTGGCCGGTGGCGCGAATGCGGGTGGGGAAGAGTTCGGAGAGATATTTGGGCAGCCACCCAAAGAATGCCGTGACAAACACGCCAGCCGCGGTTCCCATTAGAATCATTTGAATACCATAAGTATCATTGAAATAGAATAAAGATACGACCGACGCCCATGCCATGATGCACAAAAAGGCATACGAGCGTTTGTTGCCCATCCACATTGCAATTAGCCCGCCCATAAAGCCCCCGGCGATTTGCCCGAAGGACTGCCAGACGGATATCCACGAGCGGGCGGTTCCGGCGAATTCGGTCTGCTCGGTAATTTGATCCACATACGTGGGCATCCACAAAAAGGTGCCCCAGGTCCCCATAATGGCGATTGTAGCCAGCAATAATCCTACGATAGATGCGCGGCGGTAGTTGGAATCAAACAGATCGCTGATGGACGTATGCTCTTTATTGGCTTTGGATTGCACCCATTGCGCCGGTTCGGGGGTAAAGACGATGAACAGCAGGCAGCTAATGCTAATGATACTGCATCCCATAAGGATGGCTTCCCAACTGTAGTTCATTTCGGTCATCCATTGCGAGTAATAGCCGGCCATGAGATAGCCGACATTGGCACCGGCACCGATAAGCCCCGCCAGCCAGGGACGGTGTTTGGCTTCCCAGGTTTCGACCATCAAGGCGACGCTCAGCGGCCAGGCACCGCCCAAGCCCAATGCCCCTAAAAAGCGGCAGGCGCAAAAGTGTGTCCAATGTGTGGAGAAGGCGGATAGAGCCGTAAACGCTCCGTAGGTAAGTACGGCAAAGATGAGCATACGCGAGCGGCCGTATTGATCGCCCAAGCGCCCGAACATTACGCCGCCGCAGGCCGCCCCCCACAGCCACATCGCGATCGAAAGGCTGAAGTACCATCCCACGGGGCCGTCGATTTGGGTCGTAAGGACATTGATTTCGTTTTGAATTTGGGCAATGGCCTGCCCGGCTTGAATTAGATCATCTCTTTGCAGGATGAGTTCCGATTGCCGGGTAATGAGTTCCGGCAAACCGGGGATAATCTCTTTCAATGCTTCACGGCTGACGATGTTGTAGATGTTCTGGATAAGACCGTCAAAAGTCCAAGCCAGCCAGCCGGAAAGCAGGGCAAGGTATTTCCAATAGGGATTGTTTTGATAAGGATC
>CAYVAZ010000084.1:9494-11484 GCA_964449065.1 uncultured bacterium
CCCGGTATCGATTTCTTCATGGATATTATCATCTGTAATGCCTGCTAATAGTTCATCCAGGTGATACTTCTTCTTTGCCGGTTGAATTTGCAAGCTATTGCCGTTAACGCTTATATCGACTTCGCTTCCAACATCTATATTAAGATTCTCGGCCACAGATTTTGGAATACGGATGGCTAAACTATTTCCCCATTTTGACAATGTTGATTTCATTGTTTTCTCCTTAACGATATACTATGATGATATATTCAAAAATCATTTTTTCAATTAGAATGCCCGATTCATTGCATTGCATACTGGACTCCCTTCGTGCCCCGATCGAGAGTTATCTTTTGCTGGATGCGGTTCGAGTCAATCCAGAAGAAACCATACTTGATATCGGGTGCGGTAGTGGATTTATTTTGCTTTCAGCTCTTAACCGGTATCAAGATTGTCTTTGGGGATGCGGTGTAGATGTTGTGCATAACAAACTAAACGAAGCAAAAAAAGCGGAACAACTTATTCGGGAGAACTATTTCTTTCCTAACGTCGATTGGGTTTGCGGGGATGTCAGAAGCGGCTTTTTCCATTCTCACCAATTTGATGTTATTGTCAGCAATCCGCCTTTCTTTGACTCTCACAGCAGCCGGCCTTCACCGAATCAGGATCAAACCATCGCCCATATCGATGCAATGCTGAATCTTCAAGAATTGGTTGCTTGTGTTGCCCGATTGTTGAAACCGGAAGGCCGGTTTTATTTGGTGTATCCCTTAGCACGGTTCCAGGAGATTGAAAACGAAAGCAAAGCCGTTGGGATGAAGATTGTTGAACAAGTTGATCATTTTGAGGTACGCAAACGGTCCGGTGGAATTGCTGTTATACAGTTTGGATTCAAGTAATGCAGCTATCTTTACATCATCATCATTATGATAAGATAGAGAAACATCATCGTATTGGGGAAGAACAATGAAAGCATTGGTTTTAAAAGAATACAACAATCTGGTGATTGAAGATGTGCCGGAGCCGGAGATCGGAGATGATGAGGTATTGATTCAGGTGCAGGCCTGCGGCATTTGCGGCAGTGATGTACACGGGATGGACGGATCATCCGGCAGACGCCGCCCGCCGATTATTATGGGGCATGAGGCATCCGGCAGTATTGTCGATATCGGTGGAAATGTATCCGCATGGAAACCGGGTGACCGCGTGACGTTTGACTCCACCGTATATTGCGGAAAGTGCAACTACTGCCGCGCGGGGAAAATCAACCTGTGCGACAACCGCATGGTGCTTGGTGTATCATGTGAAGACTTTCGCCGCAATGGCGCCTTTGCTGAATATGTGTCAGTACCCCAGCGAATTTTATACAGGTTGCCTGATCAACTCGAATACGAACGCGCCGCGTTGGTGGAAGCGATTTCAATAGCGGTTCACGCGGCAGAAATTTCTCCAATCTCGGTGATGGATACCGCAGTGGTAATGGGGTCAGGCATGATCGGACTGCTGTTGATTCAAGTGCTGCGGGTGGCAGGATGCGGCACCATTATCGCGGTGGATTTGGAAAACGATAAGTTGAATCTGGCCAAAGAACTGGGCGCGGATATCGGATTCAATCCAAATGAAGTGGATGTGGTTGACGAAGTCAAGAGACTTACCAACAACCGCGGCGCGGATATCGCGTTTGAAGTGGTCGGCATTACCGAAACTGTTTCCGCAGGGGTGGAATGCCTGCGCAAAGGCGGTACGTTAACCCTGGTCGGCAACATTACTCCGAAGGTGGAAATTCCATTGCAGGCGGTAGTGACACGCCAATTGCAGTTGCTGGGCTCATGTGCGTCATGCGGTGAATATCCCGCGTGTTTAAAACTGCTGGCGGAAGGCAAAATCAGCGTGGATAAGATCATCAGTGCCACCGCCCCGTTGGACGAAGGGGCATCCTGGTTCGACCGCCTCTACAATCACGAAAAAGGATTGATGAAGGTTGTGTTGCAGCCCAATGGGTGAACGGTAT
>CAYVAZ010000084.1:11584-16433 GCA_964449065.1 uncultured bacterium
AATCACGAAAAAGGATTGATGAAGGTTGTGTTGCAGCCCAATGGGTGAACGGTATGAACGGTGGGTCAGAACGGCGCGACCCACCCTACATTAACCTTCAAATATTCAATTTCCCGGCTTATCCCGTTTCATCAGTTCTTTCAGAATATTTTCAAGACGTTCGACCTGTTCGGGATGTTTGTTGCTCAAGCCGGTTTTTTCAAGCGGATCTTCTTTGATGTTGTACAATTCGGTTTTCCCGCCGTCTCTGGATTGAATCAGTTTCCAATTTTCAACACGAACGGCATTCATTCTTCGAGTACGCCACAACATCGGCCGCTCTGGTTCGGTTGAATCTTCTCCAGCAATATTGTCCCAAACGCTTGTGCCATCCCAGTTTAAATCTTGCGGGGGTGTACTATCCGTTGCGGCGCACAGCGTGGGCATCCAATCGGCGATGTGGATTGGTGTACTGCATTTGCCGGCATCCAAATGCCCCTGCCAGTTCACGAATGCAGGCACGCGGATTCCGCCTTCATAGACATCGCCTTTCCAGCCGCGCAGCGGGGTGTTGTCTCCTAAGACAGTGTGCGGCTTATCGGCATAGCGTCCTTTGTATTGCTCATCGCTGCTCCAACTTTTTTGGCCGCCGTTATCGCTAACAAATACAATCATGGTGTTTTCACGTATCCCCTTTTCATCAATCGCTTTCACAATTTGCCCGATGCCGTCATCCATGTGAGTCACGCTGGCGTTAAACCACCGGCGGGATGGCTCTTCGATATGCGAATACATCGATGTCCATTTTTCCGGCTCATCCAGCGGGAAGTGCGGTACGCTGTATGAAACATACAAAAAGAACGGATCATCACCACTTTCGTTGATTACACGTACAGCATCATTGGTAATAAGGTCGGTGGCGTGGCCTTTTTCTTCCAGGTATTCATCATTGCGGTGCCATGATTTAATTCCGGTTTTATAGAGATGCGTGTAGGGATCAATCTGTCCGGCAAAGTAGCCGTAGGATGAATCAAAGCCGTACTTCAACGGCGTGTATTCCGGCGGAGACCCCATGTGCCATTTGCCGGAGAGAGTGGTTTTGTATCCAGCGTTTTGCAGCGCTTTTGGCAGCGTCAGGGTATCGTAACTCATCAACTTGCCGTAATCGGGGCCGTATACGCCGTAGCGGCTGGGGAAGTGCCCGGTCATGATGCCGACGCGGGTTGGCGTGCAGGTCGGCATGGCATAATGATGTGTAAGTTTTACTCCAGTGGAAGCCAGTTTATCCAAATGCGGGGTTTTGATTTCGGGATTGTTATAGCCGATATCCGACCAGCCCATGTCATCGGCGATGATGAAAACAATGTTGGGCTTTTTGGATGATTGCGCGTTGCCTTTATTAAGGCATGACAATGTAGATGTACCAGCCAATGCGGAGGCCGTCAGTTTAAGAAAGTCACGTTTATTAATAGCCATGTTTTTCTCCAAGGTAAAATTAGATCAAATTCCAGCCCATGCGGTAGGCGCGTTTGATGTATCGGTCGGCTTCGGGCGCGTTGGTCGCTTTGAGTTCTTTTTCATCCCATTCCAATTTTTTGCCAACCCGAAACGCAACATTGCCCAAATGGTTGGCTTCGGTCAGCCAGCCGGCGTATTCAAAGTTGCATGTAGTTGATGCCCCGGTTTTGCATGCGTGAATCCATTCGTTGTGATGGCCAATCGATGCGGGGATAAACGGTTCCGGCTGTTCAAAATCTTTGAAGTCATCTTCCGGCAGCAGGGTGTTTTTGCCGTAGTCGGATAAGAGCATTCCCTTTTCTCCGATAAAGAGAACGCCATTGCCCCATTTGCGGACGGCTTCATTCTCGTTCCAAATCCGCGGTTTATGGGTGCCTTGATACCATGAGACGGTTACCGGCCCCATGTCTCCTCTTGCTCCGTATGTGTAAGTTGCCTGCATGGATGCGGGGGCGATTTCAGGGTGAACCGGAGGTCCCGAGGCTTCAATGGTTAAGGGGTGATCCAGTTTCAGTGCCCAAAACGGCAGGTCGATCCAATGGCTGCCGAGATCGCTCATGGTGCCGTTGCCGAAATCCCACCAGCGGTACCATTTGGGTCCGGGAATGTAGACGTTGTTGAACGGTCTTTCGGGAGCAGGCCCCAGCCATAAATCCCAATCAAAACCATCAGGGATGGGATCGGAAGTTGTGGGGCGGTCAAACGCACAAACGATGTCGTTCGCTTTCTTGCAGGCCTCTTCCGAATCATGCCAACCCCAGGCACGCGACACCCAAACGTGCACTTCACTCACCTGGCCGATGGCCCCGCTTTGGATCAATTCAACCACACGACGGTAATTGTCTCCCGCATGGATTTGTGTTCCCATTTGGGTGGCGACCCCGGCTTCGTTGGCGGCTTCACGAATGATACGCGATTCCCACACATTGTGGGTCAACGGTTTTTCACAGTAGACATGCTTTTTCATCTGCAAGGCGGGCAGGGTGGCAAACGCGTGCGTGTGTTCGCTGGTGCTGACGACAACCGCGTCGAATTCATCCGCGTAATCATACAGGTTACGAAAGTCTTTTACCCGGCGCGCTTTGGGGTGTGCTTCGGCGGCTTTATCCACACTGTCTTTGCTAACATCCGCCAGCGCGACGATGGTTTCGGAACTTACTGAGTTCATGTTGCTGCGTCCCCGGCCGCCGCAGCCGATGATGGCGATGTTGAGTTTTTCATTCAGATTCTGTCCGCGCACGATGGCGGGGAATCCAATGGTGAGGGCTGCTGAAGCCGATAAAAATGATCTGCGGGTAAGAGATTTTGTTTGATGGTTCATGTTGTTTTCCTATGTTTTGATGAATGTATCTGTTTAATCAATTTACTCTATAACAGTTCCGGAAAGAACCGTTTTGCATTGGAGTAGTAAAGTTTCTGTACAACCGGTTCCGGCAGATTGAGGCCTTGGATGTTTATATCGTCTCTGGGATTCACCGTTTGATCCGTTGAGAAGAACGTCCAGTCGCTTTTCCAACGTTCGTGGCAGCGGATGCTGCGGTGTGAAGAAACGATCTTCGGTCGATGGCAGTCGGCATGGATAAAACTCCTATTTGGATGATAAAACGATTGCACCCTATAAATCAATGCGATCATATCAAAAAAATTGAGAATTTGATACTGTAAGTTCTATTATTCTTTAATTATCCGTTGAGAATCTTCACTTCATCTTCTATGCTAAGAAAACAGCTGATGTCGTATTACGGAGAGAAACCATGCCGCAAACCCGCCGTCATTTCATAGCCAGTACATCTATCGGTGCTGTAAGCGCGTTGCTGTCATCAACAGCACATTCACAAGAATCCCGCCCTAACATCCTGTTCATCATGTCGGATGATCACGCGGTCAATTCGATCGGGTGTTATGGCAAACGCTTGGCCGGTATCGCCCAAACACCGAACATCGACCGGATCGCAAATGAAGGCATGAGGCTGAACAACTGTTTCTGCACCAATTCCATCTGCGTGCCCAGCCGGGCATCGATTCTTACGGGAAAATACAGCCACAAAAACGGTGTGTATTCATTGCGGGATGCGATTGATCCCAATCAACAGAATGTCGCGAAGCTGCTGCGGGACGGCGGCTATCAAACCGCGGTGATCGGCAAATGGCATTTAAAAACCGACCCCAGCGGTTTCGATTATTGGAATGTCCTACCCGGGCAGGGGAAATACCATAACCCGGTGCTGAAAGAAAAGGATAAAGGACAAAAAGAGTTTGAAGGCTATTCAGCCGATGTGATTGGGAACTTGACTTTGGATTGGCTGAAACAACGGGATGAAGAGAAACCATTCTTTTTAATGTGCCAATTCAAAGCGCCTCATGAACCGTGGGGCTATGCAGAACGGTATGCGGACTATTTGAAAGATACCGATATCCCGGAACCGGACAGTTTATGGGAAGACAAGTCGCACCGTTCGCCGGGTTCGGAAGAGTATGGCTTCACGATTGATACATTGGTGGAACGGTTTCAATGGAAAAATCACCAGCATGAAGGTCCTATTGAATTTTCCGGGCTCAGCGATGAAGAAAAGCGCAAGAAAGCGTATCAAATATTCGTGAAATTCTATTTGCGGGCTTGCGCGGGTGTGGATCACAACATCGGCCGGCTTCTGGAGTATATGGAAGAGAACAATCTTGCCGATAACACGGTGGTCATCTATACCTCAGACCAAGGATACTTTTTGGGTGAACACAACTACATCGATAAGCGGTGGATGTATGAAGAATCCATGCAGATGCCGTTTGTTGTTCGGTATCCCAAAGAGATCGATGCAGGTTCAACCAACGATGACTTGGTGATCAATGTTGATTTCCCGTCATTGTTTTTGGATTACGCCGGATTGGAAACTCCAGATGACATGCAGGGAAAAAGCTTCCGCAGTATTCTTCGCGGAGACACGCCGGAGGATTGGCGCGACGCGGTGTACTACCGCTATTGGATGCATGTAAACCGCCCCGCGCATTACGGCATCCGCACCAAGCGTTTTAAACTTCTATTCTTCTATGGTCTTCCATTAGACATAACCGGAACGCAAGAGGAACCGAGTAAGCCGGGAATGGAACTTTATGATCTTAAGAATGACCCAAACGAGTTAAACAATGTGTATGATGATCCGGCTTATGAGGATGTTGTATTAAAGTTAAAGAAAGAATTGCTTGCACTGAAAGAAAAATATGACGATACGGATGAAGAGTATTCGGAATTGATGAAGTTGCAGCGGGAGTATTTTCATGAAGTGATGAGTGAGGAGTGACAAGCACCGAACCCTCAAAAAAAGCCTTGAGGGATATAGCGAAGAAGAAACGTAAC
>CAYVAZ010000085.1:0-16411 GCA_964449065.1 uncultured bacterium
GTTTTCATACGGGCATTACTGCCTCCATATTTTGTTGTATTTCTTCTTATTTAGTAACTATCGAAACGGATTTAAAGCTCGCAACAATACCTACCGTATAGAATTTTGCGTAACGTCAGTTAATAACTCCTACCGATTCAAATAACCGGCATATCGAATGAAATGCGCACAACAGGTTTAGAAAAACGATATCACATTTTCCCGCGATCTTTTTTAGTCAACAACTTCATGGAACTCTAGTTAACGGATGTCTCTTGTGGACGTTCACTCCAGCGCGCAACATTATCCAAAACGGGCTTGGGATTGTCATAAGCCTCTACCAATACCTTATGATAGAAACATTCTTCTTGGGAACGCAAATAGGTATTCGGCCATTCCGATGCATATTGTTCGGCTTCAGCCTTTGGCATGATGGACGATAAATACTCATCCATCTTCTCAGCCGCTCCGCTGCCTTCGTCAAACTGCTCTTTCTTGCGCCACACGATATCATACGGAAGCAAATCATCAAACGCCTTCCGTAAAATCCACTTTTCTACCGGGGGATTGCCCCGCAGCTTCCATTCCGCGGGGATTCGTTGTCCCAATTCGATCATAGTCAAATCCAAAAACGGCACGCGGCCTTCAATGGAATGCGCCATCGTCATTCGGTCTACCCGCTGCAAATTGATGTTGTGCAGCGACTCTATTGAGCGGCGCAATTCATTGTGCAAAAAGTCATCGCTTACGATACCTTTGTAGTAGGTATAGCCCGCGAACAATTCATCCGCGCCTTCTCCGGTCAAGATCACTTTAACAAAATCCGACGCCATCCGTGAAGTAAAGTAGCATGGAATCGCACTGCGCACCAAATCCTGATCAAATGATTCTAAAAAGTAGATGATCTCAAATAACTTCTCATGAATCTCATCCAATGTAAGAACATACTCATGATGTATCGTACCCAAATGATCCGCCACCACCCGTGCCGCGTTCAAATCCGAACTGCCTTCAAACCCGACCGAAAAGGTATGAAGATTCTCGATGTGTTGACTGGCAATGGCGCAAATAATGCTGCTGTCCAACCCCCCGGAGAGAAACGCTCCCAACGGGACATCACTCATCAAGCGTTTTTCCACCGATTCTTCCACCGTCTTCCGGATGATGCGCAGCCAATCTTCCATAGACCGGTCTTCGGTTACTAGATCCGGGACGGTATAGAATGACTGAAACCCCTGCTTGGAATGAAAATAGGTTCCAGGAGGAAACTCTTTGATGTTTTCACTTGCTTTCGCAAGGCTTTTGATTTCCGAAGAAAAAATCATCGCGCCGTCTTCTTCCGCATAATACAAAGGCTTAATTCCAATCGGATCACGGGCGCAGAGAATGCGGTCTTCATCGGCAATCATAAAGGCATACATTCCATCCAAATATTTGACCACACCGGTACCATGTTCTTGAAACAGGTGAAGAATAGCCTCGCTGTCGCTGGTGGTTTTAAACGGGTATTTTTTGGATAAGGTTTGCAACAAATCTGGAAAGTTATAGATTTCACCGTTAGCGGCTATCGCCCGGTTTTTGTTCTCAGCCAAAATCGGTTGATCGCCGCCTTTTGGATCCATAATACTTAAGCGCCGATGTCCCAATAGTCCATCATACGTTTCGGATACAAATAGGCCTTCTGCATCGGGACCGCGGTGAATCATCGCGTCCAACATTGATTGCAACTGACTTTGATCTTTCTTGCCCCAAAAACCGGCGATTCCACACATAATAAAATATCCTTACGTAAATTTTAAATCATAAACTATGCAATAAATATTCCGAAATTGAATGGTAAATTGCTTGGAATCAGAGACTTGGAAAGAACAGTTGGCTGAAATTCAGCACAATTTTGTTGTTTTTGTTTAAGGTGTGTTTGTTTTTGACAAGTAAATTACGGTACAAACCGCCGGATCGACCCAAACGACTGCAACCCGTTTGAAGCATCATAATCCTCATGCCAGCAGCCCCGGTTATACCCTTCGCCGGGGAAATAACGAATCATCGAAGGCCCGATTGAAAACACCATGGCAAGCCGGTTTCTAAAATCATGCCGGCCATTCAGTTCATTCGGCCCAGCGAATGGAGTCCAAAACGTCCCCGCCCCACCCGCTTTCGTTTGATATTCTGATGACAGAAAATCTTCCGGATCAGGTACCCAAGATGCTCCGGATGTATCTGCCCCTTGATTGAAAGGGTCGCGGGGAAAAGCAGTTACATAAGCAATAGGGGTCGTCAACACCGGAACATGACCAATCATATATGAAGACCACGGCCCCGTATTGAAATCGAGAGGCACACCATTGTGGTCTATATAATATGTTTGAACAGAATCCCCTAGCATCTTGATATCAGCCTGAACACGGGCAATCTTCGCCCGAATCTGCGCGTTCATAAAATTCGGCACCGCAATCGCCGCCAAGATTCCAATGATCGCCACCACAATCAGCAACTCTATCAACGTAAACGCGTTTTTGCTCATGTTTTTCCCATTTCATAAAGAGTAATATGGAATACAAAAAATACTCCATTTCTGTTACGGCAGTGTTAAATTACAAGAAAAAACATTCCGGGGATTACCATCATGACAAAAGTCATCGATGTGCATGATCTTGTTTTTGAGTAGCTGGTCATCCGTTCGAAGAATGATTTTCCTTCCCAAGCCTGGAAAGGTCCGGGGCAATATCATGAACGTAAGATCTTTCATGAACATGGTATACCTCCCCGCGGCTGCCCTACAGCAGGCCAGATAAGCCTTTCCCAGGGTTATGCAGCGAAGCCGTATTTTTGCACGCTGCGCTTCAAACTGGCCGGCCTGATACGCTGGAATTTCTTTTATGGTAACAGGTCAGCGATATGAAGTGCATCTTCAAAAAATCGAATCGATTTTCTCATTCCTCCCCCAATGCAATGGGGGAGGCTAGGTGGGGGTTAAACGCTCAGTGCTTCAAACCCTCCCCTAACCCCTCCCTCCTTTGGGAGGGAAAATTTCTCTTTAAGCGGCTGACCTATTACCTTTTATGAAACCGGTGGGGATTGTGCCGCAACGCAAATTGATACCGTTCTATTCAACAGGAGGCAGTATTTTCCATACGGATAAATCGGATTCGCCCGGTTGATAGCGGTATATTCGTTGATAATGGTTTTGATTCCATTGGGGACAATACAGTTCCATATAATTACTGTCTTCGACGATGTAGTCAATTTTTTTGTCTAGAATGTATTGACAAATCGAACCATTGGCTTGGTAAAGCGTAGGAACATCATTATTGATAAGTCCATCTAAATTGATCACAGGCGATTCGGTGTTCCAGGCGAATATTCCGGCATTCCACGAGCCGATGACTGCGTCAGCAGGGAGATGATCATTTATCCATTCGGTAACGTGTAACTTAATCGGGTGTCTGGCGTTTCTGCCAGTAATAGATTTTAAGGTAAGATAGGCATAAGATTCCAACAACGTGAAGATTAAAATATATGGTAAATACCGTTTGAAAATCGACACCGGCTCAGAACGTATGAGTGTTTGCAAAATCCCGCTTGATATCAAAGTTAAAATGAGCAGCGATGGGGTGTAATACCATGTCCACATTTTGTTCAAATGCATTGCATAAGCCAGCCCTAATAAAACCAGAAAGAGCCACAATGTATGCACATACAAGTGACTGGCCGTCATCTTAAAAGGCAGCCGCACTCGCTTCCACAACCCAAAAACGATCAGCGATAAAAGCAAATACTTTAACATGGGCGTTTTGATCAACGATTTAAAACACCATTGCAGAAATAACTGAAATGTATAAAGCACAGAACCCAATGCCCCTAAATGTTCCGTATGCCATTGCCGGAGAATGGTTTTCATTTCCGCGCTGCCCTGGATCCAATCTCCGGTCCACGCGTTACAATAGACAGCCCACAAGACATAGGGCAAAAACGCCAACACAACATACAAGGCCATCAAAGCAAACCGGTTTAATACCGATTGGGCAGGCAACCATAAAAAAAGCGGGATGATTAAAATCACCAATATCATGGAATCCGTACGGCTTAGGATACATAACGACGCGGAACAACCGGCAAGAACGGTTGGAAACAGTAAACGGGACGAAGATGCCGCTGTCGTAAATAACCTGCTTCCGTTTAATAGAAACAATCCAAGCGCCGCGGCATAGATTGAGCCTTCCATACCGGTATAGACCAAAATAAGCGCATGAGGGTTGATGATCCATAAAAAAGCCGCCCAACGTGCCGCGGTTTGATTCCATAAACGCTTTGCGGCATGATACAACGCATAGGCGGTAAAAAAGATCGCGCATGTATTCAATAGGTTTGCGCAGGTAGGCAGCCACTCTTTATTGACCGGAAAGACCATCTGAATGCCGGTTAATAACAGCGCGTACAAGGGATGAAACCCGGTGGTTGTCGTGATGCCATCAAACGTGGGGCCATGCCCTTGTGCCAGATGATAGGCGGTTAGAAAATAATAATAAGCGTCATCATCTTGATAACGAATTTGGACAGAATGCGGCATAAAAGAAAACGATACCAGCACAAACAAAGCCAATGCAAACGCGCCGTATTGTAAAGAAGTTGAAGGCAAATAACGATGTCGTAACAAAAAGCAAAAGTTCATTGAATGACCTGATTGGCTTGAAAGGAATATCTGCCGCAATCGATTATTACCCCACGTAATGTTGTAACCACACACGAAAACAAAAAGAGAGATTCGTTGGTTTTAGGAAACGTCAGTTGGTATACCGGCTTCAATCACTAGAAGGAAACATGCTAGCATCAAGCCGTTTAATCTGGAAGGATGTACAAGATAGATATAGGGATACACCCTATGGAAAGTTCACGGCAGTGGTTGGTGTGTTGAGCGCAACAGCGGGTGGGGCCTCAGCACAACGTGGCAATTCCGATTGTTGAAGTGGGTGTTCAAAGAAATGTGTAACCGGTCATACTTCCACGTGTGTGTGACACTCGATACGTTCCTTGCTGCTGTTCACACACACTGCTCAAAGCCCCATTTTGGATCGGGTGAACAACACAACTTTCTACTGATTTATCCCATACAGTAAATCCATAAAGTAAACCTTTGACTCTTGTGCTTGCATTGATTAAAATCAACACACTCTGTTTTATGATAACAGTCCATAGGGAGAACCATAATGAAAGTCTTTTTTCCATTTATACGATCCGCAGCCTGTTTTGTCTTATTGGGCACACTTTTGGTTTTGATCATGCCTCAAACCATATCCGCGCAGGAGAGAGATGAGCAACCCCGGACGCTGCGGGATGTGCCTTATGACACCAAGCGCAACCGGGTTCAGCAGTTAGAGAAGCACGCAAAGACGATGGAAACCGAACCGGTTGAGGATGGCTCCGACCGGTCGATGCGGATTGTGCCTTATGACACCAAACCACACCGGATGAAGGATTTGAAGGAAGATTTTCAAAAGAAAAAGAATTTACCCACGAATCCTGTCAGCGAATTTCTTTCGGGAATTTTTGGCGGGGATGAAGATTATGAAAACCGCGGTGAAAAAGAATTCAACGCCAATGCGGCACCTTACCAGACAGGCAAACGGCATGTGCAACAGAAAATTGATACGGATGTATCTGAAGCAAGCAAGATGAGTACGGAGGAAAAGGGATTCTTTACACGCTTGTTTGGCTTTGATTCGAATGATGAAAAATCCGAAACCAACGAAGTAAAGACCAACGCGGCACCTTACCAAACAGGCAAAAAACATGTTCAAAATGAATTGAAGCCCAATAATGTTCCATCCAAAACAGCAATAGAAAAGACAAAGACTTCCACCCAAACAGCGGCCCCTGTTACGGAACAAAAACCTGAAAAGAAAGGGTTCTTTACGAAATTGTTCGGTGGGATTGCTGACGGCAAGGAATATGAGACCAACGCGGAGCCTTTTGATACCAAGCGGCATAAGAGGGGGAGGGATTAGAGTTTCTAATCATTTAACTTTTTTTATTTTTTTACTTCCCTTTTTAGATTTCACGGGATAGAATGCGATCAACTAAATAATTGAATAAATCAATTGTGAAGAAATACATGATCCAATCAATTCGATAACGTGTCAAATGGTGTTCCATTTCGGCACGCTTTCCCATTTTCGTATTAGAATTTCACCCATACAATCAGAACACAAAAAAATCTTCACTCAATTTAACAAATTCTTAATTCTATTTAAATCAAATAGTTATCAAAAACCAACGATCATCCAGCTCTTTTTTACGTAATAGATTTTGATTAGAAACGTATATCTAGGTAGATGGCACATCAATTGCTTTTTTAATTCATCCAAACAATTTGGTGTCCGAAAGAGGTGCAAGAATGTATACGACACACAATGAAGAACTTCAAGACGAATTGGTTTTCGAGTCTCCTGTACTAGAAGACGAAGAGAATGCTGTAGAAGACACCGTTGTGGTAGATAAATCACGCGGAGTCGTGCCGGTGCCGGAAAAGAAACCGAAAGAGTATGCCGCTTCCGGACGCTACGCCAACCAAGTGCGTGAGTATCTTCGTGCCATAGGTGAGTATGATCTACTCACCCGGGAGCAAGAAATCGAAATTTATGAATTAATCGATTCCGGACGCCGCTTGTTGACTGACGGTTTGTCTCGTTCACGAATTGCCATAAATGAGTTAGAAGTGCTGATTGAAGAACTTGCTTATGGATTGCGTTCTCCTCATATCACGTTCCGAAACCCGGACGGTGGAAAAGCGCGCCGGAAAGAAGAACTCGATAAGTCCATCAAAGTGATGAAAAAGCATGTTCGTGCCATCAAGCAAGGGATGGATGAAGAACAATCCGGTGAACTCAGCGAACGCCAGTTGGAAAACCGGTATAAAAAGTGGAGCGAAATTTTCTGCAAATTGGACCTCGATATCAACGCGTTATGGAAAATCGCGAAGAAAACACGCCAAGCTCTGCATGAAATAAAATCCGTCAAAAGCAAAGCGAAACGCCGCGAGATCGAGGCGCAATATCCCGATTCATACGAACGCTTGCAAGAATGCGGTTCGTTGATCCGCCAAGGACTCGATAAAATCCGCATCGGGCGTCAGGAAATGATCCGCGGTAACTTGCGGTTGGTTGTTTCCGTGGCAAAACGCTACCGCAACAGCGGCATCAATATGATGGATTTAATTCAAGAAGGCAACTTGGGTTTGACCCGTGCGGTAGATAAATTTGACTACCACCGCGGCACCAAGTTCAGCACGTACGCGGTTTGGTGGATTCGGCAAAGCATTTCCCGCGCGGTGAAGCAGCAGCGCCGTACCGTACGCCTCCCTACCGGGGTGACGGATCAAATCGCGATGGTGGAACGCGGCAACTATGAATTAACGCAAAAGTTGGGCCGCAAGCCGTCCGTGGAAGAACTGTCTGACCACATCGAGTTGGAAGAAAAGCGGATTGTGGATTTAATGGGATGGCATCAAGACCCATTATCTTTGGAAACACCGATTCGCGAAGACCGGGAAACCACGATCGGCGAATTGATAAAAGACCCAGACATTGAAGACCCGGATAAAACCATTTCGCTGGATGTATTAACAGAACGTCTGGATGAAATCTTAACGCAATTAACCGAGCGTGAAGAGACCATTCTTCGTTTGCGATACGGTTTAAAAGACGGCAAGGTATGGAAACTGGGTGATATCGGCAAACGCTTCGGCATTACGCGTGAACGTGTACGCCAGATCGAGCAGCGCGCGATTCGCAAGTTGCGCCATCCACTGCGCAGCCGCGAGATTAAAGACTTTTTGAATTAAGACGTTTTGACACTAGACCTCACAGCACAAGTCTCATATCGCAAGTATTGTGTTATTCATGCAAAAGCCCTGGCGGATTCGTCAGGGCTTTTTGGTTTATCTACTTCTGGACGATTGCCTATCCGTGAAGATAGTGGATTAACACCGTTTTCATTTTGCGTTAGAGTATACGCTGCGATTAGCCTCAGTAAAAGAAAGATGTAGCGATTTTCGTTTTTACCAATCCAAATAGAATTGATACAAGATAGATTTGATACAAGAAGAGAAACAAGTCTATTACAATTTGGGGAGAATGAATCAATGAAAGCGATTGGATTAGCCGTACTAATCAGTTCCATACTTATTTCTACCTTCGTTCAGGCCGGAGAGGTGTATTGCCGGTATGAACTGGCGGGGGATAGGCATTATGGGTTGGTAAAGGGTGATACTGTTCATCAACTGAGTGGTGCGCCTTGGGATGGAGGGAAGCCTACCGGGCATACTGTGAGCCAAGAGGATGTAAAGCTGTTGCACCCAAGCGAGCCTACCGTAATTCTAGGGTGCGCGGGAACCTATAAAGAAGCGTGGGAAGGCGAGAAGGAGCCGTTCAGCACTATCCGGTGGTTTTTGAAACCGCCGTCTGCTGCCGCTTCACCAGGTGAGGATGTGGACGTTCCGGCTTCGATGAAGGAAATTTTGGTGGAGACCGAGTTGGTGATTGTGATCGGAAAACCGGTTAAGAATGCCGGTGTGTCTGAAGCGAAGAAGGCCATATTCGGGTATACCATCGGCAACGATATCGTTGGTTCGGCGGATTCGTATTTGGAAGTCAGCGGGGATGAGAAGCGTGAGGAAGATACGATACTCGGACCGACGCTTAAGATCGGGGATAACTTCGCGCCCTACGGCCCCTTCATTTATACGGACGTGGATTGGAAAGACCGCGACCGCCGGTTGGTGGTTGCGCATCCGGATGGCAGCGAAGATGTGTATGAGCATAACACCAGTTCCCTGCTTTACCCGCCGGAAAAGATCGTCAGCGATTTATCGCGTGTGCTGACCTTGAATCCGGGCGATATTATTTTTACAGGGACAACGAAAGCCCTGCCCGCGCGGGCCGGGGATACAATGACCGTTACGGTGGAAGGCTTGGGTAAAATTGTGAACCGGGTTGTAGAGCCGAAGTAATACCAGTTACAATAAAGCATGTCCGTTTCAATTGTGTGAGAAGCATCGGCTTCCAGCCGGTAAATGACGGGCCGAAAAAAGTCAAAAATTGTGGTGCAGGCTTCCAGCCTGCAATCGTTCAATTATGCTTTCTCGGAAATTCTGTTTTCATTTGGTAAAAGATCATGGAGAAGATTTTCGTTCGTTGGAGTGAATGACTGCATCTGAAAAAGCAAGTATGTTGTTTTGTTCATACACGTTAGTAAATCCGCTGATGGTGCCGGAAAAGCGAATTTGCTGTCCTGCCTCTATGGTTTCTAAAACCGCTTCATCTATTTTGGTTAAAACTAAATCGGGGCGTTCGGCCGGTTGTGGGTCCATTTCTATTGTAATGGCATAATACCCGTCATCCAGCAGCGGTTTGTCTTTGACCACACCAATCCAGTGTTCCACTTTCTTGCCGTTTAATTCTTCCATATAGACATTTTTTTGTTCTTCCGTCATTAAATCCATATTGTGGCGGATGGCAAAAAATTCCGGTTTGGAGGGCGTGGGGGTTTTGTAAACGGTGGGAGTGGGAGAAGGTACCGGTGACGGTGTGGCTACGGTTGGTGTCGGCGGCGGCGCGGGAGTATAAGTGGGTGTGGGGCCAAAAAAATTGACCGTGCTTTGTGCCGGTTCCGTATTTTGATTGCAAGCGGTAAATGCAATGGTTATCACAAATATACCTATAATACGGATTGTGTTCTTCAAAACCATGTTCTTCTCCTGCTTAATTAACTTACCTGTTTAACGGTTGGCAATAGCGATTGATAACACGTTTTCGCGATTATTTGATTGCCGGTTGGATTGGGATGAATGCCATCCAGAAAGACACCGGTTCCCTGCTCTTTTAGGGGGTGATGAATATCGATCACCGTGCAATCCATTTCGTCCGCCAGAGATTGTAATGCCGGATTGAGTTCGTTTTCAATGCGGTCAACACCATCGAACGTGTGCAGTTCATCCTGCCAGTGAATTTTGACGGGGGCATCATACCAGGGGATGGTTGTCATATAAATATGATCTGTTTTGTTTTGCAAGAATTCAATCAGTTGGCGGTATTGTACGGTAAATTCTTTTAAAGGAGTTTGCAGGGTGTCGCGGGTATCGTTTGTGCCCAGCTGCAATATAACCATATCCAAATCCACCTTATCCCAACGGGATTTGTTGGGTTCGGTTTGTAAATATTCCAAATAATGCCCGACAGAAAAACCTTCTTTTCCACGGTTGCTTACGCGAATCCCTTCGAAACCGTTTTCGTGAAAAAGACCCCGCAGAACACGCGGATAGGAAGGCGGTTTGATGCCCGAGGTAATGCTGTCTCCGATGCAATCAATGCGAACGGTATTCTTCATCTTGAAACTTGGTATCCTAACGGTTGAGCGTAAACTAATAATCTGACAGAGTCCTAATGTCGGGTTGAATTGGGAGGGCGAGGCTCCCGCCGAGCCACAGGATTTTTACTTTACCCGACACTTTTTCCCCGTCAGTGTACTAATGCTGTCTTTGTAAAATTAGTGATATTGTAACTTGGTAAAACGAAAAGGAAGTGTTGCATGGCCAATCCGAAATTCGACCTTTCCCGTTTGAAGATTTACCCATTATCCGAACGTAAAAGCCTCACTGAAATTGACGATGTGATTGTGGATCCGGATGAATTGCCTCCAATACCGGGGAATCATTTGGGAGTCATTCAACAGACGGCTGAAAGAATCCGCAAGGCGCGGGAGCGGGGTGCCGCGGTGATGTTGATTTATGGCGCCCATTTGGTGCGCAACGGCATGGGGCCTACACTGATTCGAATGATGGAAAAGGGGTGGATAACCCATCTGGCAACGAATGGTGCCGGAACCATACACGATTGGGAATACAGCTATTTGGGGCGTTCAACGGAAAGCGTGCAAAAAAATGTGGAGAGCGGGACATTTGGAACGTGGGAGGAAACCGGAAAGAATATCAACCTCGCGGTTTGCGCGGGCGCCGCGCGGGGATTGGGTTATGGTGAGTCGCTGGGGAAGTTTATGCTTGATGATGGATTCGAGCTGCCCTCCATCGATCGATTGCGGGAGGAGATACAGAACGGTCCTACAGATGAATTGACCGCGGCAAAAGCGGATTTATTCCAACTCATGAAGCGTTTGCAAATTGATGGAGGGCGGTATGAAGTGAACCACAAATGGAAGGCACACTCGGTTCCAGCAAATGCCTACCGGTTGGGGGTTCCGCTTACGGTGCATCCAGGGATTGGCTATGACATCATTTCGAATCATCCGTGTTTTATGCCCGCCGCATTGGGCCGGGGGGCTGGATATGATTTTCAAACGTTTGTGGATTCGGTGTTGAATCTGAGTCATGGGGTGGTGTTATCCATCGGGTCGGCGATTATGGCGCCGCAGGTGTTTGAGAAGGCGATGAGCTGCGCCAATAATGTTTTGCTGCAAGAGGGCAAACGGGTTGAGAACCATCATATCACGATTGTAGATATACAAGACAGCGGGGGATGGGATTGGTCGAAGGGAGAACCGCCAAAGGACAATCCCGCTTATTATTTGCGGTTTTGCAAGAGTTTTTACCGGATGGGAGGAACATTGGATTATATTTGTGCCGATAACCGGGTGGTGGTGCATAATCTTTATCATCAATTGAAATGACGGTAGGTGGATGCATACCTCCATTGTTAAGGGGGGTAGAGGGGATCGAAGCACGTTTCCAACTACGCAAAATCCCCCGGAGCCTACGGCTCCACCCCCTTATGCAAGGGGGTTTTGGCACTGCGCTAACGCTTGTGAATGACTGAAACCACCTATACCAGTTGGATTAGAAGTTATTCGAGTATACCGATTTCAGAAATGGCAATATACAAAAATTGTAACCGATACAAAAAGCGGTGGGAAGAAAGAAGTTCCCCCCCGCCGGGATGGCGGGGGGGACGATCGGGTTTAATATCCGTGAACGTTTTTGGCTAAAAATCGTTTGATCTCATCAGGGGTGTTGCAGCCGGTAGCAATTGATACCGCGATATTCGCGATGATAGCCAAAGGTGCCCCCAGCCACGCGAAATACCACGCGTTCAGGTAATAGTTAATCATCTCTTGCAATGGAAGCACTATATTGAATTTCCCGCAGACAAAATAGACCAGCGCCACCAACGATACCGCGGAGCCAACCAAAAGACCGGCCCATGCTCCAGCACGATTCGAACCGCTCCACCAAATCCCCAGCAAGAACAGCGGAAAGATGGTACAGCCCGCCAAAGAAAACGCGACAGCAACCAATTGCGCGATCAAGCCCAATTGTAAAAGCGCCACAGCCGTAACCACAATGGCCATCAAAACAGTTCCGACGCGTGCCATCAACATTTGAACATGTTCGGATGCGTCAGGATTAATGACCTTATAATATAAATCGTGCGAGAACGCGGATGCTCCCGCGACAAGCAATCCGGAAACAGTCGAAAATGCCGCTGAAACAGCCCCCGCAGCCAAAAAGCCGACGATGAGTGGATACACATCCCCCAGTTGCGCGGTATACACAACGATCGCGTCTTTCGCCAAAGCACCGACCTCAGGATTGGAAGACAATATTTTTCCAAACGCGGAATAAATGGGCGCGCTCCAATAAAGCAGGCAAATAAAAAAGAGCCCCCATACAACCGACCAGCGCGCGTCTTTCGCGTCCGGAACAACATAAAACCGTTGAATCACGTGCGGCAACCCGGCGGTTCCAATCATCAACGAAAAGCAAATCGCCATCCACTGGAACGCGCTTTGTCCGGTTGCGGGGTCCCACGGCATCGCAAATTCAGGCGAAGGCAATATACCGAAATCATGTCCCAGTGCGTTGGTTCCTTTCCCCGGTTCCAGACCGGAAACAACATCAGAAACAACTTGGCCGTATCCAAACTGCGGGATCAAGAAAAAGTAACCATATTTATAGCACAAAATAAACAATGGAATCATGAATGAAATAATAATAATGACATACTGAATCTGCATATTTTTGGTCGCGCCCAACATGCCGGAAATCAATGTATAAGCAAGAACAACGGAGCTGCCGATAATAACCGCCCAGGTGTAATCAATCCCAAAAATCCACTGAAACATCAAGCCGATCCCCGCAAACTGCCCCACGCAGTATGAAAACGATATAAAGATGGCAAGGCAAGCGCCAAACGCGCGCAACCCGCGGGAATAATAACGGTCGCCAATAAAGTCGGCAGCGGTGTATTTCCCAAACCGGCGGATTTGCCCCGCCATCAGAACCAAAAGCAACACATAACCGCCGGTCCAACCCACGACGTAAGACAGCCCGTGATACCCCGTACCATACATCATGGCCGCCATGCCGAGAAAGGACGCGGCACTCATCCAGTTGGATGCTATCGCCATCCCAGCGCCGACCGGAGATATTTTCCGGTTGGCGGCCCAATACGCGGATGTATCCTTGGCCCGATGAAAAATTCCGACCAAAATAAATGTAGCGAGCAACAGAATCAACAGGATCGCCGGACCCATCTTAAAATTCCCTTCCAATTCAGTCGCTCTGGCTGTTTGCGCAAACGCGTCAAAATTTATCAATACCAAAAATATAGTGAAGTAAAGCAGAGTGAATAAACGTGTCATGCGGTTCTCCTCTATTCATCAAGCCGGATTATTCTTCGATGAAGTTGTATTTTTCGTTGAGTTGATCCGTCACCCGGGCATAGATCACGCACAAGATGACAAACAAAATCAGCAGAAATTGCGCGGTATACCAATAATGAAACGGAAATCCGGCGAACCGGAAATCGGTTAAGAAACTTTGGTTATGCACCAAATACAATTCCATAATTCCGGGAAGTTCAGAACTCAGTTCAGAGCCGCTGACCGGTACAAGTGAATAGGGCAGCATGTCAATTCGAAGTAGGTCAAACCCGCTATTCTGCAAGCCGATTGCCTCCACAGCTTGATTCACAGCTTGATTTATTCCCGATCCATTGTTTAGATTGGATAAAAACGCTTCCCGCTCCGTTTCCGGTATCAATTGCACCGTGGTTTTGGTTAGAGTATCTTGGAGAACCTCTTTGTGCTCCGGTTTGAGGGCAACATTTTTTCCAAGAACGGAAAGTGTGATCCGGGCAAGTTGCTGTTGTTGGGTTTGATTCGCTGTTCCTTCATTCACACTGCTCCAAAGCGATTGAAACGATGTGTAGGCGGGTTCCGGGGTGGGCTGATTAAAAGCGATCAGCACAAATTGGAACCCAAACACAGCCACCGCCCATACCAAGACAAGAGAGATGATCAGTTTCATATCGGCCACTGAATGTTCGGTTTGCGGACGAAAGAAATTGACATCCCGGCTTACAGGCTGTGCCTCTTCAGAGACAGGATTTCCATGATCCAATGGGGTTTCAGACATCGAATTACCTCCCAAAATATAAAATATAGTCGCTATATATAGTCGCTACATATACAGCATCACAAACAAAACAGTATGAGCATAACCGATTCGGGGCGAACCGTATACGTCACCGAACCTTGAACGCGGATGCTGTCCCTGTCATCTTAATTTCGGTATGCCGTCTCCCAATACGGCAATTCCCATTCAAGCATTGATGTGTCGCGTACGAAATGGATGGTGTCGCCAAGAGCCTGTTATCCATGTCTCCGAACTCTACACCGAAACAAGAGAAGGGAAAACACGGGATACCGCTTCCCCAACCTTAAAACCCGCTCAGAGCCGCCCATCCGTCAATGGAAAGAGTCTAGAAAGTTCCGATTGTCGCGCCTTCTTGAACCATAAAAACCCGGGCAAGATTTCGGCAGACAAGGGCAGAGTACAAAAAAGTGATTTGAATTGTGTACAAGTTTCCATCCGGCGAAGGGCTAAGAACGATTTCGGTCCCGGCTGGACTGGGTTAGCCGATCATTTGGTCTTCACCGCCGCGGTTAATCATGATTTCTCCGCTTTCTTCGAGGCGGCGGATGATGGCGACAATTTTTTGCTGCTCCTCTTCGACCTGCTTAATCCGCACCGGACCCATAAATTCCATTTCTTCGCGGATACCGTCGGCTGCACGGCTGGAGAGGTTGTTGAGGATTTTGGTTTTGACTTCTTCGTTTGCCCCTTTGAGCGCGACACCCAGCGACTTGAAGTCCACTTCTTTCAGCACGATTTGGATGGCGCGGTCATCCAACATAATCACATCATCAAAGGTAAACATGAGTTTCTTAATTTCAACCGCCAGTTCCTGGTTCTCTTCTTCGAGCGTTTCGAGAATGGATTTTTCGGTGGCGCGGTCAACTCGGTTGAGGAGTTCGGCGAGCGCTTCAATCCCCCCGGCAATAGAAAACTCTTGCGAAAGGATGGTTGCGATCTTGCGCTCTAAAACACGCTCCACTTCGGATATGATTTCCGGCGAGGTTTGTTCCATGAGCGCGATGCGCAACGCGACCTCGGTCTGCATTTCGGGCGGCAGGGCGCTCATGATGACGGCGGACTGATCGTAATCCAAGTGCGCAAGGATTAAGGCGACGGTTTGGGGATGCTCGCTTTGGATAAAGTTCAGCAGGTGGTTGGGATCGACCTTTTTGAGAAAGTCGAACGGCGTTCCTTGGAGCATTCCTTGCAAGCGTTCGATAATTTCCATCGCCTTGCCGGGACCGAGCGCCTTTTCGAGAATGTCGCGCGCGGTGTTGATCCCGCCCGCAGAGATGTATTGCTGGGCCATAGCGGTGTGGTAAAATTCTTCGATGACCTGGTTCACCATTTCCTGCGGGACGTTACCGAGGTTTGCCACTTCGAGAGTAATTTGTTCGATTTCTTCATCGGTGAGACATCGGTAAATATCCGCAGCGATATCAGGCCCCAAAGTAATCATGAGGATGGCTGCTTTTTTGCGTCCAGTAAGTTTGGCTTTATCTTTGGCACCGCGTACCATGATTCGGTCTCAACTCTTATTCGATTGGCATACTGGACATTTTTTAAATGTCCATTTGGTAGTTAGAAAATGACAACTTTTCCGAAAACAAGTGCTTGTCATTATGGTAATTTTTTTGTTTAGCAACTGTCAAAATACCTACTTAATGTGGTTGACCTAAGTCTTTTGTTGCAGCGGAATCTTTGTCTTCAATAGTACGTATCTTTTTTTGAATTTTTCTATATCTAATCAATAAACAGTATACTCCGTCTTCGTATTATCGGCAAAAGGCTAAAAAAAGTCACCCCTTTTTGTCTTTATCTGCTAAATTATGGGAAAGAAATAAAATGAGAGAAATTAGGCTTGCGCGTCGATAAGAATGATTTATAATTCTTTACTTTAAAGAACATAGCCCATGAATATGCTGGAGTAGCTCAGTTGGTAGAGCAACTGATTTGTAATCAGTCGGTCGAGAGTTCGAGTCTCTTCTCCAGCTTCTTTATTTC
>CAYVAZ010000086.1:0-16408 GCA_964449065.1 uncultured bacterium
AGCATATCTTCCTTATTATAAAGTGAAGATACTTTCAACGTCAAGTTTTCAAACCAGTTCGTATGCATGTCACTTCTCTCGGTTTTATACGGCATAACCAATTCCCGATTGGATTCGCGAAGCAGTGGAAACCGAAGCGTAACCCAACGGCGCAAATCCCCCGGAGCCCAAGGCTCCATCCCCTTATGCAAGGAGGTTCAGGAACGGCACCCTTGCTTGTGATGAGGTAGGTTCCCACTTGTTAAAGGGGGGCGAAGATCGAGGGATAAACCCCAACCTGCCCCTCACCGGCCTTGAAGAGGAAAACGACTGCAAATGGCTGATCTGTTAAAATAAATCTTAAAGTGTGAACATTCTTCTCCATAAGTGAAAAGAAAGAATCTTTGCGAATGGAGAAAGTTTATGCAGTCAAACCCAAAATTTACGGTTGATCTCGTATCACAGATGTTTCCTCATACACCAAAAAGCAATATCCAACGAAATCTCCCTTTCGTATTAAGCGCGCTGAAAGATGACGGGTTGGATGACCCGCAGA
Source organism: uncultured bacterium (assembly GCA_964449065.1). Lineage (GTDB taxonomy): Bacteria > Hinthialibacterota > Hinthialibacteria > Hinthialibacterales > Hinthialibacteraceae > CAYVAZ01. Next base: position 536 of record CAYVAZ010000086.1, read on the forward strand.
TGGTGCTGATGGCTTTGGCGACCATCCGGGCGGAAACCGAATCGTTTGAACCCATCTCCGAGTACAAATCCCACTATAACTCCTCCCCCGGAGGTCACTTTGATTTGTATGACCACCGCCGCGATTTAGGCAACCAGGGGCCGCCGGACGGGGCCAACTTCCGCGGCCGGGGATATATCCAACTCACCGGGCGGTATAACTACGAGAAATACGGCAACCGGATCGGTCTGGGAAACGAATTGATTGAGTATCCTGAGAAAGCAAATGAGCCGGAAGTAGCCGCCAAACTGCTATCCGCGTTTTTAAAGGATAATGAAAACAGCATCAGAGCGGCATTGCAGACGAAAGATTTAGCTGCCACCCGCCGGTTGGTAAATGGAGGCACGCACGGCATTGACCGCTTTAGCGACGCGTTCAATAAAGGAAAATCATTAATTTCCTGAACTATTTGAGGTTTACCTTGATAGACCGTAGTACAGTGTCAACGATTAAATGACGGGGATTGATCCCCCCTACCCCCCTTAACAAGGGGGGAAACAACGGATAGCCAGCCGCCATTTTTTGATTGACAGACTAGTAGGGGCACGTTGCAACGTGCCCCGACACGAATCGAATGCAATTCTTCAATATTTCATCATTATGGCGCCCAAATGGTGCAGCCGATATACCGCTCCGGGTGTTCGCCGGTGCTGATGTAGTAAACCGTCACGATCTTACCATCCGGGCGTTGGACCGAGCGCACATAGCCGATATCGCGGTCGCGGCCGTCATCGCGCAGCACAATCGGTTCGCTCCAGGTTTTGCCGTCATCCCGGCTGATTTTCGCTTCGATGCTGAACGGGTCTTTACGCACTCCATAAGTAAGGCACAGCGAACCGTCTTCCAGTTTAATCAACGCGGGCGGGTTCCCCACGCCGACATCCTCAACCGGTTCGCCGTAGTGTTCCCAGGTTGTGCCGTTGTCATGTGAGATGTAGGCTTCGATCCAGCGGCGGTCTTCGCGGCGGCGCAAGGTGGTTAAGATGCTGTCTTCATCCAAGCGCACGGTTGATGGCATGATCGAAAACCCTTCCGGTTCGGGGCCGATTAGTGAGACGAGTTTCCAAGTCTTGCCGCCATCGGTGGTGCGCGCGCAAAGCGGACGGCCTTCTTCACCATCGCTTTTGGCCGCGGTGATAAAGATCATGCAGTCATGCCTACCGTTGACGATATAATCCGTCCGCGCCGCGGTGCCGGGTTGGCCGAAGTCCGGCAGGCGAAAGGGGCCTTCCCAATCGCGCCCGCGTGAGTACGAATAATAAAAGCGCGATTGCCCGTCATCCACACTGGTCGCGCGCAGGGTCATGCAAAAATCAGGATGAAGAAAGTTGATCCCACCGGGGCAGTCTTGCAGTTCTTCCGCTTTCATACCTTCTTGTTCTACGCCATGCAAAAAGTCTCCCGCCGGGACAAGTTTTCCCTTCTCGGCGGGATGCTCCAACGTCCAGGTTTCGCCGTCCAGCGAGCGCGCCATCCACCATTCTTCCGGCTTTTCACGGTCAATATGATGGCGGTCGCCCATATATTTGTAATATCCTCTGCTAAAACCAAACAATATTTCGTTGCCCCAATTCCACATCCCATGATTGGCAGGCCACCCGCCAAAACGGCCCTTCTCAAAATAAACCTTTGAATGCTCCACATAAGACGGTTTTGTTTGCGCGTGGGATGCGATGGATATTACAGCAACAGCAATTACACCTAAACAAAATCGTAACCAAAGTTTCATGTTCATTTTCCTTTTTAATTTGATAAATCCGGCAAAACACGTATGCTTTATCAATAATGGAAATTCAAGCAATAATCAAGCACTGCTCTCCAAAAGGATACCGGTATGAAGAAAAAAATTTTCATTGCCCTTGCGGTACTATTGATCGTGGGACTGGGTGCCGGATACATTTATTTGGATAAAATCCTGACCTCTATCGTTATTTCAACCCTCAATTCACAATACGGGCTTCGGGTTGAGATGGAAAATCTAACGCTGGGCGCCGTACCCGGCTGGGTGACCCTCAATAATCCCCATGTGTATGATGCCCGTTCGCAAGCGAATTCGGAACTCGCTTCCGCGGAGGATATTCAACTCAGCGTCCACCCTACCAAAATCCTCAGCGGGCAAGTGGAGATGAAGGAACTGCGTTCTACAGCACTGGCTGTGCATATCGAAGAACAGGATGACCAGTCGCTGAATTGGTCCAGCGTCATCCCGCGCTTTATCGCGCAGGCAGAGACCCAACCGCAGCCTAAAGCACAACAACAAGAAACCGCTGTGGAGGCTTCTTCTGAAGCGGCGAAGATTCCTGCCTTGTCTTTCCAAAACCTGCAACTGAATTACACCGGCAAAAGCAAAGATGCCCTCAACAAATACAACATCACCTTGGGTGAGCTCAAGCATGATCCATCCGAACAGCTATTGTCGGTAAGTCAATTCAGCACCAGCCGCAACCAAGAAACCGTCGCCTCGATTGAAACCGCATCCGTTCACAATGTAATGGGCGGTTCCGGCAAAATACATCTGAATGCGGGAGGTGTCATGCTAACCGCTCAAGAGCAGGCCAACGGCAACTACAACTGCGGTGATGTCGTCGATGCCTGGTTGAGTGTGTTTACTAAGATTCAGAAATTGCTTCCCGCTTCCAATGAAAATTCATCCGAAAAGCAAGATATACCGGTAGGTGATATTGTCGTCAGCAATGTCCGCTTCCATATACTGCCGGTGGAAGTAGAGCCCAATACAGAAGGCGCCATTGCCTTTCAACTCAACCGCATGGAATACAAAACAGCCAGCGGAGATATCATCATTTCCGGCTTGCTAATGCGGGAAGCGGGAGAGCCCGCCGTAACCGTCGATACTCTCACAATGAACTATGATATGGATACCCATACGGTCAAATCAGTGGCATCGCAAGGTTTGAACATCGACATTCGTGAAAACGCCGAAGGGGTCTTCAATTTCAACCGTGCCATCAACCGCATTCAAGATGTGATCGAATCGCTTATCCCCAAACCGGAACAACAAACCGCGCAGGCCTCTTCATTCGAAACCACTATCCCTGCTTCCATCCATTTCAACAAAAGTCTCATCACGTATCACAAACAAGATGGAAACAATCATTCAATGAAATGGGATGGATTGACTTACTCGCAAGAATCCAATCAAGTGACATTCACCGGTACACGAATGGGCCGGATAACCCCAGACAAAACGGAATGGATCTATATCCCAACTGTAACAGCCGTACCCGTGAAAGATAAACAATTTAGCGAATGGGATTCTCTGTTAATCGAAAACATGAAATCCTCTTTAAAGATGAAAAAAGAAGGGCTCGATTTAACCCCTGTAATTCAGGATTGGATTGCGTTCTCCTCATCCTTCACATCCAAATCGGATTCATCCGCTTCTTCAAGTTCAAAAATGCCGTTTCGTACCATCCAAATTTCTAACGCGGATATAAAGTATACGGATTTACGTCAAGAACCGTACATCACGCATCATCTGTCTCCGGTCACCGTGTTGTGGAAGAACCAAGACAACCAAACCGCATCGCTCTCGTGGAACTCGGACATCATCGCGCCCGGCAAAGGCAAATTGGTCTTTCAAGGCACCAGCTCGCAAAACCTGGCACCGCTGAATCTGAATGGAAAGCCGGAACTTACCATCGAAAATCTGCCCGCGTACGAATCGTTCTATCAAGGCAAAATGCCGGTGAAAATCGACAAAGGCGGTTTGCGGCTGGAAGGGAATGTTGCCATCAACGATAATCAATTGGATTCTAATTTCGATATCTTTTTGCTGCAGCCGAAATTTTCCGTCTCGACCGGGAACTTGCCGATTCAGATTGACGGCCGCGCGGCGGTATCGACTCTCAATTCGCTCAAAGACAAAAACGGAGTGATTGCGTTTCGGGGCAATAGACTTGCGGGCGATATTACCAACCCGCAATTCAGTTTTGGCACCAGTATTGCCAATATCCTGGTACAATCCATATTCAAACAAGGTTTGAATATCCTCTCACTTCCAAAAAATATCGCGGAAGAAGGTGTGGGCGTGATCAAAGAAGGAGCGGGGAAAGTCGGGAAAGTACTGGATGGCATTTTGAATATAGGTAACAATTAAAACGTGCAATTCCCCCCCCGAAATATACACGGAATAAACGAACCGTCCGCTGCCATGAGGCTTCGCTTCGGCCGGCTTTAGAAAGACAATTAAGAAATAAGCGCTTAAAAGGACAATTTAACATGAACTATCTTATTCAAGTTATAAACGATATTTGGATGATGATGACCGCCGCCGCGCCCTACATTTTGTTGGGCTTTTTGGCGGCCGGTGTATTGCATACTTTTGTAAAAGCAGACCGTATTGTATCACTGCTGGGTAAGCGAAGTTGGAAATCCGTCACCCTGGCTTCTTTATGCGGGGTACCCTTGCCGCTGTGCTCGTGCTCGGTGCTGCCGACAGCCGCCGCTTTGCGCAAGAAAGGGGCAAGCCGGGGGGCGACGACTTCGTTTTTGATCTCCACCCCGGAAACCGGGGTGGATTCTATCGCGCTTACCTACGGTATGATGGGCGGATGGATGGCAGTCTTGCGTCCGGTAGCGGCGGGAATCACCGCTTTAAGCGCCGGTCTTGCCGTGAACTACTTCGGCGGCAACGAGCCGGAGAAAATGCAGGATGATGAAGAAACCACACCCTCCTGCTGCCACAAAGAAGAACCCAAACAAAAAAGCTGCTGCCATACCGAAGAGCAAGATGAGAGCCTTCAACCCAAACCGCAATCGTGGTGGTATAAAACGCTGCATTATGGGTTTGTTCAACTGAGCGATGATTTGGCGAAATGGCTGGCTCTAGGGTTTATCCTCTCCGGTTTAATAGCGGCTTTGATCCCTGCTTCTGTGTTTGACAGCTGGGTAGGGCAAGGCTTTTCATCCCTGGTGCTGATGCTGATCATTAGCATGCCCATGTACATCTGCGCTTCCGGCTCAACTCCGGTGGCGGCCGCCATGCTGATGAAAGGGTTGTCTCCTGGTGCGGCGGTTGTATTGCTGTTGGCGGGCCCCGCAACCAATATGGCCTCACTGCCCTTGCTGTATAAAATGCTGGGCAAACGCTCAACGTTTATTTATTTGGGCTGCATATTTACCATGACATTGGCGATAGGTGTCTTGATTAACGTTTTCTTTACCGCCGATCAATTCGTGATCAACCTTGGCCATGAACATGGTGAGAGTGCTGCTTCCATCTTTAAAACAACTTGCGCGGTCATCCTTGCAGGATTGATTCTCAAAGGCTTATGGTATGGCGACCCGATGATCCCCAAAGCCAAACCTACAGCGGAACATCAACACGCATAAGACGATATATCAATTATATATTCTTTCACATTCATTTTTTTGATGTTTCGAGTAACGAATCATTACACAATTTCAAAAATATAGAATTAAACCGAAAAAATTTTGTTCTGTAAATACTTATTAAATTTATATTTACAAAAATAAGTAAATAATAATGGAAAATAATTGTTGACAATATGGAAAATTTATTTATAGTATAGAGAAATAAAGTCGAGGGCTTGGACAAGTAATCGGCTAGACATAAAGTAAATCATAAAATTTCGGAGAATCATTTTTTTGTTTAATATATTTACTAAATTAAGTAATAAATTTTTACTGGAAAGATAACGCCATGAAACACATTAAACTGTACCTTAAACAATTCTTTGCAGAAGATAACGGCGCTACAGCAACGGAATATGCTGTTGTGATTGCGTTCATCGCAATCGCGATTATGGCGGCTGTCACGGTATTTGGTCAGGCTGTCGCCGCATGGTTCACAGGTACCGCCCCGACAGTTGGGGGTTTACCGACCAACTAGGTTGGATTGAAAGAAATTAGGGTGGTTTGACGCAATCTTCAATCCCCCCTACCTCCCACTTAATAAAGGGGGAAACAAAGGACAAAGGAATAAAGCGCCTTGCGCGCTAAAAAGTGGACACGATCCACAAATAACTTTTTTGGAGGCAGACTCATGAAAACACTACTTACAGCAACCCGCAGTTTTATCCGTGAAGAAGATGGAGCCACCGCCGTTGAATACGCAGTCGTCGTAGCCCTGATCATTATCGGAGCCATTGCAGCCGTGACCGCGTTCGGTACCGCATTGACCGGTTGGTTTAACGGCTCAGCCGGAACGGTTGGCGGTTTACCGACCAGCTAATTGCCAGCTTATGGGAGAGTTATTCCAGGATGTTTCTTCCCCTTCGAACATTCATCCTTGTCTGCTCCTGGAATAACTCTCCCGATTTTGAATGATGAAGTAGAACTGATGAATTGTCATGTGATTGGGTTGAAATTATTAACAGACAGGATGCGAAATCATGAATTTTGAAACCGCTTTCAGCATAAGTACCGCCAGTGCCGTTTTGGCAGCCGCCGCGGTTTGCGATATCCGCTACCGGCGGATACCGAATGTGCTGACAGGGTTTGCCATTCTGTTTGGTTTTGGATTTCATCTTGCCGTGAGCGGTGTTGAGGGCCTGTTATTTAGTGTGTTCGGTTGTGGGACCGGATTGGCTTTGCTTTTGATCCCCTATTGCGTGAGGGCGATGGGAGCCGGGGACGTCAAACTGATGATGGCCGCCGGCGCGATGGTTGGAAGCACAGCCGCTTTGTATGGATTTGTGTACACGGCCCTATGGGGCGGGTTGATTGGAATGTGGATGATGATGAACGCTGGTATGTTGCAAGACTTTTGCACCCGCTTGTATCTTTTATCCAGCCAAGGAAGTTTTTCGACAAGCGCGGATTCGCTGCGTTTAGAAGCATCCGCCTGCCCGCCAATGCCATACGGTTTCGTGATCGCGCTAGGATTTTGCACCCAATTTGCTGTCATAACCGTATCGTAGCGCCTTTATTCACGAAATTACACAAATCCACAATTCACTCGAAGCTGAGGTGTGAGCCATGACTAGCTTACCAGTACCCAAACGTTTTCACTCGAAACGCGGATCGGCAGCTGTGGAATTTGCTGTTATCCTTCCCATCTTTTTGACCATGCTATTTGGAATGGTTGAATTCGGGCGTGTGCTTTCGGTGCAGCACGTTGTCAATTCGGCCGCGCGCGAGGGAGCGCGGGTAGCCTCGCTGCCCGGCACGGATAACGCGATTGTTACAGCGGCCGTGCAAACCGAACTCAACAACACCGGCATTCCGCTCGATGCCATTACCTTTATTCCACCGGATGTCGCCCAAGTCAGTCCGAATGAACCCGTCACGGTGACCGTGCAGGTGAACTACAGTTCCATCGGCTGGATTCAGGGATTTTTCCCTGGATTTAACGGTTCTGTTTTGCAAGGAACCGTGGTGATGCGCAAGGAGGGAGTCGGGTAAGAACGTCCGGCCCGGCGGGAGCCTTGCCCTCCCCCCCTTTTATACAGTCAAAATTAAATCCAAAGGAGTCAATCATGTCGAAAGGTGCCGCGTTTTTTACATTGCTTATCGCTATATTTGCCGGGCTCATCGCAAGTTATTCGGTGTCGAACTACATCCAAACCATTCAAGCGAAGAATGCCAATGATGAGGATGGGTGGAAAAGCGTTGTGATCGCGAAGTCGGAGATTCCCGCCGGTGAGAAAATTAAAGCGGGAATGCTGGCCGCCAAAAAAATGCAGCCGGAATTTTTGCCGGATGGCATCTTTACCGCGCAAGAAGCGGTGATTGACCGGGTACCGATGAATACCATTTTTCCGGGAGAGATGGTATTGCAAAGCCGCCTGGCCGATGCCGGTGCGCCTTCGGGATTGCCCGCAATGATTCCAGACGGCCATCGCGCGATTACGCTGAAGGTGGATGATACCATCGGCGTGGGCGGGTTTATTCAGCCCGGTAACTTTGTTGATATTGTTACCACCGTGGATGTGGGTGTCTCCGAACGCAAATTAGTCAGCAAGGTAATTTTGCAAAATGTGCTGGTGATCGCGACCGGCAGTGAAATCAATCAATCGGAAGAGAAGAAATCCAAAGTGGTCCCAACGGTGACGGTGTTGGTTTCGCTGGAAAAGGCGGAGCGTTTGGCATTGGCCACCAGCGCGGGCAGCATTCGGTTGGTATTGCGCAGCCACGCGGATAAGGGAGAGGAAATGACCGAAGGGGTAACGCTGGCGAATTTGATCCCGCAGGCCAACCAGGATGTGCGCGAATTGCCTCTGCCGCAACCGGTTACCATCCCCGAACCGGAACCCAAACCGGAGCCCACGAAAAAAAGGCATGTCGTAGAACTATATAAAGGCACGGAAAAATCGGAAATTAGTTTTCAGAAGTAAAGGAGCAAACTTCAAGGGTATCGAGAAAGAGGACGCATTATGAAGGGTATTATTGAAATCACACTGGTTGCGATGGTATTGGCGGTTGAGACCACCGGATGGGGACTTCCGGTATTAGAGGATTTGATTGAGAAGAATGAGAAACTGGAAATTTTTACCGGCAAATCAAAGATGCTGAATTTGCGTTCGCCGGCTGAGCGGGTATCGGTTGTGGAACCCGGCACGGCGGATGTACAGATATTGGAGCCGCAGCAGATTATGGTTTCGGGACGAAATGTGGGCGAAACCAGTTTGGTGATTTGGATGCAGGACGGCAGCACGCGCACGCTGGATGTTTCCGTGCAATGGAATATTGAGCAAATCGAAACGGTGTTAAACGTGGTGATGCCGAATGAACCGATTGAGGTGATTTCGCTGGATCAGGGGATCGCGTTAAAGGGTTCTGTCAGCAGCATTGGATTGGCAGAGCAAGCGGTGGAAATTGCCAAATCGTTTTCTCCCAGCGTGATTAACTTAATGGAAGTGCCGGGGCTGAATCAAGTGTTGTTGAAGGTGAAGATTGCCGAAGTGGCGCGCTCGTTTGGTGATGAGTTTGGTATTGATATGCGGTTTAACAATGATTCCGTGTTTGCCGGCTCACTCATGGGTGATGTGATTACCGGGGAATTGGACGGGGGAGAAGTGAATGTAAGCGATGCCGCAACAATGTTATTCGGGTTCCCCAATGCTAACTTTGACGCCTTTTTCCGCGCGCTGCAAGAAAAAGGGCTGCTGTATATTATGGCCGAGCCGAATTTGGTCGCGCGCAGCGGAGAGACCGCCAGTTTTTTGTCGGGCGGCGAGTTTCCGATCCCAATCGTGCAGGATGGGATCAACCAATCGATTACGATTGAATACAAAGAGTTCGGGGTGAAGTTGGAGTTTACCCCAACTGTTACTGCCCCCACAACGGTACAAATGGATATCTCACCGGAAGTCAGCGATTTGGACTTCTCACGCGGGGTGACCATCAGCGGGTTTACCGTACCGATTATTACTACGCGGCGCGCATCAACATCGGTCAAGTTGGATCATGGGCAAACCTTTGCGATTGCCGGATTGATTGATACCAAAAAGCAGCATACCAACCGCAAGATTCCGTATGTCGGCAGCATACCGGTATTCGGGAATCTGTTCCGGTCGAAGAATTTGTCGGAAGTGGAGACGGAGCTGCTGATTATGGTAACGCCGTATTTGATTGCGCCCTCGGACAGCCAAGAAGAATTTACCATGCCTACCGAAGTGTATGACCATGAGAAGGCGTTAAAAGAATTGCAAAAGGAAACGAAGAAAGAACAAAAACCGCTGCCGGAACCCACAAAAACACAAACAGTGAATCCGGTTAACGTCAGCAGTCATACGCTTCCGCAACCGAAAGTCAAACAGTTGCAGACGCATTCTGAAAACCGAAAAAAGAATGGAAATCAACGGGAACAGGAATGGATGGATCCCGGCCAGTTTGAAGGTGGCGGGGTTTATTCCACCAAAGCGAAATAGCGGATTATTTTAGGGTATGGGGAGTACTTCCCCTCCCCTCTTATCCTCTCCCAGGGAGAGGACGATAGATAAAAGGAATGATCAGAAGCGTGTTGGCATCTTATAGGAATTCGTTTATGGAGAGCATCATGAGAGAACAATATATGAGTAAACTATATAACAGCGAACAACATCCGGACAAACGTGGATCGATTTTGCCGCTGGTGGCGGTTTCGATGTCCATCCTATTTCTCATGCTGGCGATTGTGGTTGATTTGGGGTGGGTGTATTTAGCCAAAAATCAGCTGCAGAACACAGCGGATGCCTCGGCGCTGGCTTCGGCGCGGGAATTGATTGATGAAGATGCCATCAGCGGGAATCCAAACCAAAGCGATGATATCGCCGATACACGGGATATCGCGCAACTGTATTCATCCATCAATCAGGCCGCGAACCGGTTTATTCAGTTGGACCGCAACGATGCCAACGCGGATAACGGGGATATCGTGGTTGGGTATGTAGAAGAGCCAAACAATTACGCCAGCACATTCGAGACATCGAGTGTCCCGGTGTACAACTCGGTTAAGGTTACGGCACGGTTATCTCAAGTGATTAACGGGCCTTTGGGATTGTTCTTCGGGTCATTTACGGGAACGGATTCGATTGAGATGTCCGCGCAAACCATTGCAAGTATTGAAGACCGGATTATCGGGTTTGAATTTCCCGCCGGCGCCGGTGGGTCAGGCGGTTCCGGCGGTGGCGGTTCCGGCGGTGAAGGAGTCTATATTGAAGGAAGCGATACCATCGGTATTTTGCCATTCACGGTGTACATCGATTATTGGAAAGTGTTAACCGATGGGGAAAACTATGATTCCTCTTTGTCTTGCCCACCAGAGCTGGATGAAGACCACTTTAAGTACAACGAGACAACCGGACAGGTGCAGTATTGCGCCAGCGATGGGATTCCGGAAGTAAATATGTATCCGTTTAAAGAGCAGGTTTGCACCGTGCCCGATTTGCCGGGAAACTTTGGGACGATAGACATTGGGCCTTCGAACAACTCGACAGCCGATTTGGTGCGGCAAATAGAAGAAGGCGTGAACCAGGCCGATTTGGACGCGATCGGGGGCTTGATTTTGGAGAATGACGGATCGGGTACCTATTTCAAATGGCTGAACGGCGATACCGGAGTCAGCAACGGCATCAAAAGCGCCTTGCAAAGCATTATCGGCGAACCGCGTATTTTGCCGTTGTTTGATCAAGCATACGGCAATGGAAATAACACCAATTACCGCATAGTAGAATTCGTCGCGGTGCGGATTATGGATGTGAAACTTACCGGGTCACTCCACAAACGCAAAGTGGTTGTGCAGCCTTGCCAAATCATGTCGGAACATGCTGTGATCGACCCGAACGCGCCGGGCAACGGGCATATTTTTACGATGGGGATTACGTCGTATACCCAGTAGAAAGACGCAGGTGAATGAGATGAAGAAACTGATTCTTGCGGATAGCGATCATGATGAACTGGTCATCACCAAATCGGTGATTGGTACGATGGAGAATATCGATATTGTGGGGGATACCACTTCATATTCGCTGCTGCCTTCCATGATGGAACGCCACCGGCCGAATTATGTGCTGTTGGCGATGCGGTATGATGTTGCGGAAACCGTGGAAGCCATTGGAACTATTGCGGAACGTTCGAATCCATGCCATGTGATTGTGTTGAGCGATCAGCCGGACGCGAACGATGTGCTGCAATGCTTCCGCGCGGGGGCGTCGGAATTTATATCGACTCCATTGGATACAGAGGAACTGTCAGAAATATTCAGCCGGTTGGAACAAAAACAAATGTCCGCGCAACCGGCTCCCAAGCAAGAGGCCAACGGCAAGGTGGTTGCGGTTTGCGGCGTCCGCGGGGGCAGCGGTGCGACAACAGTGGCTGTGAACTTGGCGGATCAACTCTCATTGCAAGCCAAAACCGCGTTGGTGGATTTCCATTTCGGGCAGGGTGATCTTTGCGTGTTTCTCAATATCACTCCAAACATTACGCTAGCGGACATCCAGCAAACCAGCGAACCGCTGGATGAGGCTTTGATTGAAAGCGCCACAATTAAGAAATCGGAAACCCTTCAGCTATTGCTGCAAAGACCGGATAACGCGGATCAACGCTGGCATGTGGATGATCTGGAAAAACTTTTGAATACGCTTCGGCATCAGTATGAATATGTTGTGATCGATTGCGGCACTGATCTTCAATTCCTGCAGGGATTGCAGGAGCAGATTTATCTTTGCCTTTTGGTGATGAAGCAGGATATTTCTTCTTTAAGCCTGGCACGGGTGAAATTGGATCAACTCAAACAGTTGCAGATGGAAAACGAAAATGTCTCACTTCTGATTAACGCGTTTTCGAAAACGAACGTTATCACGCACACCCGTATCGCGAAGGTGTTGAAGCAAGTGGAATTTGATTCCATCCGTGAAGATGAAAAGAAGGCGCTTTCCGCGATGAACCGGGGCATTCCGCTGCGGGAAGTCAGCCGGTGGGGCGGGGCCTTGCGCGATATCCGCAAGTTGGCGGAACGGATAACAGGCAAACCCATTCCCAAAGAAACAGTCAAGGAAACTGTAGTGCAAGATACCGTTGAATTGAAACCTTTGGCTGTTCTGAATCAAACGGCCGAACCTGCAATGTGAGGGAGGAAAATCATGACCATCGCACCTACTAAGCCTATAAACGGAACACAAAAGGTTTCAAAAGAAGACCGCCGCAAACTGCTGCAAACGGTGAAGGCCAATGTACACCGCCAGCTGATTGACCGGTTGGATTTGGGACAGATCAATGAAAACAATATGGACGAGGTAAAGCAGGAAGTCCGTCCCTTGATTATGGAGTTGATTGCCGGGTACGGATTGCCGCTGAGCGGACAGGAACGCAACCTGGTGGCGGAAGAGGTGATCGATGAGGTCTTCGGGTTCGGCCCGTTGGAGCCGTTGCTGAAAGATTTAAGCATTTCGGATATTTTGATCAACAGCAGCCAGGAAGTTTATATTGAGAAGATGGGCAAACTGCAGCGTGCCAGCATGACATTTCGGGATGATAAACACCTCTTGCAGATTATTGACCGGATTGTCTCCCGCATCGGCCGGCGGATTGATGAAACCTCGCCGATGGTGGATGCGCGGCTGCCGGATGGGTCGCGGGTGAACGCCATTATCCCGCCGCTGGCATTAAACGGGCCGGCAATGTCGATCCGGCGGTTCGGCGCCAATCCGCTCAAGATCAATGACTTGATTGAGTTTGGGGCTTTGACTCCGGAAATGATCGAGTTTTTGGAGGGAGCCGTTCGGTCGAAATTAAACATCATTATTTCCGGTGGTACGGGATCTGGGAAAACCACACTCTTAAATATTCTCACAGCGTTTATCCCGCGCAATGAGCGGATTATTACGATAGAAGATTCCGCGGAATTGATCATCCAGCAGCCGCATGTCGTACGGCTTGAGACACGGCCCGCGAATATCGAAGGACACGGCTCGGTAACGCAGCGTGACCTGTTGTTTAACACGCTGCGGATGCGGCCGGACCGGATTATTTTGGGGGAAACACGCGGGCCGGAAGCGCTGGATATGCTGCAAGCCATGAACACCGGGCATGAGGGATCACTGACAACCATTCACGCCAACAATCCGCGCGACGCGATGAGCCGGATCGAAATGATGGTTTCGCTGAGCGGGGTGGAGATTCCGGTGAAGGTGGTGCGGCAGCAAATCGCCTCCGCGGTGGATGTGATTGTGCAGGCTTCACGGCTAATCGACGGCAAACGGCGTGTGCTTTCCATCTCTGAAATCACCGGTATGGAAGGCGATGTGCTGAGCATGCAGGAAATCTTTAAATTCAAACAAGAAACGGTGGATCAAAAAGGCAATGTGCACGGCAGCTTTATGGCGTGCGGTGTGCGGCCGCAGTGCATGAGCAAGTTGGAAGCGGGCGGCATTCAACTGCCGCAAAATCTGTTTGAACCGCGTGTGATGAAGAAGGTGGGAGGCGCGTAATGGAAAATCATTTGCTGGAAATCACTGTCTTTGTATGCACCGCGATTTTTGTATTCGCGTTTGGGTATGTGATGTTTTCGATGTTTGTTTCGGATGAAGCGAAGGTACGAAAACGCTTTGACGCAATGCTCAAGGGGACGAATAAGGATTTTCAAAATGAAGCACGGCGGATTTTGAAAAAAGACAAAAAGGAAGAAACCTTCTTGCAAAATATCCCCATCATTACGGGCTTGCCGTTACTGTTTATTCAAGCCGGGATGAAAGTCAGCGTGAAGCCGTGGTGTGTTTGGACTGTGTGTTTTGGTTTCGCGGCCGCGGTTGGTGTGCTTTTGATTACCGGAAGTGTCTTATTTACAATCGCCGCGGGTTTCGGTGCCATGCTTTTGCGCTATTGGATGGTGCTGCAAAAACGCAACCGCAGAGTCAAACTGTTTGAAGCAAACCTGGCGCAGTCGCTGGATGTGCTGAGCCGCTCGCTGCGCGCGGGGCATCCGCTGCCGGTGGGGATGCAGATGGTTTCCAAAGAAATGCCCGCCCCGCTGAGCACCGAGTTCGGGCAGGTGTTTCATGAACAGCAAATGGGCCTGCCGATTGAAGACTCGCTGAAAGATATGGCCAAACGTGTGCCGCTAATGGATTTACGCTTTTTTGTGTTGACGGTTCTCATTCACCGGCAGACGGGCGGCGATCTTTCGGAAGTGCTGGATAATCTTTCGAATGTAATCCGCGACCGCTTTAAGGTCTTGGGGCAGGTAAAGGCTCTAACAGCGGAGGGAAGGCTTTCCGGCTGGGTTTTGGGAATCTTACCCTTTTTTGTGTTCTTCATCATTCAGTTTATCAATCCGGGGTATACCCGTGTTTTGTTTGAGCATGAATTGGGAATTAAGTTGGTCTATACCGCGTTAACGTTTGAGGCGTTGGGTGTGTTGTTCATCCGAAAAATTGTGGATATAAAGGTATAAAATCATGATCCTAATCGCGCTTTGTTCATTTACAGCCGTCTTTTTATTGGTGATGGCCGCCAGCGCTTTGATGGGCTATATGGCGGATCCGGTGGAGCAGCGCGTTCAATCGATTGCGAAACAGCAGCAAGGCGTCGTGCGGGTGAACAGCAAAACCAGATCGATGCGAAATACGTTTTCAAAGATCGGGCGCTCGGTGGCTCCAACCAAAGAAAACGAAATCAGCGAGACCAAACAAAAACTGCAACACGCGGGCTATTATAACGATTCGGCGTTTCACATATATTGGGGCGTGCGAATTTGCTTGACGCTGCTGCTGCCGGTGGTGTTCTTGTTGATGCTGCCTCTTGCCGGTATCAAAATTCCCGCGGTATATGTGATTCTGTTTACCGCCGGGATCGGCTTTATGGCGGCGGATGTGTTTTTGTGGTGGAAGAAGAACCGGCGGCAGGATCAGATATTTCGGGGATTGCCGGACGCGCTGGATTTGTTGGTCGTGTGTTTGGAATCGGGATTGGGTCTTGATGCGTCGCTGCAAAAAGTAAGTGAAGAGTTTCATATCTCCAATCCGGATTTAAGTGAAGAACTGCGGATGACTTGTACATCCATCCGGTTGGGACAGGCGCGCAATGAAGCGCTGCACGATTTGGGCGAACGCACCGGGGTGATGGATTTGAAAACATTGGTCGCGGTGTTGGTGCAGGCCGACCGCTTTGGAACCAGCTCGGCGGACGCGCTGCGGGTACACGCACAGGATATGCGGACCCGCAGAAGGCAGCGCGCGGAAGAAATGGCGGCGAAGACAACCGTGAAACTGATTTTTCCGCTGGTCGTGTTTATCTTCCCATCGATTTTTGTGGTGTTGGGCGGCCCTGCCGTAATTCGGATTATGGAAGCATTTATAAAAAACTAGTAGTCTATCAACAATGAAATGATGGTAGGTGGATGCATACCCCCATTGTTAAGGAGTCTGTCGTTGT
>CAYVAZ010000087.1:0-16374 GCA_964449065.1 uncultured bacterium
CCTTAACAAGCTAATCTTTACCCACAACAATTATCAGCGTGTTGCCCTGTGTTATGTCAGAGTTACCATTTGGAGCGTTTTTTATTTATAGAGGTGTTGCCAAAAATACGATAGGATTGGAATGAAGCGTACTTCCGGCTCGTCGGGAGACTCGCCCTCCCAAAAAATATTGTTTGGACAATTTTTTTCGAGCATATTTACATTGAGTTGTATGGATTGACGCACTGGCTGGAAGCCGGTGCTACCCACAATGAACATAATGAATATAATGAACATATCGTTGGTGAATGCTTTACTGAACTTTTTGGGTAAACCTAAGATTGCATTGGGGGAGGAATGAGAAAATCGATTCGATTTTTTGAAAATGCACTTCATATCGCTGACCTGTTACATTTGACGTAATCAATTTCTACACGGCAAAATATACCAAGATTCACAGCGGCTATATGGGGCAGCTCATCGAATGGCCGGAAGTGGATATGGAAGGCGAGAGTCTGGAAGACTGCCGTGCCATGCTGCAAGATGCGTTAAGAGAAATGATTGCCGCCTATCAACAACAAAAGAATGAGATTCCAATCAAACGCAATAAAACCTTTGACCGGATCGAGGCAAATCAATTATGCAAACAGGCTGATTTAAATCCAAAATTCTAAAACAAATACACTTACGGGGAGACTTACCATGAAACATCTCTACACGCTAATTACAATCTTGTGCACACTTCAACTCAACACCGCGCTGGCGGATGACCACCGCATTCAGCCCTCGGATGAGAACCCCTACTACTGGCAATACAACGGTGAAACGGTTCTGCTGTTGGGCGGCACCGATGATGACAATCTCTTTCAATGGCCGAATATTGAAGGGCAGTTGGATTTACTCGCTTCGGTCGGCGGGAACTACATCCGCAACACCATGTCAGACCGGCAGGATAAGAGTTTTGAATTGTATCCGTTCAAGCAACTCGATGACGGCAAGTATGACCTCAATCAATGGAACGAAGCGTATTGGCAGCGCTTTGAAACCATGCTGCGGGAAACCGGCGAACGTGATATCATCGTGCAGATAGAGGTGTGGGACCGCTTCGATTATTCGCGTGATAACTGGCCGCCGCATCCCTACAATCCCAAAAACAACATCAACTACACGCAGGAAGAATCCGGCCTGAAAGCGGAATACCCCAAACACCCCGGCGCGAATGAGCAACCTTTCTTTTTTACCTCCCCCAAACAGCAAAACAACCAAACCGTACTGCAATACCAGCAAACGTTTGTCAACAAGATGTTGGATCATTCGCTGGAGTATCCAAACGTGCTGTACTGCATGGATAACGAGACCTCCGGTGAAGAAGCCTGGGCGGTGTATTGGGCGGAATTTATCCGTAAACGCGCGCGGGAAGAAGGCAAACATGTGAACATTACCGAGATGTGGGATGCCTGGAATTTGCGGGAAGAAGAACACCGGCGCACGCTGGACCATCCCGAACGCTTTGATTTTGTGGATGTCTCGCAAAACAACCACCAGCGCGACCAAACTCATTGGGAAAATTTTCTGTGGGTGCGCGATTATATCAAAGACCGGCCCCGTCCCATCAACAGCGTAAAGATCTATGCGGCCGACGGCGGGCGGCACGGCGGCGGTGACCGAGACGCGGTGGAAAAAATGTGGCGCTTAATTTTGGCCGGAGCGGCATCCGCGCGCTTTCATCGGCCCACTTCCGGCATCGGTTTGAGTGACTTGGCGCAAACGCAACTCAAAAGCGCGCGCATGTTTTTAGAAAAAATCGATCTGTTTAACGCCGTCCCGGATGCGGAATATAAACTGCTCTCAAACCGCGAAGATGATGAGGCTTATCTCGCATACATCGAAGGCGAACAATACGGCTTGTTCTTTACGAATGGTGGAGAGGTCACACTTAATCTAACGGATGCGCCGGGTGAGTTTGAACTGACGTGGCTGAACATTATGAGCAGCCGCTGGCTGGAAAGTGAAACCATTGAAGGCGGCAAAAATGTAAAGATAAAAGCACCGAAAGCAATCGGCTATTGGGCGGCGGTTCTGGATAAAAAAGAGTGACGAACGACAAGTTATACTGTTTGCAATTAAGAATGTCCGTATCAATTGCGTGGGGAGCATCGGCTTCCAGCTGTTAAATGTTAGCGCAGTTAGACCTCTACGCAAACTTGAACCGCTCCAGCAATTGTCAAAAATACCTTCGATATCATTTCCAATTTGGGTTAGCAGAAAACGTATGATCCCAATCGTGTTCATGGTTTTGTTCCTTTGCATTCACCGATATCTGGATATCATCTTACTGGAATGTTATGCTGACTGTCATCTTGGCTGTAACAATTTGAACAGCTTTGCCGTCGTGGATGCAACAAAACAATAATAAAATCCGTTGTATTTATTTTGTATTTCATACGTTTGTTGAAATAGCCGAACAAAACCTTACAAGCAAAAGTGGAAACGAATTTGCTATTACTTTGTAAGGGATTGTTCTGTGTATTGAAGCCTATAGAGAGATGGAGACCTGTCATGAACATTCGTACCTTTTATGTAGCACCGCATTTGCCCAAAAACCTGCAAGCGCTCAACGATATCGCCATGAACTTGTGGTTTTGTTGGAACTGGGATGCCGTGCGTTTATTTATTCGTATAGACGCCCGAAAGTGGGAAGAATCCTACCAAAACCCGGTCGCTTTTTTGGGTCGGGTTTCACAATCGCGCTTTAAAGAGTTGGAAAACGATGACAGTTTTGTGGCTGCGGTTGACAAGGTTCATAACGATTTGACCGAATATTTGCAGCGCAAAAAGTGGTTTCAAAAATCGCATTCCAATCTGGAAGAGATGTGTATCGCGTATTTTTCATGTGAATATGGATTGGATGAAGGGCTTCCCGTTTATTCCGGCGGATTGGGCGTATTGTCCGGCGATCACTTGAAGGCGACGTCGGATTTGGGGATTCCGCTGGTGGGTGTGGGGCTGCTCTACCGCGAAGGATACTTTCGCCAGCGCCTGAATTCGGACGGTTGGCAGACTGAAGAATACCCGGAAAACGACTGGTATAACATGCCGGTCAAGCGCGTAACCGATGATACCGGCACGCCCATTATTATTTCCGTCAAAATGGGTGAGGAAGACGTAAAAGCCCAAATTTGGAACGTGAAAGTGGGGCAGACCAAGCTGTATCTGTTGGATACGAACTTTCCAGAAAACAGCAGCTGGGCGCGCGAAATCACCAACCGGCTTTATGGCGGCGACCGCGATATGCGGCTGCGGCAGGAACTGCTGCTTGGAATCGGCGGTGTACGGGCACTGCTAGCCATAGGTAAGCGTCCGACTGTGTATCACCTGAACGAAGGCCATTCCGCGTTTCTCATCTTGGAGCGAATTCGGATGTTGATGGGAAGCGAGCGCATGGATTTCGCGACCGCGCGTGAGTTGGTCATGGCGTCCAATGTGTTCACCACGCATACACCGGTTCCGGCCGGAAACGAACAATTCGATCCGGAACTGTTGAAACCGTATTTGGAAGGGATGGTGCATGAAATCGGCATTACGTGGGACGATTTTCTGCAATTCGGCCGCGCCCATCCGAAGGATACGCACGAGGCGTTTGGCATGACGGTGCTTGCATTACGCTTATCCTCCTTCTGCAACGGGGTCAGCAGACTGCACGGAACCGTCTCCCGGCACATGTGGAAGAAGATATGGGAAAAGGTGCCGGAGAAAGAGATCCCCATTACGCATGTTACCAATGGAATCCACACGCACACGTGGGTCAGCCACGATATGAAGGATTTGTTTGAATCCTACTTTGGGCCGCGCTTCTCGCAAAGCCCGCAGGATATGAGCTTTTGGCAGCGCACCGATTCCATTCCCGACGCGGAACTTTGGCGTACCCATAACCAACGCCGCGAACGCTTGGTATTCTTTACCCGCAAACGGTTAAAACAGCAAATGGTGCGCCGCGGCGCGCCGGTTTCGGATGTCAATTGGGCGGAAGAGGTGCTTGATCCGCTTGCTTTGACCATCGGTTTTGCCCGGCGCTTTGCCACCTACAAGCGTGCCACCCTGTTGTTTGAAGATTTAGAACGGCTGCAAAAAATCCTCTGCAATTCTGAACGGCCGGTGCAGATTCTCTTCTCCGGGAAAGCGCATCCGCAAGACATTCCGGCGAAAGAGTTGATCAAATCCATCATCCACATTATTCAAGAGCCGCCGTTCCGTTCGCGTATCGTATTTATTGAAGATTACGATATCAACGTGGCGCGTTATTTGGTGCAGGGTGTGGATGTGTGGCTGAACACGCCGAAACGGCCGTTAGAGGCATCCGGCACAAGCGGGATGAAAGCGGCTGTCAATGGCGCGCTGAACCTTAGTATTTTGGACGGTTGGTGGGATGAAGGCTACAGCCCGGAAACCGGCTGGGCGATTGGCAACGGATTCAGTTTTGAAAGCGAAGAAGAACGGAATCTTATTGAAAGCCGCGCCTTATACAATTGCATAGAAAACGAAGTGGTGCCGATGTTTTATAACCGGGATAACAACGATTTGCCGCGTACATGGATCAAGCGGATGAAAACCGCCATCCGCGAGCTGGGCAGCCAGTTTAGCACGCACCGCATGCTGCGGGAATATACCGAGAAACTTTACATCCCCGCGCACGAAGGCTGGAAACGCTTTAGCGCGGACGGAGGGAAATACGCGCAAGAGTTTGCTGAGTGGCGCAAGACTATAACCGGCGCATGGAAAGAGATTGAAATCGTCAACACAGAAATTCAATCCGGTGATGTGAAAGTAGGCGACTACATTCCTGTTAAAGTGGAAGTGAATACCGGCAATCTTCATCCCCGCGATGTTGTTGTTGAAGTGATGAGCGGGATGCTGGATTCGCATGGCGAAATGAAAGAGGAACAAATCTACCCGACCCAGCACCAAGGCTCAACCGAAAACGGGACCCACCTGTTTTCCATCAACATCCCCTGCGAAGAGAGCGGACAGCACGGGATCGCGGTTCGGGTACGCCCGCACCACCCGGATATGATCCGTCCGTTTGCGACGGATTGTGTGACGTGGGGGTAGAGCATTCAATATAGATGGGCAAGGTCTTCCTTTGCCCATCGGGGTTGCACGATAAGATGGGCGCAAAACGGCCCATGCTCATCTACTTGGTGTACATCCATGTACCGGCGGGAAGCCGATGCTCCCCGGCTATTCAACTTTGAAACGCTCTAAATAAACCGGCAAGTAAACTTTCATTGAATTTTAATCGATTTGAAACAATTTTCTGGAATAGTATGACAAATGGTATAGACTATCAAAAAAAAGAAACCCATCCAGTTTGGAGACGATGAATGAATGCTATTCGTAACAGAGCGTTTACCCTGATCGAGCTACTGATTGTTGTAGCCATTATCGGGATTTTGGCGGCGATTGCCGTGCCTAACTTTTTGAACGCGCAAACCCGCGCAAAGGTATCCCGTAGTTTGGCGGATATGAAAGCCATACAAACTTCGGTGAAATTGTTCAGCACAGACCGGAACCTTTTTCCGGTAGACATTCGGGATGACGATACTGAAATCGGCCAGCAACGGATTCAAAATGAATTCAATGGAGTGGGTTGGAACGGGGGCGGCGGCAACCGCAACAACTTGGCGGTATTGTCTCCGTTAACTTCACCGATCTCGTATATGTCCAGTGTCCCCCGCTCTCCGTTCGCGCAAGCGCGTTTGTTTACCAACACCAGCGGGAACAACGAAGCTTTCGGCCGGGTTGGCAACGACGCCTATGCCTATTGGGATAACGATCCGCAAATCAAAGAACCGGCGGGCAACAATCATTTTGATTGGAACCTGGGCTTTGTCAGCAATTACCTGCCTAGTTTCAATTCCGGTGATTTTATTTTGATTTCCTTCGGACCCGGTGCAGGTACTGACACTACGCTCAACTTCGGATTACCCTACCACACATCCAACGGACTCAACAGCGACGGTGAAATCTTTTTGACCAGTTATTCGCTGACCAATGAAAACGCGGTGTTTCGCCCGGATAATTAACCCGTTGACGGATTCGCTGTAATAGGTCAGCCGCTTGAAGAGAAATTTCCCCTTCCAAAGGCGGGAGGGGTTAGGGGAGGGTTTGAAGCACTGAGCGTTTAACCCCCACCTAGCCTCCCCCATTGCATTGGGGGAGGAATCAGGGGCCTCTTTTTAATTTTTCACTTCACACCGCTGACCTGTTACTACAAAGCAATTATTAAGGCATCATTTTTATTATTTGATAAAATCAGAAAAACAAATATCAAATTCTTTCTCTAAAAAACTGATGGTTTTGGGTTGTCCATCTAATGAGGCAATTACATGTGTTGTGGTATACAATCCTTCGTTAGATACCCACCTGGCATCTTCTCTCGACACAGATACCAACCAATCTACCACAGCGACGTGTTCAGACTTTTCATCATTTTCCGAATTGTCTGCCATGTTTTTACATCTCAAAGGTAAAGTGAGAAAAGGTTTTTGTTTTATCAATACTTCTCTTACTGGCCTAGCAGGTTGTAAAATTTTTGCGATGCCTACAAAACCTTTTCTTTTTAAATAAGCTGCAATTAGATCGCCTTTTTCCAAACCTAAAATAGATTTTCGAAACCGGTCACCTTGTCCGGCTGAAATAAAACCAAATTCTCTATAATCATCCCAATTTCTGTGTATTCCTTCTCCTACGTTGTAATAAAAAAGAGCATTCTGATAATCAAATCCGGATAGATCTTTGTGTAAAGTGTCATGCGGCCTGAAATTATCGGCATAATGACCAGATGATATGTTTGTTAAATGTTTTCCTAATTTCCATAGTAAAGTTTTTTCAACTAAAAAAGCATCATGTTCTGATAAATTTCGAGATATAACTCTAACAATAGGTGTTAGACCTTCTTTTTTAATTTTATTTATTCTTCTCGTTTTCTCAGAGTCTTTTTCATCATGCAAATGAGAATATTTTCTCGATCCTTTCCCTTTCCCATAATAGAACTCTTCAAAATTTCTGGGATCAATATATACGTATACATAGAAATCATTCATAATAACAATCGCCGTTTTTTTATTAGAGTATAATGAGGTAATTCAAAAATGCCAAAGCCCATCACTTGCCTGCACATAGCCGATTTGCATTTTGGGATGGAGAACTATGGGTTCACCAATCCGAATACCGGCATGAACACGCGCCTGGAAGACTTTTCCAACAGCATGGCGCAGGTGGTGGATTATGCCGTCAACAACGCCGTCGATCTTGTGCTCTTTGCCGGAGATGCCTACAAACGCAATTCGCCCTCGCCGACCGAGCAGCGCGAGTTGGTCAAACACTTCATCGCGTTTGCCGACGCGGATATCCCGGTGGTGATGATCGCGGGCAACCATGATATCCCCGTGATGCAGGGCAAGGCCACCGCGGTCGATATTTTCAAAAAAATGCGCCCGGATCATTTTACCGTCTACAATACCCGACCCTCGATTGACCCGCCCATTATCGAGACCAAAAGCGGGCCCATCGGGGTGTGCTGTGTGCCCTTTTTAAGCCCCAGTTATTTTCGCACCGCGGTTGATACCTCCGGCATGAAGCAGGAAGAGGCGATTGAGAACTATGTTGACCGCATCCACGGCATGATTGAAGACATGCCCAAGCAGCTGCCGGATGATATCCCCAAAGTGCTGATGGCGCATTTTACCGCTTATGGAACCAAGCTGGGCGGGTATAAAGGAAGTCCCTTATTTACCGATGAAATTTCGGTTCATCCCTCGGTGATGGCGAACTGCGGGTATGATTATGTGGCGCTGGGGCACATTCATCTGCATCAAAATCTGTCGCCTAACCCGGATGTTCCGGTGGTGTACAGCGGCAGCATCGACCGTGTTGATTTCGGCGAGGCGGATGAAGACAAGGGCTTCATCATCGCATCCATTGAAAAGGGTGGATCCCAGTTCGATTACCACACCACCAATGTACGCGAGATGATCCACATCCGCGCCGAAACCGAACGCGGCGGCGATATTACCGCGGCCATTCTGGATGAGATTCAAAAAGAGTCGCGGAGGATGGAAGGGGCCATTGTGCGCGTCACCTATACCGCCGACGACGATGAAGTCCACACGCTGGATATGAAGCGCATTCACGAAGAGCTGATGCCCGTCCACTTTAAAGCGGGCTTTCACCGTGTGCCGCGAGAAAGCAGTCAAAAGCACCGCAGCCGCTCGCTTTCCACCGAAGTCACCCTTGCCGACGCCATGAACGCCTATATAAATGAACACGAAGACTGGAAAGATGACAGCGAAGAGTTGTTGAAGCGCGCGCTGGAAATCGAGAAGAAAGTCAAAACGCCCTAACGTGCCTTAAAGTGTATGTCTCAAACACTAACCAAAGAGTCTATCAAACAAACATGTTTGGATGCCGGTTTTGATGCGGTGGGGATCTCACGCCCCGTTCCGCAAACGTGGCATCTCTACGCCGAATGGATCGGCAACCAATATCATGGTGAGATGGGCTATCTGGAAAACCGGCTGGACGAACGCAAAGATCCATCCTCCGTCCTAGGAACCAAGCCGGGCAGTTTGATCGTTGTCGCCAAGAATTATCTTACTGTGGATGAACCAAGAGATACATTTCATTCCCCTATTGTTTCCCGCTACGCGTGGGGTGGGGATTATCACCAATGGATGACCGAAAAAGGCCGTGATCTATGTGTTTGGCTGGAAACGGAATCGGCAGGAAACCATCAATTTCGCTGGTGTGTCGATACCGCCCCGGTGTTGGAGCGCGATTTTGCCGCCCAAGCGGGGATCGGATGGACCGGTAAGCATACCAACACGTTGAGCCGCATGTTGGGCAACTGGTTTTTTTTGGGGGCGATCATTACCACACTGCCGCTGGAGCCTGACCGCCCCGTGAAAGCCCATTGCGGCACGTGCACGCGATGTCTTGATTCATGCCCGACGGACGCGTTTGTCTCGCCGTATGTGCTGGATGCCCGGCGCTGCATCTCCTATTTGACCATTGAACTGCGCGGGTCCATCCCCCGCGAGCTGCGTCCGCTGATCGGCCAACGTATTTTTGGGTGTGACGACTGTCTGGCAGTCTGCCCGTGGAACCGCTTTGCTTCGCCCACTGAAGATGATTTCTTTCGGCCGAGAGAAATTCTGCAAACCGCCGACCTTTTGCAACTGTTGCACATGACGAGAGACGAGTATCAACGTTGGTTTAAAGGCAGTCCGATCAAACGCGCTAAGTATGAGGGATTAAAGCGCAATGTCGCGGTGGCGTTGGGGAATACCAAAGACACAACCGTTCTGCCGGATTTGCAAGCCGCGTTGGGTGATGAAAGCGCTTTGGTTCGGGAGCATATCGTATGGGCGATAGGAAACATCGGCAGTGAAGATGCTTTCTATATTCTACAAACTCATAAAAAACAGGAAACAACGCCATCGGTGATTCATGAAATTCAATGTTCATTGAACGCCGTGTAGAAGAAGACTTTGAGTCCATCACCCCCACCACATTACGCATGGTTTGGAACAAGCCGGAATTTACTCGTCACCGCCGTTAAACACTTCTTCGATGGGCGGTTCAACAGCGGGATTGTAGGATTTCCAATCGAGACCGAGGAATTTAATTAGGGTGGATGCGACGGATGCTTGATAGCGTTTGGTGGTGTTGGCCATCTCTCCCTTATTCGGAGTGTCAGGGCCGAAGACGGCGATCCAGATGTCTTCGGAGCCGGGGGTATCGATGTTGTGGTCGATCCAGTTGTCCAGGGTGATACCGCGGCCGTGGTCGGTGGTGACGATAAAGGTGGTTTTGTCTTTGTACCGCTCCATAGATTGGCAGGCTTCCCACAAGAGTTTCACCGTGTGGTCGAAGTAGTTGGCGGCTTCGATGACGCGGTCGTAACGGCGGGCGTGCGCCCAGTCGTCGGTTTCTCCAACTGCAACATACAGTAGGCGCGGTTTAAATTTCTTCAGCCATTCCAAGGCCAAGTTTACGGTAACGGAATCGTGACGAACGGTATCCCACGGGGTGCGGATATGTTGCTGCACTTCGTTGTAGAGTTTCATGCGTTCGGTGGCGTACTTTTCAGGGACAGCCTCATAGCCCGCGTTGATGTAAAAGGAATCTTTCTCATTCGTGCAGATGGCGTTGAAGACGCTCCATGAGCAGAAGGCGGCGATTTGGGTGAAGCCAAGGTCGAGTTGTTCTTGGATGAAATCCATAGCGGTAGGAACCGGGCTTTGGATGGGCATGTTGCTGACAATACGGGGCTGGGGCATCCCTGTTAAGAGTTCTGCATAGCTGGGGTAGGAGAACTGCAATTGGTTGCGCAGTTCGACCACGCTGCCTAAATCTTGATTGCCTATGACAATTCCGTGGTTAATGAGTTCCTTCCAAAAGAAGGGGAAGAGGGTTTCGCGGCGTTCTTTGGGGGTATTGAACCAGAACTTGCCGCGCAGCGTGCTGACGTGTTCGATGCCGGATTTTTCTTTGTCGTTCAGAATCGTTTCATCCAGACCGCCGAAGAGTTCTTGGACGCGGAGACCGTCGACCGTGATGAGAATGACGTTTTCGGTTTTGAGATTTTCGGCTTGGGTTGTCATGCAGCACAGCAGAAGGAGTAGTGCGAAGATTGAGCGCATAATAGATGTCCTTTCAACGTATCAGAGCAATTCAGGGTTGAGTAGATAGATTAAGTTGTTTTTTTGATCCCCCCTACCCCCCTTCAGTAAGGGGGGCTCAATTTTTGCATATTGGTTTATTCCAGGGAGATATTTAGGTAGCCGAAGGGATCATCCGGGGTGTTGGTTTCAGCGGAATCGACCAGCCACTCGCTAAAGCGTTCTCCATTTTCGTATTCGATGGTGTATTTGGCATTGATCGACCAGAGTGAAGACGGGTTGTCTCCGGAGACCATCAGTAATGGGAGAGAGAATTCGATAAACCGGGTACCGTCTTGTTGTCCGGTTCCGGCAGGCCAGTTGGTGTTGAGGTTTTCTGTACCCCTTTCGGGGAACACATCCCAATGATCGATCACGCGGGTGTAGGCTTGTTTGGTTGTGGAAGAAGTTTCTTCGGTGTTGGTGGCGCTGATTTGGATGATATAAACTGGTGTATACCCCCGGCTGGTGCACAAATACAATTCCAGCGTTTCTTCACGGACCTTGGCGTGTTGCGCTTGGGCTTCGGCAAGTACATAGAGCTGCGCCCCGCTGCGGGCGAGGTTGAGTTTAAGGTTTTCGTTTGCGGATGTGATGACTAAGGAAGGAACGGCTCCGGCGTCCCAGGTTCCGTCCTTTTCCCCGTCGATGGTGGGATAGTTCTCGATGATGGGAACACGGACTGACGGTGTAATGTCTTGCGAGAGTTTGCCGAGCTCGTTTTCAGCGGCTTGTTTGAGGGCCGGATTGATTTGCGATTGAATGACCGATTCAAACAGGGATGCGGCAATGTCTTCTTGATCTTTTTTCAGCAGTTGCAGGGCGATTCCCATGAGGATGGCTTCTTGGTTTAACCCCGGTTTGTTTTGGGTGAGTTGATTCAGCCAGACATGCACTTCTTCAGGGGATTCAAATTCTTGGGCGTCCGCCAACTCAATAAAGATAGAAGGTTGCGAAGCCGTTTTCACCGCTTGGCTATAAAGTTCCATTGCTTGTTCTTCTTGTCCGGACTGTTTGAGTGCTTCGGCGGCATCGAGCAGATGGCGTTTGTCATCCGGATAAAACTCACCCACCACCTTGTAGATGCGCAAGGCGGTATCGTGTTGTCCGGCTTTCACCAAAACTTTCGCCAGTTGAAGAATGTGTTCCTTCCCCGCGATGGAAAATGTTTCCCGCTTGATGTTTTGCATGTTGGGCACGCTGCGCAAATCGCGCATAATGGTGATGCTTTCGGAGATCCAGCTGTCATCGGTGAGGGTGTTGTGCTTCACCGCCGCTTTCATGAATTGCAGGCATGTGACGAGATAGGACGCGCGGTTCATGAGGATGAAAGGGACTTTTTCGGCAGTGGGTAAAAATTCTTTGCCTAAATCCGATAGAGTAGAGACCCGGGTTAAGGCTTCGCGGTAGGTGTAGAACTCGGATTCGATATCCTGGAAGGAGATATGGTTGGCCGGCTCTTCAAGATAGCCGCTTAATTGATTGTAGTAGCGGTTGCGGGTAAGGCCGCGTTCGGTGCCCGCTTTGACATCAAGCATTTCGCGGATCATGGAATCGTGCGAGGCGAGGATGAAAACTTCGTTATTCAACGCCATGCTGGGCGTGAACGGGATAAAGGGGATGGGCAGCACAAACTTGGTAATTTCGGTATTGCGGTAGGTCGTGGTTTCGGGCACGATGGGGAGTTTGTAGGTATCAAGCAGGGCGGATTGCATCTTCCGCAATCCCGCTTCGGCACGGGCCTGATTTTTGACGGATAGCATCAGGGCGAATTTGTTGGTTGGCACAACGGCATCCAAATTCATCACAGGTTTCACCCAGCACCATTCGCCTCCCATCCAGGAAAGCAAATCGCCTTGGATGGAAATGCCGGTTTTGGTTTCAAATTGATTGATTGATTTGGTCATCTCTCCAATTTTACCGTCAGCGGGCAGCGCACGAATGACGGTATTCCAAATCTCCCACAAATCGGGCGGCGACAGGATGTTGCCGGCTTGGAAGGTACCGGTTTTGCGCGGCATATAGGAAGCGAAATTGAAGGAAACCGGTTCGTTTTTCAACAGCGTGCCAATCGGGGTATCGGCTATGGCGGGATCAAAATGGAAAATACCTTTGTTGGCGTAAACATCTTCCTCTTTTTTGTATTTCACAGAGGCGTAGTAGTGAAACATTTTAACATACTTCACCACTTCTTCACCCATGCCTAGCATTCCTTTCAAGTTTTCATCTTTTTCCATGGCCTGAAAGGCTTTGCCCATTTCCAACAGCACATCCAGAGTATCCGTTAGTTGGTTGAGGTTCAGGTATGAAGCGGAACTGTAAGGCGAGGGCAGGCGGGAGAGCGCAGCTTGAAACTGGGCTGAGTTCGCCAGCGTGTCTTCGGTGAAGCCAAATTGATCGACGAGATCGATCAGATAGGGTTTGCTAGTGGAGATGAGCAGCAAGTTTTCGTGAAAGGTGTAGGACAAACCGAGCCCGGGAATGTTGCCGGGGCCATAGAGAGACTGAATGTCGTAGCCGCGAAAGATATCTTCTTCGCTGTAAAGCATTTCATGCTTGTTGGCGGAATATTCGAACAAGCCGCTCAAGGCTTGATCGGCGGTTTCAGTATCATCAAGATAAGACAAATAGACGAAGGTCGGAATCTTGCCGCCTTCACCGAATCCGCTTATGGCGTAAGCGTAAGAATCACCGCAAATGGCGTCCAGCAATTTCTGGTTATCGGTACCGGATTGTGTGGCTTCCCATTCGGCTTTCAGGATGCGCCATTCCAATATGTCGTCCAAGGTTTCCACCCAATTGTAAAACGCTTGCGTCACGTTGGGGAACCGGTTTTCCTCCGCTTTTTCGGTGTGCTGGAAGTAGATCACGTCTTCCGGCAAGAGTTGGGCGTAGGGTGCCTTTTCTTGCGCGTGGGATGAAAGTGTGAATGAAAGAGAAAACGCTATGAGTAATGCAAATACTGTATGGATTTTGATAATGCTATTCATGAAAGTTTACCTCAATGTGATCGTTGAATTCAATTATAAGTGGTACGAAAGCAGATCCGAATTGATTTAATGAAATGTTTGGGATTTATAAGCTGGAGGCCAGCGTCAGCAAGGATACCCCTAACCCGATGGCAACCTGCTGTTGGCCGACTTGCGCCAAGGTTTGCACGGCGGAAGGCGGTGTTTCTTCTTCCGGCAGACCATCCGGATTCGCGCGGGGCAATACCGGCGGCAGTGTGGAAAGGGCTAGCGCTTTGTTGGCATCGGCTTGAAATTCTTGCAGCGGTTTGGTGACACGTTCCCGGTTGGCGGCGGCGTATTGCATACCGGTCTCGATCCAACTTTTGGCGGTGCGCGCGGTGGCGAGCAGGGCCTGGCGCTGCATTTCTTCTGTGATTCCGGCTTGGTCTTCGGTTCGCGGAGTTTCATCCAACGGTGTTACTCCTTGAATGACCGTTTGTGGATTGTCCTGCGTTGGAGTATCTACCGTATGGGTTGCGTTGAACGCGAGCACTAGGGCAAAGGCGGTCACAGACAGCGCGAATACGGAACCCAGAACTTTGGGAGACAGCCAATTGAGTATCGATGTGGATTGATATTTTGCCATGCGGTCTTCGGAATAAATTCGGGCATGGATGTTTTGCAGAGTGCCGTCTAAAAAACCGTCGAGTTCATCTTGGCTCATTTCCGGCTGCTGCGAGCGGTCCAACAGGGAAAACGCGGAAAGAACCCGTTGGCTTTGCGGGTCGTGTTCAAGCCATTCCTGCACTTCAACTTGCCGGGCGGCGTCAAGCAATCCGTCATAGTAAAGAGACAGTTCTTCGAACGTGGGTTTGTTGTGTTTCATGTTGCACCTCTTGCTTCTGCGTTTTCTGTGGAAATTCCATACCAATCATCCATTACCGGGCCTAAGAGTTTTATAAGTTTTTGACGGGCCGCGAACAAGGTTGTGCCGACGGTTTTTTCCGAACATTCCATCACTCCCGCGATTTCCTGCAAACTGAGGCCGTCGCAACTGCGCAGCGACATCATCATGCGCTGCTTTGGGGGCAGCGTTTCAATCGCGGCGACGATGGATTGAAACAGGCGCTTTTCATCGGCGAGCTGCCGGGGTTCTTTCGCGTGGTGAAGATTTCCTCCATCGAGATGCAGTTCAAAGACCGGGTCTTGGTGATCCATCTGAAAAACGCGGTCGGGTTTTTTCTTGCGCAACAGGTCTATCGATAAATTGTTGGCGGTTTGAAACAGCCAAGATTTAATGTTGCGGTTTTCATCGAGTTTGTCTTTGTTTTTATACAACCGGATAAACGTTTCCTGCAATACATCCTTGGCTTCATCGGCGTCGCGTATTTTGCGGAAGATGAACTGAAAGAGCGGTTTTTTGTGCCGTTCAATCAATTCATTATACCCCCGCATGTTGCCCCCCTGCCACAGGCGGAGCGATGCCCGGTCTTCCTGACTGGACCCCGTGGTGTTTCCCGCGGTTTCGCTGAAGACCTCTGGTTGAGATAGGGCTGCTGTCACCATAAACGTACCATTTTTCCGTATGTTTTGTTTTCCGCTAAATAGTACGAATCCTATGCAAAATAAATTTAATTTCCGGTAAATATTTTTTTGCCTTCAGCCGTATAGTCATAATTGAGTGAGTTGTTTACAATGAATTGTACATCTGAATGAGTTTTTTGATACGTTATGACATCGCCCCGGCATCTTATCGATATTAACCAATTGTCCGTCATGTACGCGCGGCGCCAGGTTCTGCACGCCATCCATGCATCATTGCCGTTCGGCAGTGTCGGGCTGTTGGGGCCGAACGGCGCCGGCAAAAGTACCCTGCTCAAAACCATTATGGGATTTTTAAAACCCAGCGAAGGTTCGCTGAAGGTGTTGGATTACAATCCGCGGAAATTCGGGCCGGAAACCCGGCGGATGATCGGCTATATGCCGGAAGACGATTGTTATATTCCCGGCATGAGCGCGGTTGAATTTGTGAGTTATTGCGGACAGTTAAGCGGCTTGCCGAAAAACGAAGCAATGCTGCGGGCGCATTTGGTGCTGCACTATTGCGGATTGGGTGAAGCAAGGTACCGCAAGGTGGAAACGTTTTCAACCGGGATGAAACAGCGGGTGAAACTGGCGCAGGCGCTGGTGCATGACCCCAAACTGCTGCTGTTGGATGAACCGACAAACGGGCTGGATCCGCAAGGACGGCAGGCCATGTTGGAACTGATTATGGATATCACCAAAGAAAAAGGGATATCGGTGCTGCTTTCCAGCCATATTTTGCCGGATGTGGAGATGGTATGCGATCATGTGATGGTGCTGTTTCAAGGCGGGCTTGCGACGTACGGCGAAATCGGCGCGCTGAAAAAGATGGCGCAGGTTGCGTATGAAGTGCGCGTGAAAGGGGATGTGAACCGGTTCGCGGCGGAAATTCAAAACCGCAACGGCGTTTGTTCGCCGAAAAAGAACGGCCTGCTGCAAGTGCAAATGCGCGAAGAACAGGGCGCTAAAACCGTGTATGAAGCGGCGCACAACGCGGGCGTGCAACTTCGGCATTTGGTGCGGGAAGAAATGAGCCTGCAAGACGTGTTTTCCCACGCGATTGAGGAACAGAAGGCGAAACAGCAATAATAACTGATGTTACGCAATCCATGATTGACGATTGCTTGAAAAATGGTTTT
>CAYVAZ010000088.1:0-16356 GCA_964449065.1 uncultured bacterium
TGCATTTGGTCTCCCGCTCGGAAGGCTATTCCGCCTCCAAAGAAATTGATATTCCATCCAAAATTTATCCCGTCGATGTGCTGCATTTGGCGATGGCACAAGAAGGCTTAAAAGTGGGAGAGAAAAAATCCTATCCGGTGTTTGAACCGTCATTGGCTACACTCGGCACGGTTCACGCGGTGGTGGAGAGCGAAGAAAAACTCAACCTGCCCGATGGGACTACCGTAAACGCCTACAAATTGGATATCGAGTTCCAAGGACTGCATCAAGAAGTGTGGATTGATAACGATGGCAATATTTATAAACAATCCGCCGCCATTGCCGGCATTCAATTCACTTCCGTACGTGAAACCGAAGAGCAGGCGACCGATATGAGTTTTATCGCGAACGATATAAAACATTTGCCCCCGGCTGAAGAAAACATGCAGGATCTGCTGGATGCGTCAAAAATCACACCGGATAAACCGCTAAAAAACCCCGCTGCGGTATCCAAGCTCCAACTCAAAATTTACGGGGCAAATTCCGATCAAATTCTGTTCGACGATGTGAAGCAAATCAAACTGAAAGAGAACAACTCGTTTATCACCATGCAAATCAACAAGATGGATTACAGTTCCTTCCCCAAGCCGCAAGAAGATGTTGACCTGCCGCTTGAAAATGATGTCATGCTTAAACCCTATTTGGGGGAAGACTTGTTTATTCAAACGTCCCATCCCGATATTCAAGCCAAAGCGTTTGAAGTGGCGCAGGGCGCGAAATCCAAATGGGACGCGGCGGTGAAAATTGCCGATTATCTTTACTCGAACATCGCCAAAGAAATTCGCGGTACCATTCCGTCATCCATTGAAGTATTGCGCACGATGAGAGGCGACTGCAACGAGCACTCAACCCTGTTCACCGCTATGGCGCGCGCGGTCGGCATCCCCACCAAGCTGATTGCGGGATTGGTCTACCAAGACGACGGCTTCTATTACCACGCCTGGAACGAAGTCTATATCGACGGCCAATGGTATCCGTTGGACGCGACCCTCAACCGCATCGAGATGGATGCCGCGCACATTAAATTGGCGGAAGGCTCGCTCGATCAGCAGTCCGGCATCGCCACGCTGATGGGCAATGTCGATATCGAAATTCTTGAATACGAATAAAACCTAGTAGTCTGTCAATCAAAAAATGACGGTTGGCTATCCGTTGTTCCCCCCTTGTTAAGGGGGGCTAGGGGGGATCAAAGATGATCTCTTTCTATCTACGCAAACCTGAATTGCTCTAATACACCTCCCACGATTCAACATCCGCGGAGGTTTCTGAATTGATTGTAAATTGATGCTCTCCTTGCGGTAAATCCTTCAATATTAAATTCACATTGCCGCGCTCGTTAATTTCCATATCAAATTGAAAGAAGGGTTGATCGTCCAGTGTGATTTCAATGCTATTAAAAGGCATATCCCGTAAAACTAAGGTGTCATTCGTTTCGTTGTTCTTTGTGTAATGAACCCAATTCGGAACGTTCACCATCCACTGTATGGAAATATCCGCCGCATGGTTGGATTGATAATGAATCAAACTTTCGGGGTGGACAAAATCCAGCGTACCGATCGCTGCCAATTCGTTCGTGATCGTTCCATTGGAAAACAGAGCATAGCGGTTTGTTTCGGTGTTAAATTCGAACACCGTGTCACGCACAGAACCAACAAAGCGCAGTTCACCCGGTTGAATGTGCTGAACCATGAATTCATTTTCCTCATTCGCTTCTTCCGGTGATATCACTGTGATGTGCTGAGTCGATTGCGTATTGCCCCGCCTTGCCAGCACAACCGGATGCGTTCTTGGAGGGCGGATCGAGGGGCCGTCCGTTAAGAAATATTGGGTGGATTGCCCGCCGGGAAACTGAAACCGGATTCGCCGTTCTTCCGGCTCGATTAAGGTATCCCCTTTCCATGCTTGGATGTTATCAATCAAAATCTTAAATGCCCCTTCTTCTTGATTGGCATTGAATACCTCAAAACGGATTTCGCTGAATTGGAAACCGCTGCCGTTGACAAAATCCGGCTGAGTCAGGTCCAGATCCGCCTGCTGCCATTGATTGGTGATTGCCCGCGTACCGCTGGTAATGATCCACCCGCTGGCCGCGAAATCCGGCAGGCTGGTGAGCTGCATGGTCAAGAAATCAAACGTGTTGCCTTCTAGTTTATAATCGAAGGTAATGCGGTCGGGCACCGGTTTTTGATTCAGTGTATCAAACGACTTGCTCACACTCTGGAAGTCTCGCGGCACCACCACCCATGAAAGCGATGTATTGCCTTCGGTAGCATCATCAGACAGATTGATGTTGCCCGACCATTCGGTGATCGATTCCATATCATCGGTAAAGCCGTATTCTTTTTGGGTGACGATGTGTACACCGTCAGCGGTGGTGTACTGCATGATTTCCGCCGCCTTCTCTTTTTCCACTATCGGCGGTTGTAAAAATTGATACCCGCTGGCGCTGGAATTATTCCAACCAGGCGCGCCGCCCAAGGGCTCAAATCCGGGAGAGGGGTCAAACCATCCGGAGGAATGAAACACCAAATCAATTGCCCCCCGGGCACCGGATACATCGTCAATCACGATTGAGTATTCGTCGTTGGATGTAATCACCGTTCGGCGGACGTTTGCGCCTTGCGGATACACGGGCGCTCCAAACGCAGCCTGCATAACCTGCATCGCGGGGAAAGAGTTGC
This sequence comes from uncultured bacterium, assembly GCA_964449065.1. Taxonomy (GTDB): domain Bacteria; phylum Hinthialibacterota; class Hinthialibacteria; order Hinthialibacterales; family Hinthialibacteraceae; genus CAYVAZ01. The sequence continues at coordinate 2,721 of CAYVAZ010000088.1, forward strand.
GATAGAAGCGGATATCCCGGGTTTCTTCCGTATCAATCTTCTGCGGCTGCTCGTTCACTATGATCGTATTGTGCCCGATGGTATTGCGGAACCAGCCGGAAAATTCCGGCACATTGGTCGCTCCTGTTCCCAAATCAGGAAGCCAGTTCTCACCCGCGCCGTAAAGAGAGAGATGCAGTTTATCAAAATGCCCGTGAAATTGCCCGTGCGGGCCGTAATCCATCATCGTATGTTGATCCTCCAAGCCGGAACCGCTGCGGAGAGTAGACAACCCCATCTTCGGTTTTATGGTGGAGTCAATGGAAAACGGGGTTGATTCATACGGCTTGCCGAAAAGGAGCGCTTCCGCCGTACCCCGGCCAAACCCCCGCGTTTCATAAATAAAGGTTAAGATTTGATCAAAAACAGGATTGGCGTAATGCCCGTTCGCGATTTCAAACGAAGACGCGCGAAAGTGGATAAAATCTGGGGGAGAGTCGTTTAGCGCCGGAAAGCTGCCGTCCGGCTGCATGATATCCAGTATCGATGAATAAGCCAATTCAATCTTCTCATCAAACGGTTCCAGGCCATGCGCATCCATCGCTTCCAGCAGGTGGTTCATCGCCACCATACCGAAGAAGTGATATCCCACCGAGCCCTCTTGCCAAATGCCGTCTTCACGGATGGAAACAGTTTTCACAAACTCATGTCCGTTTTCGCCATGCAAGGCGGAATCGATCAGTTCTTGGTCATCCATCAAAAATCCGGCCAAGCCAATCGCGGTGTTGTGCCAAGACTGCCAGTTGGTTATTCCCATCAGATTGCTTTCAATGATCTTCACTGCCGGGCGGATAAAGTTCCATTCGATATGCGCGCGGTCTTCCCGTGAAAAGTGTTTGCTGGCACGCACCGCGTCATACGCGGGCAAGATGGAGGTCAGTCCCATCGCCTCCCCCAAGGTTTCCGTCATCAGCCGCGCGGCCCATGCGCTGGGATTGCCTTGATAATCATCCAGCGGGTACGATTGGTACCGGTCGGCAATATCCAAAAATGTCTTCCTTAAATACTGCGCGTATTCCGGTTTGGGCTCTAAATTATAGGCATACCCGATCCGCAATATGCGGTTGAACAATTCAAAATAATACTCTCCTATCCAACCGCGGCGGTAGCGTTCGCCTTGATAGCGTTCGCCGTCAACCGAACAAATATATTCCCCCGGCCGCAGCGGATCAAAAATCAGCGGGGCGCCGGTGCCGTCATTCGGATCATCATCCCCATCGCCAATGCCGTCACAAATATACGTTCCCCGCCAATGCGCTTCTTCATCCGGCACGGGAAGGTTTTGTTCGACATACCGGTCGGCCTGGCGGATGATGCTGTTGTAAATTGATTGCTGATACGGCTCGCCCTCACGCCCCAACCGCCGAATCTCTTCCAACTCGTCCGGGCTGAAAAACAAAAACTGCCGCGACGGGTCTAATTGCTTTTGCTCTACAACACGAACATCCACTTTCGATGAAATGATGGGATTCCCGCTGCGGTCATTCAGGTTCAATACATAATTCGCTTGATCACCGGGACCGGTGTTTTGTGGAATATTGGCATAAAAGATTTGATTCTGCTGCGTCCCGCTGTCTATTGCAATGGAAGAGGGCATTTCTTCAAATTCCAACTGAAAACCGGATTGATGCGTAAATTCCGGAAATACTTCAACCTGTTCCAATCCGGTATTTTCCATCTCAAACCGTAACGGAACTCTCATACCGGGGATGCCGGCCATTTTCAATTCCCGCAATTGCAGGAGTTTTTGGTTGAACTCAAAATCGAAGAATTCTTCCGCACTGCGGAACCAAAAATCCACCTGCTGTGAATTCAACACCAAATCCTGCTTGGGGACATGCAGCCGCCATACTTTCCCCTCTTCATCAGCCGGGATATCCGCACGTAACGAAAAACTTGTTGTTAATTTGTTCAAAAACAACCGCTCAACCACTTCGCCGCTTGAATTGTGAATCCGTAATGTTTGAGGGATACCGGCATTGTGGATGGTTGACACATTAAAGGCCACTTCGCCGGGCGGGGCTTTAAAAAATAGATCGATAGACCGGGAGCCATCAATAAATTCTAAGGTGGATCGTAGGGCGGAATGCCGGGAACTAACCGCCGCATCATAATACATATCCCGGCCGGCAGTGGTTCGAAGCGTGTAAATTCCTGTGGCGGGTAAAGAAATGGTAAATTGCTGGTTTTGTATTGGCCCAAATACCACATTGTTCGTAGCATTGCCATCCCCCGGAATCGAATGGCTGACCACGGGTTGATCGAAGGCATCAAAAATCGTAAACGAGAACGAGTCTTCACCCTGCGAGACATTGAGATCGCGCTTCATAATTTCTGCAATGATTTCTGTCTCTTCCGCCAAAAAAATCAGTTCCACATTCCCCCGCAGGGCCGCAGTGGAGCGATTGTTAAGAACGGAAGGATCAATCGCCGCTTTTACAGGAGCAACAATCTTAAATTCAGGCTTGTCAGCAGGATGCACGGGTTGGGAGTATTGCGTGTAATGATTTGAAGAAAAAACCGATTCATCCATTCCTTGGTTTTGTCCCCACAAAGAAGTTTCAGCCATTCCGTATTCCAAAACACAAATTAAAACCAGCGAAGTACGTAAAATCATCATGCAAACCTTTTCGTGAAATTTGTCGTTTTGCTAAGTATATCGTATATCGGTCTCTATGCACAAAATCAAAAAAAAACAACCCCTCTTTTTTGATTTTATCAGCCAGTATTTTTGCAACCTTCATTATTTGTAAGATATTATATTTCAAATACTTACAAAATATATATCGAGAATAAGTCATCTTACTATTGACTGAATCGTATATAGGAAAGATAATTTGGCATGAAAATTTATATGATGAGGGGCATGGTTTTGTAAAAAGAAATATGACATTTTTACCCTTTCTTTTACTCTATCCCATCCCTTCATTTCACCTTGAATCAAAGAAGTTACGGTACCCAAATGGATCAAAGACTGCAATTACAACAAAAGATGTCGCAACGGCTTATCATGACGCCGCAGATGCAGCAGTCGATTCAACTCTTGCAGTTGTCTACGCTGGAACTGTCTGAATTGTTGCAAGAAGAAATGACGGAAAACCCGATGTTGGAAGAAGAAGAACCGGTGGATACAAATGTCAACAAAGATGAAGACATGCCGGTTTCTGAAAATGGAGAAAACCACAACGAAGAAAAAGGCATCATAGAACTGGACGACAATTGGGAAGATTACTTTTCTGACAGCAGCGATATCGGATATATATCCTCCGGCACAAGTTATGCTACAGAAGAGGAAGAAGAATACAACACCCAAATCGCGCAAGAAGAGAATCTGAAAGACCATATGAACTGGCAGCTGCATGTCAGTGCCGCCAACCAATTGCAGCGAACCATCGGCGAATACTTGATTGAAAATATCGACGAAGACGGTTATGTGTTAATCGACTTAAAAGAAGCCGCCGACTTTTTGGATTGCCCGCTTGAAAGTGTGGAAGAAACCCTTGCCCTGATTCAAACCTTTGATCCGTCCGGCATCGGCGCGCGCAGCCTGTCGGAATGCTTGGAAATCCAATGCCGGCACATGGATATCGACGATGACGATATCCTCGCGGTCATCCGCCATCACATGGATCAGCTGGAACGCCGCCGCTTTAAAGAAATCGCCCGCGCGTTGGGGGTCACCGAACAGCATGTGCAGGAAATATCCGACTTTATCAGCACATTGGTTCCGCGTCCGGGGAGGAAATACACTCCCACATCTAACGAATACATCTCCCCCGACGTGTTTGTCGAGCGTGTGGGGGGCGAATGGCAGATTCGCGTGAACGATGACGGCGCCCCGCCTTTGCGCATCAGCAAAAAATACCTGGATATGCTGCACAACAAAGACGGCATCACCGGCGAAGAATATGACTTTATCAAGAAAAAATTTCAGTCGGCGATTTGGTTGATCCGCAACATTGAACAACGCAACCGTACCCTCTACCGGGTCACCAAAGCCATCATGGATAAGCAGGAACGCTTTTTGGAAGAAGGCATCACAGTTCTCAAACCCTTAAAGCTCAAAGACATCGCCGATGAGTTGGGCATTCACGAAGCCACGGTCTGCCGGGTGGTGAACAAAAAATACGTGCAAACCATTCGCGGTTTATTTGAATTAAAATACTTTTTTTCTACCGGGCTTGAATCGGGCGGCAACGATGATATGTCATCCAAAAGCGTCATGGAAATCATCCGCAACCTGATCGATGAAGAAGACGAAAAGAAACCGCTTTCCGATCAAAAAATTATGGAAATCCTCCACAAAGATTATGACCTCAACATCGCCCGCCGCACGGTGGCAAAGTACCGCGAAAAAATGGGCATCTTGCCCACCAGCAAACGCAAACGCGTGTAGGGTTTTTATACACATCTTAATCGGATGCGGGCAGCAGTTTGATCGAATACAAATTCACAACCTGCTGCGGCTCATCAATCGCTGGCGGCTGGGTTTGAAACTGCACCAAATTCTTCCCTTCCACCAATTCCAACGCAATCGAATAATCAGTCGGTTCATCCCCCGCCGCATAGAAAGAAGAAACGTCTTCTCCATTGCAGGTCACGCTTACCTTCGGCAACTCCATTGTATCCGGCTCGTTATCAACAACTTCACCATCTGGCGACAGCCGCAATTGTAATGAATAAAAACCCGCTTCAGCAATGTAAAGATTGAATAGTCCGCTTGTGGTTAACCGGTATGGTGTTGAAGACTGGGGGGGCAACAATTCGCTCAAAGAAATAACCTGTCCGTCCTGTACGAACGGTTGACCCAATAATGAACTTCTTAAATATAAGGCTGCTCTATCGTTTGGATAGAACGCTAAATACCGCTGGATTGCCGCTAACGCTTCTTCGTTTTTACCTAAATATTTATAGGCAAATGCAAGAATAAAGTAACGTTTTTCATGTTCCGCGTTTTCCAGGCGCAAAAATTCCAGCCATTGCTCTTCGGCAAGTTCCCACCGCTGACTGCGTACAAACCAGTACAAATCCTCACACGCCGGTTCCAGTATGCCTTGCTCCAAATAGGATCTCCCCCGTTCATAATAGGTATACAGGCGGGTTAACCCCGTTCCATATTGCATGGTTTGATCAAAATGGTGGATGGCTTTGTCATACTGCTGCAATTGCTCCAGTGCCATTCCAATGGAAAGATGCCATTGTCCGTGCTTGCCTTTCGGATAGATTGCCAATACGTCTTGGTAATATTCCACGGCAATTTTCCGTTCCGGTGTGGCGCCTAATATGCGGTACGAATCCGCGATACCGATTTTGGCATTCGCCAAATATTCTTGATGGCGCTTCAAGCCGGATTCTTTGAAAAGCGTGGCGTATTGCTTTTGGGCATGAGAAAACGCCTCCACAGCCAACTCTAAATTCCCCGCTTGCAGATTCTCCCTGCCAATTCGCATGGAAACGCCCGGCTGCGTCTTTTCGATCCCCAGCATCACGCCGGGGTTATTTGTTAAATAGAGAAAAAGAGGGTATGAGACGGCGGTCATCAAAAGCCATACGAGGAGAAGAAAGAGGTGAAAACGGTTCAGCATAATTAATTGGTTGAAAAGAGAAAAATCTACATTTTTTTGCGGGCGTCTTTGGTCAACTTTTGCGCTTTTTGCAAGAGTTGATTGCGGCCGCGCATGAACGATTTCATCCGGTCTTTTTGTTGTTGCTGTTTGAGGGCCATGCCGATCAAATCCTTATCGACCACTTTTTCCACTTCTTCTTGGGTTTGACAGGGCCGGTACTTGATTTTGTTTTCTTGCTGCAAGGCTTCAAACTCGTCTTCCAAGTTTTCAATTTCTTCGTCTGACAGTTGTCCCTTGCTGCGGCGGAAATAGGTTATCACCGTTAGGGTAGAAGGATACATATCGGCGGCAATTTGCTGAATCCAGTTTTCGATATAATCGTCCTGATACTTTAAAACTGTTTCTTTCCACATCGGAAAATCAAGCTTCGTGGGCGCATAGCAATCATCCGGCTTGTCTGTGATGACCAATCCGATCACTTTGCCTTTTAAGTCACCGCTTAACCGGTTTTGCGCCTGGCGGTATAGCTCAACCCCATCACTGGCAATGTGTTTGCCGCCTTTTGTCAATATCTCCTTCAATTCCATCTGTACCCGTTTGTATTCAGGAGATACCAACAGAATCACCGGAATTTTTTCGGCTTCGCTTTTATTTGAACCTTTGGAATCGCCGTAATGCAAAGAGCGCTTCGCTTTTACTCCGGCCACTTGACGGTCTGCCCAATCTTCTTTAGCCATATAAAATCCAATTCGGGATCATGTTATTTATTCTTCTGTCCATTATTATAATCGATTTTTTCGGTAATAAAAATAAAGTCTAATGATTAATGCTTCGGCAAAGGTAATAGGCCAGCCGCTTGAAGAGAAATTCCCCATCCCAAAGGTGGGAGGAGTTAGGGGTGGGTTTAAAGCACTGAGCGTTTAACCCCCACCTAACCTCCCCCATTGCATTGGGGGAGGAATGAGGAAATCGATTCGATTTTTTGAATATGCACTTCATATCGCTGACCTGTTATCGGCAAAGACTAAAATGGTGTTTAACACGAAGGCGTATATTGCAGTATAGACTTCTTCAGTATAGACTTTATGCCTTCACAGCATATAGTAGCACAATGGAAGATGGCGTTTCCTGGTTGAATAGGAGTATGGCTGAGAAGGAGTATGGCTAGGCAAGCCCGCTGCCTATAGTGGACAATTTCTCGCGAGAGCACATTCAGAAGTACAACCTGCCATCGCGAAACATCCCCTGTCCGGCAGCCCACCGAAGAAATCCTTCACGCATAGATGTGTGCGCAGTGCGGTTTGTTCAGGGGGAAAGACTTTGGGAAATTCTATCAACCCTCTCAGGCACGCTATAGTTTGATTGAGATGTATTGAAATAGGCTTAATTCCGTAAAACGATATCCCCTACACTCATGAGGCCGTTAGTGGCGGCATACGGAAAAGCGTAACTCAGTGATGTCCCGACAGTTTCACCCAGGCCGAATTTTCCGTCTGGCCCGATACCAACCATCATGTATTCATTCGGCCCAAGTTCATCCAATCCAAAAACACGTGCGTTTTCAGCGGTATAAGCCAACGCGCCATGATCAATACCTGAATCTTCCACATCGTTATCAACATAGCCGTAGGTATCGGTATTCCAATAATCACTCACTTCCGCGGCGGTCCGTTTGCGGCGGTCCAATCCGGCAAACGAGTCTATTGGGATTGAGGAAAGATAGGCAACCGGTGTGGTGAGAGGAGCAAACGCTTCATAAAAAGAACGGCGTCCCTGGTAGCGGTGTCCTACGCCGTTAAAAATGCTGTCTATTCGCTGCAAGCCCCAATCGGTATCGTCATCCCACATATCGACCAGCAAAACACCCCGGTCTAAACGGTTGGTTTCGACCGCAGTGCTGATGGTCCGCAAATCCGCGTAGCTGCGTGATATTTTTGCCCGCATTTGCGCATTGAGGAAGTTTGGGACAGCGATCGCCGCCAAAATTCCGATAATGGCAACCACAATCAGCAGTTCAATCAGTGTGAATCCTTTTATCATTCGTTCACCCTTACTGATTAAAAAGATTTTTCTTCCTTTTATTTTAGATATTATTATGCGGATTATGTGAGAATTGAATTAATTTTATGTGGTTAAGTCAAATTAACTTTTACTCTCTAACCTCAATAATGATTGACAATCCTTGTTTGAAAAATATACTCATTATCAGTCTTGCCCGGGTGGTGGAATTGGTAGACACGTACGCTTGAGGGGCGTATGGCCTTGGCCGTGCGAGTTCGACTCTCGCCTCGGGCATGTTTCTTTTTATCATTCTTCTATAACATCTTCAAATAACCTCATGAATTCACTCCAATCTGAAACGGTTCGTTTGCACGCCGGCATCAAACTATTGTTTGTATCCTGGACCGCATTGCTGGCTGCCTGGTTGTTTGAGCATTCTATACTGGGTTGCGAGTTGGCCTCGTGGGACGGCTACGAACGCAGTGCCTGGGGAGCTTCGATTTGGTATGACATCCGCCATTTTGACTTATTTCATCTCTGGCGGCATACCAATGAACAAGTCGTATGGCCGCCGCTTCATTCTTGGATAACCGGCACTTTGTTTGTACTCTTCGGTGCCTCGCTAGAGACCGCCCGGTTGGTGTGTATTGGGTCGCTGCTGCTTTCCGCCTGGTTTCTGTTCCAGTATTTCAATCTGCAACAAGTCGGTGCGGTTGCCGCCGCAATCGTGTCATGGCTGCTGCTGACAGCGTCTCCCTTCATCGCCCATCATGCCACCAGCATTATGAGCGAACTGCCCGGTTTGTGTTTGGTCTATGCGGTATTGGTTTCTTTGCCGAAAGACAATGACCAACAGCAATCCTTTTTCCTGCCCGGAGTATTGTTGGGACTGCTGTTTTTATACAAATACAACTACGCCGGGTTAACCTATGCGGCATTGTTTCTATCGCGGTGGATGCAATCCGGCTTTGCCATAAAGGGGTTTATCACCAAACAAAACCTGCAATATTTCGGCATCCCTTTGCTTATATTGGCGTTGTGGTTTATCCCCGATTTGAAAGAAAAAATCGGCGGGTTCGCGTATTTTGCCGCCAACAACCCCAACGCCCGCACCCCCTTAAGCTGGGAAAGTATCATCCTGTATCCCATCCGCCTGCCGGAGGTGTTCTTTGCCGCCGATTGGGTGTGTTATGTATCCGCCGGCATTATGGTCATCGGACTTTTCCTGTCACCCAAACGATTTGTTATGAATCCGGTATTCACACTATTTTGGGTGCATTTTTTGGCCGCGGTTGTTCATCCCATGAAAGACATTCGTTTTGTATTCATCCCCATGGGCATGTGGTTTTTGTTGACCGGAATCTCGCTGCAATGGATCATCCAGCGTTTTTTGTTCCTACAAACATTACCCGGCAAAATTTTAACGGCTTCTGTAATAGCCGCATTTATCACAATAAGTCTATCCGCACAAATACCGCTCTATCAAAAACAGCATTTATCCATGGAAACCCGCCATGAAGGCATCATTCACATTTTGACCGGTTTTGTTCAACACAAAGATTTCACCGGCCTGTTCATCTCGCACGATTTATTCATGCCCCCGGCCATCAATTTCTATTTCACCACCATTATGGATACCCTGCCCAGACGGAGCTATGACGAACCGCAACGGTGGTCTTTCTATTATCTGCTGCAACCAAAAGAGAGCGTTGCCCAGACCCCTGTCGATGAGAGCATCAAAGCTTTGCGGCATGAAATGTTCGTGCGCAAGACCAACAAAGTAATCGTACTGCAATCGCTGGCTCCGGAAAAAATCGTGAACTTCGATCTGTGGTACGGCGGGGCGTATGTGATGAGCCAACGCCTGAACGAAATGGAAGAACTCACGCTGCTTTATGAAAGACGCTTCAGTGATATCGACCTGCTGGTGAAAGTGTACCGTGTTCATTGACCAAAAACCGGTCTATACTTTTTCAAATACCAATCCAAGAGTGCAACAATATGACCCGAACCGTTTCCATGATCATCCTATTTCTGATGACGTTCTCCCTAACTATGAACAGTACCCAAGCATCGCAGCCCGGCTGGGAGTATGAGCGCGAGCGCCGCATCAAGTTGGATTACTCCCTGACCAAAGACGAATTACTTCAGCAACTGCAATCCCGTTTGAACGGAGTGACAGAAGCATTATTTGAACAGTGGGATCAAGAAGGGCGCTTTGACCGCCGCGAAATCGATGGAGAAATCCGCTACATCTCACCCAGCGTCAGCAATCTGCTGTTCCGCTATCCCGATGCCAAAGCGATGCGCAAAACCCCGCCGAGCGAAACCTGGGGGCGCTTTGTGGCCTCAATGGTTGAAGAAACAAACGATGAAAACTATGAAAAATTGCTGCCGCAGCGTTTTCATAACCGAATGACTGTAACAGTCGAACAAGACGCGGTTGAACCGGGTGAATTCGTTTATTGTTGGCTGCCTATCCCACAGCAGAACCCATTTCAATCGAACGTCATCATCCATTCCGCCACACCGGAAACGAAAAATATTTCGGATGATAAGGCAGAACATCGTTCGGTATATTTTGAAAGCCAAGTGCATAAATCAACACCAGTTGTCTTTGAAGTGGAGTATTCTTATACCTCACATGCCCGCGTGAATCGAATCAATCCGGACCGCGTATCATCCGCATTGCCGGACTCGGTTAAACACTGGACGAAAGAACAACCGCCCCATGTAATGTTCACGGATGAACTCGCGCAAAAAACCAAAGAACTGATTGGCGGTGAGCACAACCCGTATTGGAAAGCAAAGAAAATCTATCTGTGGATGACAAATGAATTTAACTACAGCTATGCGCGGGAATATTCTACCATTCCCAACATCAGCCAATATTGTTTCAACAAACGCTACGGTGACTGCGGTCAGTTGGCGCTTACGTTTATTACCATGTGCCGAATTGCCGGTATCCCCGCGCGATGGGAAACGGGATGGATGCTATATCCGGATCTAAAAAACCTGCACGACTGGTGTGTGATCTATCTGTCTCCCTACGGCTGGGTGCCGGTGGATGTGAACTTGGCGATTGCAGCCAAACACCAATGGACATTCCTTTCCAAACAAGATAAAGATAACATCATCGATTTTTATTTTGGAAATATGGACCCCTACCGGATGGCGGTCAACTCCAATCATGGCGCGAAGTTTCATCCCCCAAAAGAATTTGTCCGTTCGGATACGGTAGACTTTCAACGCGGAGAGGTGGAAACGGAACAGCACAATCTTTATTATGACGCGTTTGATTATGAATTGGAAATTGTATCAAATACCAACGTATTCAGTAAATAATACCGTTTCTAGCGCATTTCAGAGTTGGATAGACAGAATCTTTCGTTGTTTCCCTCTTATTAAGGGGGTAGAGGGAATCAAAGACGATCTCTTTCAATCTACGCAAACCTGAATTGCCCTAGTTGGGATGGTAGATTAAGCGCAGCGATAAATTAACAATCCTAATTGGGAATGGAATTCAAGCGTGCTTCCTGCCTGGCGGGAGCCTCGCCCTCCCTGGGCTTGCTTCGCGAGTGGTGGGCTAAGGTTGTTAAAGTGCGCATCCATGTACCGGCTGTCAACCGATGCTCCCCGTCATAATTGGAAACGGTATTACTCTTCAAACGGCGGAACGTATACAAACACCTCAACAAAGAGAAACCTCTCACCGTACGCCTGATTTTTCTAAGACATCCAATATCGCGGAATATCGCCCAAACGGCGGGAAGATATACGCTCCTTGGATCTGCTGATAATCCTTGGCGATGCTAAGCGCTTCGGCGGCGATGTTGACACCTTCTTGGCGTTGCGACTGTTTATCCGGAGCCTTCCTTATCCGCTCGCGGATCTCATCGGGTATCTGCATGCCCGGAACCTGTGTATGCAGGAACTCGGCGTTTTTATAACTCGCCAGTGGAAGAATCCCCACAAAGAATGGAATCTTGGGCTCGACGTATTCAATCCGCTTTAAAAAGGTGTGGATTAGTTCATGGTCATACACCGGCTGAGAGAATACATATTCCGCCCCGGCTTTTACTTTTTGTTCATAGCGTTTCACTTCCAGATCAAGGTCAGTCGCGCCGGGATTGCAGCCGATACCCAATACCATTTCCGTCTGCCCCTTCATCGGGCGCCGCGCGAAATCCAAACCGTGGTTCAGCCAATTGGCGCCTTGAATGAGACCAATCGCGTCGAAGTCAAAAACAGCGGTCGCGTCCGGGTAAATGCCCATTTTAGGAGGATCACCGGTAATCAGCATCAAGTTGCGTAACCCAAGCGCGTTCGCGCTGATCAAATCCATCTGCAATGCGAGGAGGTTGCGGTCGCGGCAGCAAACGTGGATGATGGTTTCAATCGGCACTTCACGTTTTACCAACATTGCCAAAGCGGTCGGAGACATCCGCCCGGTTGCGCGGGGGCCGTCGGCAATATTTACGGCATCGATCCCGTTTTCATACAAGAACTTCGCCCCTTCAACCGATTTGCTCGCATCGATCCCTTTCGGTGGGTCCAACTCCACCGACACCATAAACTTCTCGCTCAATTTTTGCCCGAATAATGTCCGCTCTTTGATGGAAACGGGTGTCATCGATTCATCCGGCAGTTCTTCTTTGGTCACTTCGATGGTGACCTGCTTGCCCGGTTGGACCGAACGCAGGAACGAACGCATTTCACGGATCATCTTCGGCGTAATGCCGCAATCGCCGCCCACAATCGCGGCGCCCTTTTGCACATACCGGCGGGCGAACTCGGCCATGTATTCCGGCGAGGCCATAGATAGGAGACGGCCGTTAATATTTTGTAGATTGCCGATGCTGGGGCGGATGAACAACTTCAAGCCCTCTTCAGCCACTTCTTTAAAGGCTTCGGTTTGATCCAACGATTCCTGCGGACCAAGCCCGTTGATACCGACAATGGTCATGCCATCCTGTTTGGCGTGTTGAATCAGTTTGTCCCAATTGGAAGGATCATATTGGATGAAGGCGTCGTACATCACCGATGGAATAACAGGAACCGTTATTTTCATGCCTTGTATGGTATTTAAGGCGAGTTCCAACTGCTTCCAATCGGCAAACGATTCCAAATAGATGCCGTCAATCCCGGTTTCTAAAAGATATTCCGCCTGTTCTTTCCACGCAGAAGCGATTTCGCTTTCATCGTTACCTTCAAACAAATCATTAGGAAACGGCCCGATCGAACCGAGAATGTATTTGTCGTCCCCGGCGGATGCCCGGGCCAGTTCAACCCCCTTTTGGTTGATCTCTTTGGTGAGTTGGGGGATGCCGTACCCGTTCAGCACAATGCGGTTGGCGGCAAAGGTATTGGTGATGAGAATATCCGCTCCCGCCTTGCTGAAGGATTCATGAATATTCTGCACCACGGCAGGTTGATTGAGGTTAATCTGCTCGTAACACGCGTTCACAAAAAAGCCTTCTTTGTAGAGTTCGGATGTAATATTCCCATCTGCCAGCAAAACGCGATTCTGCACGATATCATTCAATGATGTATTCATATAAACACATTTTCTCCATAAGGGATAACACCAAATCATAGCAAAGGATGCGGGAAACCCAAGCGGAAGCCAAAATTGGATGGGTTAAAGAGTAAGCAAACCGTTAAAAAAATCGCACAAAACCTTCGGTTAAATATTAAATATAGAAGAGGGTAAAGGATCATCGAAATCATCCGGTACTTCAAATTCTCCTTTACACAATCCGTATGGTCTGGGGACATTTCTTTTCGTGTCTACCGGTTTGCATTCTGCTACCGGTTTTCCCTCACTCACGATAAGAAGGGTCTCTCCCCTTGCTACACGCTGAAGATAGGATGAAATATTTTGTTGGAGATCTTTTACCGTTACTCGTACCATTTCGCGTACCGTACATGGATTCTTTTATGATCAATCCTTATTCCATTTTTAATTATATCATAACTCACGTTACGCACTACATTATGATATGCCCATTTTTCTAATCGTTCGCTGC
>CAYVAZ010000089.1:0-16262 GCA_964449065.1 uncultured bacterium
TGACCGCTCTCACCCTTTTGGTGATTATTTTTCAACTGCTCCGCATTTTATAATTATATTATATTCAAAAAGTTATGGCATACTTTTCAATAGCAACTGCTTTTTTTAGGATAAAAGGTGTCATAACTCACATTCTTTTTGCAACTTGATATTAGTATTGCATTTGCCGTAGGGGCACATTGCAATGTGCCCCTACACAACGTCTACGCAACTCTGAAAGTCTCTAGTACAGTGTCAACGATTTATTGACGGGTACCGATCCCCCCCTAGCCCCCCTTAACAAGGGGGGAAACAACGGATAGCCAGCCGCCATTTTTTGATTGACAGGGTACTAGTCTATGCTTTAATCCGGTTTGCGGGCTTGAATGGTCAATGATCCGGAAATTTCTTTCAATAGGGGAAGCGATTCCAAAAGCCGTCCGAATCCATTCGCGAACGGAATCAACGCTTTGGGGATGCCGGGATGCAAAAAGTCATACGGAGTTACCTTCACATCCACAAATCCAACCCCGCGCAGTGTCTTGGCGATACTCCACCGGAAAAACGCGGTTTCATCTTCGCTGTTATCCAGCCAACCACCGATCCAGTGGACATTCTTCTCAATCGCCACCTGCGGGTTCATCATGTTAGGCTCGGAAAACCAAATCAACCCGCTGGGCTTCAATACACGAAAGCATTCTTCCAACGATTTTTCCACCTCAAAGTGGTGTATCACCGAAGCCCCCACAACCGCGTCGGCGCAGTTGTCGGAAAAGGGCAGCTGATACGCATTGGCGACCTGAAAATCCGCGTGGGGATACTGCTGAAAACGCTTGATGGCCTCTTTCACGCTCATGGGCGAGATATCCAATCCCACCAGCCGCATCTCCGTGACCTTTTGCAGCAAGAACCGGGTCAGCGCACCGGTACCGCAGCCCAATTCCAACACGAGTGGATCTTGATAGGAGGATAAGGCGTCTAAAATCAAATCGGCGCGGCGTTCTTTCCGCAACAAACCCGCGGGGGTTGTGCTGCCCCACCAGATTTCCCCGGTTTCCTGCGCCAATCTGTCAAAATGCTCTTGTTCGTGTTTCGCTCGTTGATCGCTCATGATGAGGAATGATAGCCATTCAACCCCAAAATCACAGGCCGAAAGATTTACACGGAATAGAAGAAAATATTATTGTAAGCATTCATTTTTCTGGGGTGCAGGATCAACTTGTTCCAATTCAACATGATATTTCGACAAAACTCTTTTTGAATCAACTCTCAACGATTCGCGGATTTCTTCATCCGACAAATGCTCAAATTCTTGTCTGCATTTTTCTTTCCATACTCTCACTTCCAATAATGATGGATCTTCTTTGTATTCACTCATGAGCCACCTTCGATGGAGTGATAAATTCGAGAGGGTTAAATAAAAGCCAATAAAATCCTTGACATCAGATCAAATGAAAACCGCTGGAGAAACGGAAAACCGGTTTGCCAACACACGTATTTGCTTTGCATTCAGTTCCTGTTTTCCAGAAAGAATGCCCCGAACATGGGCGCAAAAGATGGATACAATAGTAGTCCATCAAGGCTGATATGATGGGTGAATGCTTACCCATCCACATGAAATGAGTGGGATCAGTCATTCACAAGCGTTAGCGCAGTGTTATACCCCCTTACATAAGGGGGTGGAGCCGAAGGCTCCGGGGGATTTTGCGTCGTTGGAAGCGTGCTTCGATCCCCCTTACCCCCCTTAATCAAGGAGAGGGACAACAACAGACTCCTTAACAATAGGAGAATAAATTTACCTACCATCATTTCATTGTTGAAAGACTAATAGATAGGGTACACTCACAATTGCTAATTCTTGGAGAACATATCTTTTATTGAGCCATTTCGGAAACCTTTTGCCTTGCACAGTTAGACGGCGGGATCTGCTATGACAAACATACTATTCCCCTTTAAAACATACTCTTTCATTCGCGGTTGAAAAAAAATCCCCTAAAAGAGAGAACCGCCGGCTGGGGGACCGGCGGTGCAGTAAGGAGTATGAGACAGCGTGTGTAGGGAGGGAGACTACACAACTTTGATTTCTTGTTTCGGGACTAACCGGCAAGCAGCGTTGCCATTTTGTGTTGTACACAGGGACGGCGCAGTTTGCTCATCGCTTGTTCTTCAATGCGGCGCACACCTTCCGCGCTCAGTCCCATTTCGATGCCCACTTTGCGGAGGCTGAGTTTTTTGCCTCCATCCTTCAAGCCATACCGGATGGCGAGCACTTGGCGTTCACGATTGTTCAGCACATCCATCGCGTTAGACAACCGCTTGCGGGCTTCATCTAACCAAACGACTTCACGGGCATCCGGGTAACGTTCTTCAACCAAAACTTTTTCCAGACCGGCATTTTCATTTTCTTCCCCGTGTATAGAATTGAAGACCGGAACGAAATCCATGATATCTTCAACCTTGCTTTCTTCGATGCCGAACTCAGCGGCGATTTCACTGTTGCGCGGCTTACGCCCGTTGGCCATCCAAAAACTTTGTTCGTAGGCTTTCACTTTTTTTAGCATATCGAGTTTGTTGATCGGCAAATTCACCGGCCGGGATTTTTGTTCGAGTGTCCGTTGAATGTACAAACGAATCCACCAGGAGGCGTAGGTAATCAGACGGCATTCTTTCTCCGGGTCAAATTTTTCCAACGCTTCAATGAGACCCAACACGCCTTCTTGCACCAAATCGGAAAGACACATGCCTTGGTTGCGGTATTTCATCGCAACTTTGATGACAAAGCGCAAATTGCTTTCTATCAAACGGTGGCGGGCGGCAATGTCTCCATTTTTAAACCGGATCAGCAATTCTTTTTCTTCTGCTGCCGTGAGAGGTTCGCTCATGCTTTTCTGCTCGAAGCAACGGTCAAGATATGCTTTTTCCATCATGTTCGACTCCTGGTGTTTGATGTTGTTGATAACACCTAATACAAGCCGTGTGCCAACTTTCATATCTAGAAGAATATTTAGTAACTAATTCTGGTAAAAAAAATGTAAGTCAATTATAATGAGTATATTATAATTGATTAAATCAACGCAATAATTTACCTATAAAAGTAATTATCTGTTACCTTGATAGTTTGAGAGGGATATTTAGGAAGGATTTTACACGAAATATTCTTCACCCCTGCGAAGGATTCTGCACACTGGAAGAGGGACGGGGGTGAGGGTTTATGGATACAATACCCTCTATGAACACGATTGCGTCATAGGGTGCCATCGCTCTCCTCGTCCTCATCTCTTATCCCAAAGGGCTACTCTCCCTACACAACTGGGGAGCATCGGCTTCCAACCGGTGCGTCAATTCGTCCAACTCAATGTAATTATACTTAAAAGAAGTTGTCTAAACAATGTTTTTTAGGAGGGCCAGGCTCCCACCGGGCCAGGTTTAGGAGGGCGAGGCTCCTGCCGAGCCGGAAGCACGCTTTTCTTCCCTGATAATCCAAAATAACATCTCTATAAAGCCCGATGAACTGAAAATTCCCGTGTTGTTATTCGCGTGAATTGGCGTGTATTCGAGGTTAAAAAACATGAAACATTACAGATTTAAAATTTTTTGTGTACGGAAAGCAGCCCAAGGGGAGAAGACGATCGACCTTGCGTTTCACTTGAAAGATTTGGCTTATTCCAAATTACCATGATTCAACCAATAGCCAATCATAATTGACATTAACTCAGGCTATGATAGGTAACCCCGTTGGAGTACAAATGGTATGAATGAAGGAAATCCGGCCTGGGGATCGGCCGGATTTCTTCGGAGATAGGGGATATGAACAAAAGAGTTGGGGATAAACCCTTTACGAGTCTTTTTTAAGATGATTTTACCGGTTCAATAAGCGTTCGAATGAGCCGGAGATACCGTTACTGGCGGTCATATTCAAATTCCCGGTGGAGGCAATCAGATAAACCAAGCCCACAGCGAAGGCAACTCCAATCATGATAAAGATAATTCCATTGGTCATTTCTTTGCGGCGCTGCTTATCACGCTGCTTTTTCAGCCGTACTAAGCGGGATTGCGAGCGTTGTATGTATCGGTCCGCACCGGGTGATATATACCGTTGATTCGTCATAGCCATCTTAAAATCCTCCTCTTGGGATTTGCTTTTAAACTTTATTTAATCAAGCAATACTTACTATATATAGTAATACTGATATTGTCAAGAAAAATTTTGATTATTTTTCACTATTGATTCTCTAACAGCAATCGAGATAAACAGTATGATTTTTCCGGTTTTTGACGCGGGGATTTTTGCGGAAGATAAAAATTCAGGAATTACAATTATTTACGCGCCCCGATTTGACTGAAAAAAATATCGGATGTAATCTTGGAAAGATACAAGAGAGGGTTTTATTAGGATGAACGATGATTTAACCAGACACAATGAAAGCGCTCCTATGCGCCTTATCACCGGGGGGATGATCCTCGCGACACTGATTGGGGCGTTTTGGGCGGGGATGTTCCCCATTCGCGGAAGCAACGACCCTTGGTGGCACATCAAGACGGGCGAATATTTGTGGAATTATTTCACCAAGAACGGTTTCACTTTTCCACCGTATGATGTGTTTACCTATACCGGTGAAAATACCCCCTGGATCAACCATGAGTGGCTCGCCGATCTGATTTTCTACCTGTTTTACAGCATAGGTGGGTTGCAAGGGGCGATTGTCTTTAAATCGGTCGTCTTAACTGTGATGACCGCCTTGTTCATCCTCTATATGCAGCGCAATGGGGTAGGGTGGAAGATTTCATGCTTGGGCGCAATGGTGATGCTGATGGCGTCAACCGGAGGGTTGTTTTTGCGGCCTCCTATCTTTACCTATTTGTTTATTGTGATTTTTTTGCACATCATTTTGTCGTTTCAAACCAGTGATCGATGGTGGCTGTATTTATTCTTGGCCGTGATTGCGGAAATTGTTTGGATCAACCTGCACGGCGGGGCGGTTATCGGCATCTTGCTGGTCTTCTTTTGGTGGGTCAGCGATGTGTGGTTTTGCTTAATCACCTGGTTGAAGGAAAACCCCACTTCACCCTCGTTCAACCGGCTCAAGACCAGTTCGATTGTGCTGGCGGCGGTTTCGCTGGCTTCACTCATCAATCCCTTTGGATATCACATCCACCTGCTGCCGTTTAAAGTGATGGGTGACAATTTTTTGCTGGAAAACATCGGAGAGATGCAGTCGCCCAATATGCACTTTGCCAACTCGTTTGAGATCATCATTCTGGCGCTGTTTCTCTTGCCGATGATGCGCGCCGGTTCGATTTGGCTGTATGAAGGGCTTGCGATTGTATTCTTTGGGCATCAAGCGCTGAACCACATGCGGCATATTCCGCTGTTCGCGTTGGTTGCCGTTCCGCCGCTGATGAGCGCGTTGGCCGAAGAGCGCGACACCATGATTCCGAAGGAGGTTAAACGTGGTGACGCGGCCACGGTTTGGGAGCGGTTATCCCGCTGGGTAAACTGGGGACTGCGCTATCATATTGATATTTTGCTGATCTTTATTTTTTTCGCGTACACATTTGGTTTGCGCCCCGGCAAGATTTGGGTGCGCAATTATGAAGATTTATCCTACTTAAAGAACCATGGCTACATCCCGCAAAAGTATCCCAAAAACTCAGTTGACTTCATTATTCGCATTGGTTTAGAAGGCCCAATTTACAATCACGATAATTACGCAGGGTATTTGATTTGGCGCTTGTCTCCGGAAATTATGAAGGTATATACCGACAGCCGCTACGATTTATGGGGCAGCAAATACGCCAAAGAGGAATTGGGGGTCTACGGCGCGCGAAGTTATCCTCTCGGTTGGACGCGTGAAGACGGATTGTGGATTGATATTGACCCATACCGCGTGCATGAGCGCGATGACTTGCTGCAGTTAACCAATATCGATCCTGAAATTAAAGCGTGGTACGACAGCGGAAAACCGTATTGGCTGTATATATTGGATAAGTATGACGTGAACTTTTTGATCAGCGTGGATATCACCGGCGTCCATTATGTGCTGAGCGAAAGCTACAAAGGCTGGGTGAAAATATATGACTATGGCGGGTATGTCATCCACGTACGCGATGCCCCGCAGAACGCCGAAATCATGGCACGCCACGCATTGAACCATCAGGAAAAGATACAACACAAGCCGTGAGGGGTTTTTATACCGTTGCAATTATAGATTGTTGCATGTTGAAAACGTAATATCTTTCTTTCGTTTGGCTTACAATTCAATCCAAACTAGTAGTCTGTCAATTAAAAAATGACAGCTGGCTACCCGTTGTTGTCCCCCTTAATCAAGGGGGACAACAACGGCGAGGCTACCATTAACTTATGTGTGACGCTGTACTAGAAACGGTATTGTGTTTAAAAACATCCACATCTTTTTCCTGGCGTTAGTCCGAGTTCCTTTATCTACACATAACTTTGCAGCGCTTTCATGTAATTGGCGCGTTCAAACGCGGCCGGTTCCGGGCAGGAACGCTGGCTCATGCTGCCGTGCATCGTTGCCAATGAATCGTACTCATGCTCTTCCATCCATACTTCCACATCGCGCAGAACTTTTTGGATATGGGAAGCGCCATTCATCAGCAGGGCCGAGCACATGGTGGTAACGTTGGCGCCTGCCATCACCATTTTGATTACGTCCTCCGCGGTGTGGATGCCGGTTGAAGCCGCCAGAAAGGTCGGGACGCGTTCGTGCAGGATGGCAATCCAGCGTGTGACCAACCGCGATTCATTTGAATTGCTCAACACCAAGTTGGGTTTAACCTCGAGATTTTCGATATCGATATCCGGCTGGTAAAAACGGTTAAACAACACCAAACCGGATGCTCCGGCTTCAACCATTTTTTTCGCCGCGTTGCCCATGGATGTGAAGTACGGGCTGAGTTTCACCGCGACCGGAATGGATACGTGTTCGCAGACATCGCGAATGATATCAAGGTAGATCGATTCCACGTATTCGGAGCTTAATTCCAAATCAGTGGGGATGTAGTAGATGTTGAGTTCGAGCGCATCCGCGCCGGCTTGCTGCATTTTCGAGGCGTACTCAATCCATCCCCCTTGGGAAATACCGTTTAAACTGGCGATGATAGGTATATCAGTCGCCTGCTTGGCTTGATGAATGTGTTCGAGATATTCATCCGGCCCGAGTTTGTATTCTTCTGGCTCGGGATAGTAATCCAGCGCTTCGGCGAAGCTTTCGGTGCCGTAGGTCAGGAAGTGGTTGAGTTCCCAGGTTTCGAAGCTGATTTGTTCTTCGAAGAGGGAGTGCAATACCACCGCCGCGGCGCCGTAATCTTCCAGCCGTTTGATCGAATCCACCTCTTGCGACAATGGAGAAGCGGCAGGAACGATGGGATTTTTCAACGTCATGTTTAGGTATTTGCAAGTTAAGTCCATGATCAATCCTTTCTCTTAGTTCATTACGCTGGCATCACTTACGATTGAGTTACAGCGTCGCCGCCGTTTTTCATTGCCATGTGTTTGTACAAATTCCAACGGTTGGACACATCTTTTTGGCCTTGCTCGATCAGCTGCTGCGCCAGTTCCGGTTTGCTCTTGGTAAGCATCTTAAAGCGGGTTTGCTGATACGCGTAATCCTTATAGGAGATGGTCGGATCTTTGGAATCCAGTATCAATGGATTCTCTCCACGGTCGGCCAGTTCGGGATTGTAGCGGTAGAGCGGCCAGTGTCCGCTATCAACCGCGGCCTTTTGGGTATCAAAACCGGTGCGCATGTTGATGCCGTGCGCGATGCAGTGGCTGTAGGCCAAGATCAACGACGGCCCGTTGTAGGCTTCGGCTTCTAAGAAACACTTGATGGTGTGGTTATCGCTGGAGCCCATTGCCACGGACGCGACATAGACATTGCCGTAAGACATCGCGATCAAGCCCAGGTCTTTCTTCGGCGCCGGTTTGCCGCTGGCGGCGAACTTCGCGACCGCTCCTCGCGGTGTGGCTTTGGACATTTGCCCGCCGGTGTTGGAGTAGACTTCGGTATCCAATACCAAGAGGTTGACGTTCCGGCCGGAAGCGATGACGTGATCCAACCCGCCAAAGCCGATATCGTAGGCCCAGCCGTCACCGCCGACGATCCAAACGCTCTTCTTGACCAAATAATCAGCGACATTAAAAAGATGTTTGGCTTCATTCGAGTCGATAAAGTTCAATTTTTGCTTTAAATCTGCCACCCGTTCACGCTGCAAGCGAATCCCATACTCGGTGGATTGATCGGCGATGATGATGTCATCCACCATGCCATCGCCTACTTGGGACGACAGTTTTTTAAGGAGATCAATCGCGTACCGGTTAAGATGATCGATGGTCAAGCGGAAGCCAAACCCGAATTCCGCGTTGTCTTCGAAGAGTGAGTTCGACCAGGTAGGGCCTCTGCCGTTTTCATCCACCGTGTATGGCGTGGTCGGCAGGTTGCCGCCATAGATGGAAGAACAACCGGTCGCATTGGCGATAAGAGCGCGGTCGCCGAAGAGACGGGTCATCAATTGCACATAAGGCGTTTCACCGCATCCAGAACAGGCGCCGGAGTATTCAAACAAGGGCCGCAGCTGCTGTGAACCTTTGATGGTACTGATTTTGAGTATTTCGCGGTCCATATCGGGCAAATCGAGGAAAAACTTGTAGTTTTCGCGTTCTTGTAGGCGAATCGGTTTTTGATCCACCATATTGATGGCCTTGAACTTCGGTTCTTGTTTGTTCTTGGCCGGGCAGATTTCAACACAAACACCGCATCCGGTGCAGTCTTCCGGAGCGACTTGTACGGTATAGCCAAGCCCTTCGTATTCTTTTCCGCGGGCTTTGACCGATTTAAAGGCAGCGGGTGCGTTATCCAGCATGTTGGGGTCATACGCTTTCACCCGGATCGCCGCGTGGGGGCATACCAGAGCGCATTTGCCGCACTGGATGCAAACGGCTTCATCCCAAGCGGGGATCTCAAGCGCGATGTTGCGTTTTTCCCACTGCGCTGTGGCGGTGGGGAAGGTACCATCGACCGGCATCTGGCTGACCGGAACGGTATCGCCTTTGGAGGCCATAATCGGCGCGAGGACTTCGCGGACGTATTCCGGCGCTTCGGGAGAGACGACCGGCGGCATTTCTATCGTGCTGCTCGCTTCTTTCGGGTAGTTGACCTCATGCAGGTTGCTGACAGCTTGATCGACCGCGTTGTTGTTCATGCGGACAATTTCTTCGCCTTTGGCGCCATAGGTTTTTTGGATGGTGTCTTTAATGGCTTGGACGGCTTCTTTTTTCGGTAAGATGTTGGAAAGATAAAAGAAGCAGGTTTGCATGATGGTGTTGATGCGCACGCCCATGCGGGTTTCGTTGGCGACTTTGTAAGCATCAATCACATAGAACTTGACGTCTTTATTGATGATCTCTTGCTGCACTTTCTTCGGGATTTCGTTCCAGATTTTTTCGGGACCGAAGGGGCTGTTGAGCAAGAAGGTGCCGCCCGGTTTGAGGGTTTCTAGAACATCGTATTTCTCCAAGAAGAAGAACTGGTGGCAGCCCACAAATTCGGAGGATGTCAGCAGGTAAGTAGAGCGGATCGGTTTGGGGCCAAAACGAAGGTGAGACATCGTGACCGAACCGGCTTTTTTTGAATCATAAACAAAGTAGGCTTGGACGTGGTTGTCGGTGCCTTCGCCGATAATTTTGATGGAGTTTTTGTTGGCGCCGACGGTGCCGTCTGAACCGAGACCAAAGAAAATACCACGGATGACATCTTTATCTTCGGTTTCGAAGGACGGGTCGTAATCCAAACTGGTGTGCGAAACATCATCGTTGATGCCGATGGTAAAGTGGTTCTTCGGTTTGGGCGCATCGAGTTCATCGAAGATGCGTTTAACCATGGCCGGGTTAAATTCTTTGGATGACAAGCCGTAGCGACCGCTAATCACACGCGGCAGGGCGGCAAATTTGGATGCACCATCCGCAGCGTTTTCCGACATGGCGGTGATGATATCTTGGTAGAGCGGCTCACCCACGCTTCCGGGTTCTTTGGTGCGGTCAAGAACAGCAATGCTCTTAATGCTTTCCGGTATGGCTTCTATAAAGTGTTTAATTGAGAAAGGACGGAACAAGCGGACTTTAAGAACGCCGACTTTCTCACCGGCAGCGTTCATATATTCAACGGCTTCGTGAGTCGCTTCGGCGCCGGAACCCATGAGGATAATGAGTTTTTCGGCATCCGGTGCGCCGACGTAATCGAAGAGTTTGTATTGGCGGCCAACGAGAGACGCGAATTTATCCATCTCTTGCTGGACGATATCGGGGCAGGCTGCATAAAACGGGTTAACGGTTTCCCGGCCTTGGAAGTAAACATCCGGGTTTTGCGCGGTCCCGCGAAGAACGGGATGATCCGGCGACAAGGCACGGCGGCGGTGTTCGCGGACCAGTTCATCATCAATCATGGCGCGCATATCATCGTCGGTTAATTCTTCAACTTTGGAGACTTCGTGCGAACTGCGAAACCCATCAAAGAAGTGGATAAAGGGGATGCGGGACCGCAGCGAGGCTGCTTGCGAGATTAAAGCGAAATCCATAATTTCTTGAATCGAGTTGGATGCGAGCATCCCGAAACCGGTCGTGCGGCAAGCCATGACATCGCTATGATCACCGAAAATCGAAAGCGCCTGACAGGCGACCGAGCGGGCGCTTACGTGAAACACAGCCGGTGTGAGTTCTCCCGCAATTTTGAACAGGTTGGGGATCATTAACAAAAGCCCCTGCGATGCGGTGAAGGTGGAAGTTAAAGCCCCTGCCTGCAAGGTACCGTGACAAGCACCGACGGCACCGGCTTCGCTTTGCATTTCAACAATTTCAGGTACTTGCCCCCAAATATTGGTTTGTCCCATACTGGACCATTGATCGGACCATTCGCCCATGGGGGATGAGGGCGTGATGGGGTATAACACACAGATCTCATTGGTCTTATGTGCAACGAAGGCGGCGGCTTGATTGCCGTCGATGGTGGTCATTTTACGAGCCATGATCTGTTCTCCCACTGAAAGATAATTACTTTCATAAATATTTATAATTTTATCTATAATTATAGTATTCAAATCAATCCATTCAAGATTCGGGAAGGGATTTTATGGAATTATTACAAAAATAATAAAATTAAATTGAGAATATTGATTGATTTAATGAAGATGGAACCTTGTTCACCCTGTTTATCCTATAATAGCATTTTTCAAATAGAAAAATTCACGATGAATGACGGAACGGAAAATAGTATTCATAATAGTGCAGGCATCTTGTCTGCAAAAGCCATTGTCTCCCACAAAGATATTGTCTCCCCCAAAGCCTTTGGGGGAGATGTCCGACGCAAGGAGGACAGAGGGGGTGCGAAGAGAACCATAAACCATCCGATTGCAAATGTCTTCACTTCTGACTTGGCAGACATTTAGAATGTTCCCAGTCTTCGATGATGAATCCTCATTCCATTTGCCGCGGGTTTATATCTTGGAAGGATGTTCCCACGGTTCACGGTATGAGCGGCGGAGGAGTTTGGTTGCTTCTTCGTCGCCGGTCACGATCCGTTGTTGGGGATCATACCGCAAAGGCCGCCCGCCTAGTTCCATGGATAGGTTGGCTAAAATACAACTCGCGGTGGATATGTGACCTTCTTCGATATCCGCGACCGGGCGGCCGCGGTTTTCGATGGCGGCCAAAAAGTCCAGCATGTGCAGACGGGTGGCGGGCGCGGCATTGAGTTCAATATCCTTCTCTTCTAAATCTTCGGGATATTTTTCGCGCTCAAAGAAGCATTCAAAATGCAGGGGCTTTTCATTTTTATCTTGCGGGATGAAATCGGCACGCATGGTACTGGCTTTTAACGTTCCCTTTTCTCCGTAGATGAATAAAGCCCACGGATAGTCCGGATCTGGAGGTGTGCCCCAAGAACGGTGCTGCCAAATGGCGTTGAAATTGTCATATTCAAATGTCGCGGTTTGCGTGTCGGCAATATTGGACTTTCCATCCGTTTGCACCAAAATCCCTCCCGTGGATGTAATGCGTTTCGGCCAGCCCAAATCCAGCATCCACCGGGCGGTATCGAGCATATGGACGCACATATCTCCCATGATGCCGTTACCATATTCCATAAACGTGCGCCACCATCTTCTGTGAGGCAATCCATCGAAGGGACGTAATGGGGCCGGGCCGGTCCACATTTCATAATCAAAAAATTCAGGGACCGGCTCTACCGGTGGGTTGCCGTTGGCGCGCATGTGGTAATAACAGCACATTTCAATGTGTCCGATTTCACCCAACAGCCCCGCTTCCACAACTTGCTTTTTCACATCAATCAGATGCGGAGTGCTTTTGCGTTGGGTTCCTACCTGTACAACACGTTTGTTTGCCCGTGCGGCATCAACCATCGCTTCGCCTTCCCTGATATCCACGCTGATCGGTTTTTGAACATATACATCCGCTCCCGCTTTCACGGAATCAATCATCTGGAGGGAATGCCAATGATCCGGTGTCCCGATAATCACGATATCGAATTCATGATTTTCAAGCATACTCCGGTAATCGTTGTATGTTTTTGGTTGTTTATTATTTGGAAGCCGTTGGCTGTGAATGTTCACCGTTTCTGCCAGCATTCTCTGATCCGGGTCGCAGACGGCGACAACGTCTACCGGTGCGACTTGAATGAGCCGCCAAAGGTCGCTTTTGCCATACCAGCCGCAGCCGATTAAGCCGACGCGTTTTCGTTTGGAGGCGGCGGCTTCTATCAATTCAGAATTGAGGGATGAGAGTGCCAGCGAAGCCGCGCTTCCTTGAATAAACGTTCGCCGATTGATGTGGAACGATGCGGGCCGTGTTAAACTTGGAATTCGAAAGCCGTTTTGTTTTTTCATGGGAGAAACCTCATTCGCTTGAGTGATCATTCTGATTTCCAGTGTAATACAATAAACCATGATTTGGCAATAGATAGAACCATTCCGGGCCAGAAACGGAATGTAGGTAAACGTGATGCCACAGAGGGAGAGCGGGGGGAGGATGAGAGTTATCTTCATCCTTCTTCTCACAATTAAGATACAGCAAACTAGATTGGACGTTGTGAAGCGTCAACACGAAACCAAAAGCAATTGGCGGATTATTACTGAATTTACAGGCGGATTGAACGGCACGGCGCCTTTTTTTAACAAATCCGCGGCAGTTGTTCCCCGCTCAAGCGGTCCAAAATCCGTGTCGCCCCGATCCGGCTTTTCACCGTTACCAACGGCTTGCTTGCTGATGTCACATGACCGATCACGGTTGCGTTTTCGGCATCTTCAAACGATTGCATAATCTCAACCGCTATATCTTTCACTTCGTCCGGCACAAATGCCACAAACCGCCCTTCATTCGCCACTGCGAACGGATCAAATCCCAGCATCTCACACGCCCCCTGTACCTCTTCCATTACGGGCACAGCGGTTTCTTCTATATGCAGCGTATAACCGGATGCATTCGCAATCTCATTCAACGCCGATGTCAATCCGCCCCGCGTTAAATCTCTCATGCAGTGAACCTCAATCCCGCTTTCAATCAGCTTTTGTACGATGTGATTCAACGGGGCGCAATCGCTCTCCAATGCCGATTCAAACTCCAAGCCCTCCCGCGCGGCCAGCACCGCAATCCCATGCCGCCCCACATCCCCGCTGATGACTATCGCGTCCCCCGGCTTCACCGCCTGCGGGGCAATTGTTTGGCCATGCTCAATCACACCAATCCCGGATGTATTGATAAACACCCCATCGCCTTTCCCCTTATCCACTACTTTGGTGTCGCCTGTTACAATACTGACTCCCGCTGCTTGCGCGGCTTGTTTCATGCTTTCAACCACCCGCTGCAACTCCTCCATCGGCAAGCCTTCTTCCAATATGAATCCAGTACTCAAATAAAGCGGTTTTGCTCCTGACATGGCTAAATCATTCACGGTTCCATTCACAGCCAGCGAACCGATATCCCCGCCGGGAAAGAAAAGCGGATTCACGACAAACGAATCCGTGGTAAACGCGAGGGTTTGGTAGTTGATGGTAAGTACAGAAGAATCGCTTTGTTTATTTAGATGCTCGTTATCAAACGCAGAGCGAAACACATCCTGAATCAGCTGGTCCATCAGCGTCCCACCGCCGCCGTGCGCCAGCATGACATTTGAATAATGGTGTTTGGGGATAGGACAGGAAACAGTCTTCATGCTTGAACCCATTCATGGCGGCGGTAGCGGTAATACGCGGCGCAGGCTCCTTCCGAAGAAACCATCGGCGCGCCCAGCGGTTTTTCCGGAAAACAGCGTGTACCGAACGCCGGGCATTCGTGCGGTTTTTTCATGCCTTGCAGGATCAATCCACTGATACACTCGTTTTCTTCCGCGCGTTGATTGCTTACATTCAAATCAAAGCGCTTTTCGGCATCGTATCCGCTAAATTCATCCCGCAAACCCAGGCCGCTTGCTGGAATCTCACCGAGGCCCCGCCATTCGCGGTGAACCACTTGATACACCTGCTTCATCATTTTTTGCGCGTGGGTGTTGCCTTTGGTTTTTACTGTACGGGCGTATTGGTTTTCCACTTCCGCCTTGCCTTCATGCAGTTGCTTTAATACCAGATATACGCCCTGCAAAATATCAAGCGGTTCAAACCCGGTTACAACTATGGGAACCTGATACTTTTTCGCGATGGGTTCGTATTCTTCCATTCCCATAATGGTGCAGACGTGTCCCGCCGCCAAAAAGCCTTCCACCCGGTTGCCGGGCGATGACAGCAGCGCCTCCATCGCCGGGGGCACCAGTACATTCGATGCCAGTACCGAAAAGTTCGGCAGCGATTCTTTCTTTGCTTGATACACCGCCATCGCGGTGGTCGGTGCCGTGGTTTCAAAGCCGACGCCGAAAAAGACCACATGCTTATCCGGCGCGTTGCGGGCAATATTCACGGCATCCAGCGGCGAATACACAATCCGCACATCTCCGCCGTTTGCCTTGACGGTAAACAGATCATCCCGGGTACCGGGAACCCGCAGCATATCGCCGAACGAGCAGAAGATGACGCCGGGAAGGGAAGCGACAGCAATCGCCGCGTCAATAATTGACTGCGCCGTGACACACACCGGACAGCCCGGCCCGTGAATCAGCGTAATGGTATCCGGCAGCAGTTGATCGATGCCGTATTTAATAATGCTGTGCGTTTGCCCGCCGCAGATTTCCATCATCGACCGCGGCTGCTTGGCAAGCGGCTCAATCGCCTTCAGCAGTTTCTGCACGGCATCCGAATCGCGGTATTCGTCAATATACTTCATAATGCCAATTCTTCCTTCAGCGCGGCTTCATCCAATTCTTTGATCATACGAAACACTTCCCGCGCTTCCTCTTCATCAATCTCGCTTATGGCGAACCCGGCGTGCACGATCACATAATCGCCGATTGCCACATCGGGCACATACGCCAAAGAAACCTCTTTGGCAATTTTCCCGAATTCCACCTTCCCCTTCAGGTAAACCGGGTCGTCGCCTTCTATACTCACAATCCTGCCTGGAATCCCTAAACACATAGCCTTATTCCTCCTCCTTCAAACAATGCGCGGCATACGCGATTTGTCCCAACGCGATCCCGCCATCATTCGTCGGTATCTGCTTCTGCCAATATACGTCATAGTCTTCTTCCCGCAAACGCCGGATCGACCGCTTTAACAAATAGTGGTTTTGAAAACACCCCCCGCTCAACACAACCCGTTTTTCCGTTTGCATTCCAGCGAGTGAAACAATCATTTCCACCAAGGTATTATGAAACTTCGCTGATATCGTATCCACCGCGGTTTTCAGCCGCGTATCGGCTAGTATGCCATCAATCAACGAATGCAATCCGATTCGGTATCTAGGTGTTTTTTCGCTGCCGCCGTCTTCCTGTTCCAACAGATCAAACGGATAGCAATCTTCAACACCTTTTTTGCGATTCCATTCCAACTCAATCGCGGCCTGCCCTTCGTACGAAACCCTTTGCCGCAATCCAGTCAGTGAAGCCACCGCATCAAACAAGCGCCCCATGCTTGAGGTATAGGGGCAGTTCATCCCTTTATGCAGCATCGCTTTATATATTTGGATTTCCGCATCCGAAAAAACCTGCAATGCAGAAATATGTTGTTCGAACGCATTGTCACCATACAACTCATACAGCAATCCCAACGCAACCCGTTTGATGTTTTTGATTGCACTCTCACCGCCCGGCAATGGGAACGTTTGC